>CAKZLA010000115.1 GCA_937124525.1 uncultured Desulfobacterium sp.
GGGCTGCGTAGCATACTAATGCTATGTGAGCAGACCAAAACAGGTGAAGATGGGGTGCTGACCGAATATTTACCATAATTTTTTGATGCCCAACCTTTTGGTATTAATAAATTCAACATGTTATGAAAAAATTGAGCGAATTGCAGGGAATAAACCAATTCTTTGACAATTTTTTGAATCTATCTAAAGTTTATATGCCTCATCAAACCCTTCGAATATAGCATCCGAAATCTTTCTGGGTTGTTTTGCATCACCTATGGTGATCACCTCTATCTCTAAATCTTTAACTTCCTGAGCAAGGCTATTCACAGATCGTGACCCAGTAGCAATGACGATTGTATCAGAGAGTAATAACTCTTCTCCGTGTTTTGATTCTATGACAACCCCATTTTCCTCAATTCTGATAATTTTTGTCTTAGCACGCAGATCCACTGACAGCAGTTTCAGACTTTTTATCAGAGCCCATCGTGTGGTAGCCCCCATATTGCTTGCCATGTGGGGTGCCATCTCAAGCACCGTGATTTTTCTACCGGAACGATACAACATATGTTTAAGATTATCAGGTGATTCTGCCGATTGAAATGAGAGGAATCTGAAAGTATCAGCAGAAGGGATATCCAGTTTCGCTATCATCAATGCGGTTTCACACCCTGTGGCACCACCTCCTATAACGACCACTTGATTGCCGATCTCCGATACGGTACCGTTGAGAAGATCCCATGCACTTACAACCTTTGGCTGATCTATTCCAAAAATGTTCAATTTGGCAGGTTGGGCACCTGTTGCCACAACCAACAGATCCGGTCTCTTTTTTTCGACCATTTCAGCGGTTAAAACCGTTTTTAGTTTCACTGTTACGCCATAGACTTCCAGACGATTCTCAAGGCTTTTCACCACACCAGAATACGCTTCTTTTCCCGGAATAGCTTCAATCAGATTCACCTGACCTCCAAGAGTATCCGACATTTCATATAGGGTCACATCATGACCCTGCCGACTTGCGTTTACAGCGAATTCCATTCCTGCGGGTCCACCACCAGCCACAAATATACGCTTTTTAGTTAAAGCATCACTTAAGACCCTTTTTCCCTCCAAGCCCACGTTTGGATTGACTGTACAGCTGACCTGATTTTTTAGAAAAATAGCATCCAGACATCCCTGATTGCACGCAATGCAGGGAACAATTTCTTTGAGCCTGCCGTTCTTCACTTTTAAAGGCAATTCCGGATCAGCAATCAAAGGCCTACCCCAGCAGATCATATCTGATGCACCTGCACGCAAGGCCTTCTCAGCTAAAACAGGATCTCCCAGGCGATTGGAAGCAAAGACAGGAATTCCCACTTTTTCCTTAATGTTACGAGCAAGATAAAGAAATGCGCCGGGTGGTACATCGCTGCTAACCTGTGGAATGTTTGTCTCATGCCACCCACCGGTCACATTAATAGCGTTTACCCCAGCCTTCTCAGCCTCAACACAAAAAAGGGAAGATTCGACATTGGTATTGCCGCCCTCAAGATAGTCGTGGCCGGAAACCCTGATCCCCATGCATACGTCTTCTCCGATTGCCTTACGAACTTTTCGGATCACTTCCAGACCGAATCGCATCCGTTTTTCTATAGAACCGCCATATTCATCCGTACGGTGATTGGTCAAAGGAGAGAGAAATTCTCCGATCAGATATCCTCCACCTGCAATAAGCTCAATATAGTCAAAGCCTGCCTCCTTAGCCCATAAAGCACTTTTGGTAAAAGAATCTTTGACCTCTTCGATATCGCTTTGTGTCATTTCCCTTGGCGTTTCTCGGGTCAATGGACTTGGGATGGGTGAAGGTGCGATGGGGGTCATTCCCGTTAATTTTCCATTGGCATAACGGCCTTGATGCATCAATTGTATTCCAACTTTAACATCCGTAAGGCTGTGGAGTTCTTTATTGAATTGCTTGAAAGGTTTGATATGATCTTCCTCAAAGAGTCCAAGCATATGCGGCGTACTTCCCACCTTGTCAATAGCCACAGGCCCGATGAACATAAGACCGACTCCACCATTTGCTCTTTCTCGATAAAACTCTTTATACGGATTACTAAAAGTATAATTATCTGTGAAAAAGAGTGCCATTGCCGGCATTACAATTCTATTCTTGATTGCCAATCGGTTTATGGTTATGGGTTTGAAAAGGTTATTAAATTTCATTGTCGAAATTCCTATCTATCTTTAGCGCTACAGCGACATTTAGAGTCCATTCAAAAATTAAATTAGCAATTTTGGGGAGTTGAATCACCTATCCTGTAAGGCGTGAAAAGACAAGGATATCGGGAATACGCCGAATTTTCACAACCCAGCAGGACAGGATGAGTCGGTTTCCAAAATGTAAAGTTATTTTTGAGTGAAACCTTAACTATTTACATAAAAAATGTGTGCCGTTTTGCCTATGATTAATGCTGATTCAGCTCATGAAAAATCAATTGTAATACGGTTTTAGGTCAAAGTGTCGCTGTAGTGTTAGAACCTCAATTTTTAAACAGGCTCTTAATGCTGAAAAAAAAGGGCTACATTTTAACTCTTCGTTTTGATGTATCGATGCCTAAAAGCCTGCCGAGATTCCCACCGAACATCTTTTGTTTATCTTCCTCTGTAATTTCAGGGTATCCGTACTTTTCCTGGAGTTCTTTGGGCATCTGGAAATCTCTTAACCCCATAACTGCACATCCCGTCTGCATATGAAGTCCCGGATCGTCAGTGCCCCAGGTGATCTTATCGGGTCCTACCCATCGCATGGCCTCACCGAGCATTTTGGCAAATTTATACGGAGCGGATAATGCCCAGGTAACCACAAGACTCATGCAGACATAAACATTTTTATGCGCCATTGCCACCATAAAAAGATCGTCGCAGTAAGGATAGCCCAAATGAAAAGCATTGATCACCAGCTCAGGAAAATCACGGGCAATGTCGTCCAGATACATGGGTAACCCATTTTTAAATTTCCCCGGGGCCACCCAGCCGAAACCGGTATGAATGTCCAATACGATGCCAAGTTCCTGGGCTTTTTCATAAAAAGGCCAAAGATCTTTGTCATTCATAACCGTATTGTCTTCAGGGGGATAATATTTAAATATTTTCGCACCTCTCTCTTTTACCCAGTATTCCAATTCGGCTATGGTATTTTTCACCCCTTTAAAATTGATCGGCGAAAGATTTGGTTGATACATAAAACGGTCTGGATATTTATCAACCCACTTTGCCATTTCGGTGTTTGTACAGAAACGAGATGTATAGCCTGTGCAATCCATCATGGATTCCGGCAGCAGACAAGCTATGTCCACACCATATTTATCCATTGCTGCAATAAGTGATTCAGGGTTGACATCCGGACTCAGTTCGCTGGCATCAAACATATCCGTAACCGATTGGGGTATCCCCAACATCAGTGGACGTTTTATGGCCATGCATGAGAGCCACCAGAGTTTTACACCGGGGAAATAATCAGGGTGATCTTCTCCCATGATATGAGCTTCACAATCAATTTTAAAAAAATCGTCTTTTTTAAATTCTTTTGCCATATTTTCAATCCTTATCTTTTGTCCAGCAAATAGAAATACTAAAGATTTGTCCGAAATTAATTTTACCCTATACTATGGCGCCTTTTTTCAAAAAACTTGAAATAATTTGTTTTTTCAATACCTTCGCCAAATTCAAAATCAATTTAAAACTTGGCAATCAAAGAACCAGATCTTGTGCCAATAGCGCAGAATAAATCACAACATACAAATTGAGATTTAAACCCAAATAAAGGGCGTTAAAAAAATATTTTTAAAATACTAATCATTTCAATACGTTATATCTAAAAAACAGATTTTAATATAATCGCTTGATTTCATTATTTAAAATAACAATCGTTTCAACACCCTTAAATAGAATTGGCGAAGGTGTTATAAGATATTGCTATAGAGTTAAATTGGTTTGCGAAAAAATCGTATTCATTGATTATTTCCTTGGTCCTGGGCCGCGAAAGGGTCTCCAGTGCTTTTCCAATGCGGGAAGTTCAGGTTTCCACCACGGTCTGCTTAAGGCTGGCATTGGTGCGTTTGTTGCCCCCTTCATCATGACAGATTCATGTTTCGCACGCATGCCAATTTTATATTCGTCGTTGGCATACTCCCTGCCAAGCCATTTGTTGTGGGGACATTCCGGTGTAATGCCGGAAAGGCAACGCAGTAGACACATATTGCATCGTTTGCATATTTTGATTTCACTAAGACGTCCTTCCATCACCTTGTTGGGATATTCCGGATCAATAAACAACTGACGTCCAAGACCGGATATATCATATTTTCCTGCTGCAATATCAGCGTCCGCTTTAATCGGATCATGTTGAGAAGCAACTATTACGGGAATCTTGAGTGCTTTCTTAAAGTCTTCGCCGGCTTCAGGGATGTGAGCTGCCGCCTCAAGGGTACCGACCAGGTGAGTGGTTTCTTCATAACCGCCTCCATCAGAAAGGCTGATATAATCCGCACCGCGGGCTTCCAAATCCAGTGCAAGATCAATCATTTCTTCCCGGGTCAACCCCCCTTCAAAGTGCTCTTCAGCGCTGATTCTCACTCCGACGGCTACACCTGGACAGGCATAGCGAACCTGTTCCATACATTCATTTAGCAGTCTCTTACGATTTCGCCACTCCCCACCGTACATATCGGTTCTTTTATTAGAGAAAGGAGAAAGGAACTGATGTTCAAGATACCCATGGGGCCCATGGATTTCAATGGCATCAAATCCAGCAGATACGGCAAGCTGGCAACTTCTGGCATACTCCTTTTGTTCACTGTGGATCTCGGAGATAGTCATCTCCCGGGTCATTTGACCGACAAGAAAATCCCGGGCGCTTTCGTTTTTCTCAAGGCCCATATCAAGTAACGTACTTGTTGTTTCTATAGAGCCTTCATAAGGAAGTCCGCCTGTAGGAGCGGGTGCAAGGAGAGAGTGATCATAGGAGTGGCCTTGGCGGCCAAATCCCAGACTCATCTGGGCACATGCCAAGCTTCCAAAATGATGTATATTTGTCGTCAACATGCCAAGGCCATGAAGATGACCGGGATGAAAACAGAACAAATTCCTTCCCCACACAAATTGTGAACCCATTCTTGTTCCCATAATAGCACCGGTCACTACCAAGCCCGCTCCCCCCTTGGCCCGGGCCCCAAAATAGGCATTACATTGCGCGGTGGACTGACCATTTGCGTCGGACATGGTCTCGTTTATCGGCGAAAGGGCCATCCTGTTTTTCAATTCAATGGGACCGATTTTTATGGGTAACGTCAGGTTTTGGAGCATTGCGTTTTCCATTTTCTTTTTTGCCATTGTTTTACATCCCTTTAATTAATATATATTATAAGTGCATACTCACCAAAGACTTTCCTTGATGAATTTTTCATGCCAGTCCTTGCTCTTCACTTTTCATTTAAATAGCTGGATCAATAATGCCTTTTCCCTTCAATGCGTCAATTTCATCATCGCTATAGCCAACCAGGGTCGCCAGTATTGTATCCGTATCTTGTCCAATGCTGGGAGCGCCACGCCAGACGTGGCCTGGCGTTTTACTTAACTTCGGAACAGAACCGAATGCTTTAAATGTTTCTCCTAAAGTCTGGTCTTCATACTCCACAAAATTTCCTCTTGAATTGTAGTGTTCACAGTTGGCAAGATAATCTGCCTTGCGAGGAATCCCACACGGAACCTTATACTTTAAGAGTTCCCTCAAGCCTTCTTCGGCATTACGTGACGCAGCCCAATCAACAATCAATTGCTTCAGTTCCTGGCCTAATGGAGAATTTACGGCTTCAATAGACGCACCTGCCAGATGATGCGGATACTTCTCCAGGTCGATACCCATTGCTTTCATACAGCGTGCATAAACATGCGGACCATAAGTTGCTATATAGAGCCAATCATCATCTTTTGTTTTGAATAGACCGGCAGGCTGCCAGTTGGGAATTTGGTTGCCGACCCTCTCCTTTAACGAGCCTAATGTAAAATAATTAACAAACGAATCATTAAGACACTTACTCATCGATTCTATCTGAGTTACATCTATGGATTGTCCTTTTCCGGTTTTCTGTGCATGGTAATAAGCCATAAGAATACCGATAGTAGCATATGTAGCGCTTAAATAGTCATTTATATATGAAGCTCCGTAAGTTGGAGGATTAGGTTCAGGTTCTCCAACCAGGGTCATCCATCCCCCTTCTGCCTGACCAATAGGATCATATGAAGGACGCTCACATTCCTCTGGTACGCCTCCAAACTGAGGTCTCCCAAATCCACTGCAATGGAGAATCACAATGGAAGGGTTGACCTCAAAAATCATCTCTTCAGTAATTCCGAGTTTTTCTATCCAGACAAGATTTTCCATCCAAACATCAGATTGTTTAATTAAAGAGAGGAATATTTCCTTGGACTCAGCTCTTTTCATATTTAAATCAAGGCATAAACTCAGTCGATTCCTGGCTTCCTGTATCCAGCCGGTGCTGACCTTTTCATTAATAGGTACAGAGTGAGGTGCGACGACGTACTCATTGCCCTCTTTCATTATCACAGGAGACTGACTACGGAGAGGGTCACCAGATCCAACTCTTTCGACATGAATAACTTCAGCACCAAATTCTGCTAACAAACTAGCACTAAAAGGAACCGACACCAAACTCCCGGTTGCCAGTATTCTCATGCCCGACATTGGTCCATAAGCGGGGATCAAAACCGGTGCAGGAACACGTTCTATTTCTTTCCATCTTTCCATTAATTTTCCTTTCTAATCTGGAGAACCCAGAATAAAAGTGTTTTTATAACCCACCCGCAAAGATTGAATAGCCTTTAAATTTATGCAGGTAGCGCAAGCAAATTAAATAAAATTTTCAGTTCTGGCAAAAAGTTGCTTTCTCACTCGTTATACTTATTTGACATTATTTTAGTGGCCAGTTGTTTTTCAAACAAGACCCAAAATAGAAAGAGGGTGTTAAGAGCTTCTCTACCAAATGATCGACTGGTCAGAATTTTAGTAGAGTCATAATCAATAAAAAATCAAATGTCAAGCAAAAAAATCACAATAATTTTTATTTTTAATTCTTATTCAATGGATAAATAGAAATCAAATTATTCTTTAAAGACTAATCCAGGTAATTTGCATAGCAGAAGCACCTACCACAAGGAAAAAGAAAAGTCCTTTTATTCCAGAATGTTGGTGGGACTTTCATATAAAAAACATATATGATTTACAGATCCAATACATATATAAAACAGTATTATGACTTAGCATACAATAAGGATGAAGATACTTATTTAGGGGAGAGTAAAGCCCTCCTACTTCTAAAAAAATAAAGTTAAATATTCATATTTTTTTCTTGACAACATAAAATAGATAGAATAATACTCGATTATCCTTACTGACCATTCATTCATTTTGAATGTCTAACTTGTAAGCCAAGGTACAAAAAAGATGATCACAAAAAAAACTCAATTAAAAAATAGATGTCCTAAATTGTTAAAGCGATATTTTAACAAGTGCTGACGACCTAAAATATTTAAATAATTTGGAGGTAGCAAATGAATTTTGAACTTACAAAAGAACAAAAAATGTTACAATCTGCATGCCGAGAGTTCTGTAAAAAAGAGCTAACGAGCGATTATAACCTGTGGTTAGATGAAAATTGTAAGTGGGTTCCCGATGAAATGCTGCAAAAAACAGTTGATTTGGGATTTTGCTCTATATTCATTCCAGAGGAGTATGGCGGAATCGGCTCAAGCTATTTTGATTATTGCCTTGTAATGGAAGAGCTTTGCACAGGGAGTGTGGCAGTGGCATTTGCCGCCGGAATTAATATATCTTTTGGTGCAACCCCCATCCTTGAACTGGGGACGAAAGAACAAAAAGAGAAACATCTTCCTGAAATCACCGAAGGAAGGGAAAAGTGGTGCATGGCCTTGACCGAACCCGCAGGAGGAACGGATATTCTTGGAGCCATCGGCACAACAGCCGTAGAAAAAGGGGATGAATATATCGTCAACGGCTCAAAGATTTTTATTTCAGGAGGACATGTTGCCGATTATATATTGCTGGTAGCAATTACCGATGAAAGTGTAAAAAGGAAAAACGGACTTTCGCTTTTTATAGTAGATGCCAAAACACCCGGAATTACTATCAATTTGATAAATAAAATAAGCATCAGATCATGTGGTGCAACCGAAATTTTCTTTAAAGATGTGCGAGTTCCGAAAGAAAACATGCTTGGTGAAAAAAATAAAGGCTGGTACAGTCTATTATCAACTCTAAACCCGGAAAGAATCGGAACTTCTCTTTTTTCTCTTGGTATTGCCAAGGCAGCTTTTAGGGACGCCCTGCAGTATGCCAAAGAGCGAGAGGCCTTTGGTAAACCCATCGGAAGTTTCCAGAGCCTTCAACACTATCTTGCCGACATTGCAATTGAAATCGAAAACGCACAAAACCTTATATACAAATGCGCTTGGCTTTATGATAATGGAAAACGCTATGATGTCGAGGCGAGCATGGCAAAAATCGTCGCTTGCCGGGCCTCCGAACAAGCTGCACGATATGGAATGGAAATAATGGGCGGCTACGGCATGACTACCGAATACGAGATGCAACGCCATTTTAGAGACTATAAACAAATGATGTTTTCTCCCATCTCGGATGAAATGGCTAAAAACTATATCGGACAATCCTTCGGGCTACCCAAAAGCTACTGATGCGTTGTAAATATGGTCATTTAGTTTCGAAATATTTTTGTGAAATAGACCCTGAGCTCTTGGGTTTAAACAGCGCTTTTTTAACGCACTGCCTGTTTTAATTTTTTAAAAATATAAGGCACTTAAGTGTAAATTTTTTAATATGGATATTTGTAAAATATTCAAGATCTTTCTTTCATTTTATAGATGAAGTATTCTATCAAACGCTGTATTCTGGTAAATAAAACTGGAAAAAAATATTTACTAAAGGTATTTTTGCACATGTGTTTTTTTTAGCATTTTTACCTAAAATTTTTTATTGATTTGAATAACTTTTGATATTATAGCTATAAAAAGGAAGCAAGATAGATGAAAGACCATGATGAAAATGTAATCTCGTCCAACAATCGAATTAAAATGACTGAACTGGAAGCTCTTTCCGGCTTCAGTAAGGCAACTATATATAATTATTTGAAAATAGGATTGATTCACAAACCCTTTAAAGCCAGCCTCGGTCGTTCTTTTTATGATTCGAGCCATCTTGTCAAATTAAAACAGATCCGTGAGTTAAAAGAGGTTCAAAAACTATCATTCTCTGAAATCAAACAAAAATTATCAACCATGGATACACAAAAAATACTGGACTCCCATGAGGATGACACGGGCCAGGTGGTGTCTGAGATGAAAGAAAAACAAGAGAGCATCCGCTCCCATAAAATTGATAAGAAAAAACATGAAATCTTAGACGCTTCTATCGCTCTTTTTTCAGAGAAAGGATACGATAATACAACACTTGAAGCCATCGCAGACTCTCTTCAGATGGCTAAAAGTACAGTATATCTTTACTTCAACAATAAAGAAGATCTGTTTTTGAGTTGTATGGAAAGACTCACAATAGTGGCAATACGCGAAACTGATTGGGACAATATTCGAAATGAAAAAAACCCCCTGATCAGAATTCATAAAAGATGCTATTACTTTTTGAAAGGATTTCCAACTTACAAGGGTGTTTTGAACATGGCCAGAGCAGCCTTGATGAGCAACAATCTAAAACTGGCTCAAAAAGCCAAGGAAATATTAATACTGATGACGCAACCTACCCTTAGGGATCTTAGATGGGGGGTAAATAATGGATTTTTTCGTCATGATATTGACATAGAACTTATTTCTCACCTTACCTTATCCATTGGGGAAGGGTTGGGATTTTGCTTAATGTTGGATGATCGTCATGATATTGAGTCGATTCTTAAAGTTCACCTTGAGTTATTAAATAGGTGGCTTTTGCCAAATAATGATATCGGGGATTCTGTTGCTATGAATAGAGTATTAGCTGCTGGAGAAGTCATTGATCTGAATGGGGTAAAAACTAAACTTACGAATATCACCATTGATAATAAGACTCTCTTTCCTGCAAAAATAGGAAAAGCTCAGGTTGAAATTGATATATCAAAACTTGAACAGATCAAATGCATCAAGCAATCTTTAAACCTTAACGTTGAATTGATCACAAAGAAAGGGCAAAAAGTAATAGGAGAAATCAACACTTGCCCTATGCTTTATGGAGAATCTGAATTTGGAAAATTTTCTATTGAACTGAAAGACGTAAAAACACTTCGTTTTGATGATGAAAAAAAGGATTAAATAGCCTAATGGCTCACTCAAAAAGAACTTTACATTTTGGAAGCCGATTTATCCTGTCCTGCTGCATTGCGAAAATTCGGCTTATCCCCGAGATGCCTGTATTTTTATGCCTTGCAGAACAGGCAACTCAACTCCCAAAATTGATAATTTATTTTTGAATGAACCTAAGCTAAGCAAAATTAATCCTCAAGTTTCCTTAGATGATTTTACATGATTATTTCTGCTCAGATACCTAAAACGGGTATATATAGACTCACTTGTCACTCTAAACAGCAAATCTCTAAGATTATAAAACAATAGAGTAAACTTTTCAGAAAATTTAAGGTTCATTAGTGGCTTACTCTTTTATTTCTGTCAAAACGGCAAGAAAATAAGAAAAGGTCTATGGTTGCGGGTTTACCGCGTTAATTAAAAAAAGGGAACTGTGGTGAAAAATTTTAACAAAAAAAATAACACATTGAATGAAGTTGTTATTGTCGGTGCCATGCGTACTCCTATCGGAGATTTCATGGGTTCTTTGAAGCGTTTTTCGGCAGTTGAGTTAGGTATTCATGCCCTTAAAGCAGCATTAAACAAAGCCGAAATAGCACCGGAATTAATCGAAGAAGTTGTAGCGGGTATGGGCAATATGGCTGGAACTAAAGCCAATCCTGGTCGACAGATAGCAATAGGTGCCGGCTGCTCTATCGAGACTGTTGGGGCTACGGTTAACCAGCAATGTGCCTCTTCCATGAGAGCAACAGAAATTTTATATCATGAAATTGCATTGGGAAAAGTCTCTATTGGAGCGGCAGTAGGCCCTGAAAGCATGACCAATTCTCCCTTCCTGTTGCCTGGAGCACGCATGGGGTATCGAATGGGCAACGATAATAAAGTTGTTGATTCCATGTTTTGCGACGGGTTGATAGATGTTTTTAATAATTGTCACATGGGGATCACCGCAGAGAATCTTGCAAAACAGTATGAAATCAGCCGGGAGGAACAAGATGAACTTGCACTGCTTAGCCACCAACGGGCTTGTCGAGCAATTGAAGAAGGTAAGTTTAAAGAAGAGATTACCCCTGTTGAAATCAAGACAAAAAAGGGTGTAGCTCTTTTCGATACAGACGAGCGGCCCAGACCCAGCATCACCCTGGAGTCCTTGGCTAAACTCCGTCCAGCTTTCGATAGGGAAGGGAGTGTGACAGCGGGCAACGCTTCGGGTCTGAATGATGCAGGAGCCGCACTTATCCTGATGTCGGCTCAAAAAGCCGAGGAACTTGGGCTTAAACCGCTTGCAAGAATTGTTGCCACTGCCTCAGCAGCAGTGGATCCGAAAATCATGGGAATTGGGGTGGTCCCCGCAGTAAAACGTGCATTAACATTTGCCGGTTTAACCATTGATGATATCGATTACTGGGAAATCAATGAAGCCTTTGCAGCTCAGTTTATAGCAGTTAACCGGGAACTAAATATAGATATGGACAAAGTAAATAAAAATGGATCAGGCGTTTCATTGGGCCACCCAGTCAGTTGCACCGGAGCTCGCCTGATTGTTTCATTGCTCCACGAAATGCGACGTAGTGGTAATCGGTTTGGATGTGCATCTTTATGCGCCGGAGGCGGTCCGGGTACCGCTATTGTTGTTGAACGGCTTGACACTTAATCTATCTGTAGTCGGGACTTATGCACAGGAAATAGATAACTGTATTTAAAAATCTGTATCTCACAATATATTTGTTGAAATGTGCTTAAAGAATAGCTCTGCGCGGGCCATGTCTTTGCTAAATCGGGCTTTGAATTGATATTTCGTATTAAATAAATTGTATCTACGAACGATCACAGCACACGATAGGGAAAATTGTTTTTTAATTTAGCCCCAAATTATCAGCTAACGATATGCTTACAAAACAGCATGTTAGGCACCTAAACTCTATAAAGAAGATCAAATAAGGAGAAAGTATGAGTAAAGGAAACCTTGCTATTATTGGTGTGGGCGAAGTGCCTACCGGAAGATACCCTGAGCGAACGCGCTGGGATATCCTTTATGATGTATGCATGCAGGCGATAGGGGATGCAGGCATCAACAAAAACGATGTTGAAGGGGTGATCACGGTTGCACCCCAGGCACAGGGCAGGCTCACATCAGAGATATCCTTCGGGAAAATCCCTGAAGAACTGGGATTGAACGGATGCAAAGATGTCTGCATCTGTAATGCAGGAGGCGCTTCTACGACCAACTGCCTCAGGCTTGCCGAGCAATGGATTGACAGCGGCTTGGCAAAAATTGTTTTGATACCCCATGTCACGGTGCACTCGACCCTCCCCATTCAGGATGTTATCAGTTTTTTCGCTACAGCCGGCATAGACACCCAATGGGAATATCCTTTTGGAGCGACATTTAACGGTATGATGGGCATGGTGGCACAGCGCTACATGCATGAAACAGGAACAACGCCGGAAGAAATGGCATCCACAGTTGTAGCTCTCAGAAAATGGGCTGCCTTGGATCCAAATTCAATGTTTTATAAAAAACCCGTAACCCTTGAAGAAGTTTTATCATCAAAAATGATCAGTACGCCGCTCCACAGCAAGGAATGCAATATTTTGGCTGATGGTGGAGGTGCAATGATCGTAACTTCTGCTGAACGTGCAAGGGACATTGTTGAAACCCCTGTATTTAAACTTGGACATGGGGGGCGGTATACCGGTGCCTGTAATATTCTTCGAAAAGACTATTTTATGTTTGAAGGTTGGCGCGATGCGGCAAAAGAGGCCCTTAATGAAGCTGGATTAACCAAAGAGGATATGGATATTTTTGAATTCTATGTAGCCTATCCCTTTAATCAGATAGTGGCACTCGAGGCGGTCGGCATAACCGAGCCGGGTGAAGGCGGTAAATTTGTCATGGATGGTCATATCTCTCCAGGTGGTAAATGTCCCTGTTCCACCATTGGAGATGCGGCTGGCAGAGGCCATACCGGTTCTGGGGTAAGTATGGCAAATTATATTGAGTGTGCCCGTCAACTTATGGGGAAAGCAGGAGAAAGACAGGTTAAAGACTGTGAATACATCCTTGCATCCGCAGCTGGCGGATCCGGAATGAATACATTAATGACAGTATGGGGGAATAAAATAGCATGAGCGAATACAAAAAACCATTACCTGAAATTCAACCTTGGAGCAAAAAGTTCTGGGAAGGCACAAAGGAAAAAAAGTTGCTGATCCAGGAATGCAAAGACTGTGGTGCAAAGATTTTCTACCCCAGAAAACATTGTCCTGAATGTTGGTCTTCTCAGTTATTCTGGTCCGAAGCCAGCGGCAAGGCCACAATTTTCTCATATTCCGTAACCCTTGCCGGAGTGGAAGAGAGATTTGCGGAGGATCTTCCCTTTGTTCTGGCTTTGGTTGATTTGGAAGAAGGCGTACGCATGATGACCAATATTGTAGGCTGCAAACCTGAAGAGGTAAGCATTGGTATGAATGTGGAGGTTATTTTTGAAAAAATCACTGATGAAATAACCCTTCCAAAGTGGAAACCGATGGGAACATAAATCAATTCATTACTTTGGCACATTCAGGCGTAAATTTTATTGCACCAACTAAAGCCTCAATAGTCATAAGTTCTCATAAGCAATTAATACTATTGATGCCAATAAAATCATTTATAAAAAATTGGTTTTAATGATTTCAAAAAATTTTCCATAACAACCCAAAGCCACCATAGAACTTATGACTATAGAGTAAGGGAGTTCATAATGAAACACAGCTATAATTAAAGAGCCTTTGCTTTGAAAATGGGTGATTTGCTTCTTATGAACTCCCTAAAACTCTTTTTTTCAATTTATATATGAAAATTTGGCAAAAAATTAAGCCCTTAAATAAAGGGGAAAAATGATCAAAAATTATAAAAGTCTTATTTGTGAAAAAAGAGGTCCCAAAAAGGAAGTACTTTGGGTTACCCTGAATAATGAAAAAATGGTAAAGCCACTATCAAATGACATGCGGCAGGAATTTCTCAACGTTCTGGAAAATGTATTGTGCAATAATGAAATAAAATGTGTGGTTTTTAAAAAAGCTGGAGATAACACTTGTTTTGGGGGTAAGCAAATACGGGACTTTATGGACTTTTTAAATAAACCGGTCATCACCGCGGTAACCGAATATTGCTGTACAGGTGGGTCCCTTTAGAACCTGTGCAGATATTTAAAATTTAAATATGACGAACATGTAAAAAATCGGCCCTGAATTTCCCAACACGCCATATCGTATTTACTCAAAGTCGACATTTTGACCATTTTTTCAAATCGATACTTGGTATTTTCAAATAGTTATAAAAACACAAGGCATAAAATATGCATATTCTGATTTTCAGGAAATACTATTTATATGTATTCGATTTAAAAGTGTTATTAGCCCACAGCTAATCAGAAGGTATCGACTTTGAATATTTAGCAAACCTTCCATACATTACGATGTGACCAAAAATATGAGGATAAAAAAATGAAAGAATATAAGAGTCTTATTTGCGAAAGAAAAGGCCCCAAAGAGGAAGTGCTTTGGATCACCTTGAATGATGAAAAAAAAATGAATTCACTTTCAGATGTCATGCAACAGGAACTTCTAAATGTTCTTGAGGATATAGCATTTGATAATGAAATAAGATGTGTTGTTTTAAAAGGAGCTGGAGATAAATCCTTTTGTAGTGGAGGAGATATCAATCTTTTCCAAACCTTAAATGTTGTCAGCGCTTATGATTTTTCTTATGAGCGCGGTAACAGAATACAACACTTGATGAATTATATGGAGAAGCCGGTCATTGCCGCAGTAAACGGATACTGTTTTGCAGGGGGAATGGAGCTTGCTCTGTGTTGCGATTTTATTTATGCGTCCAGCAGCGCAAAGTTCGGACTCCTTGAAATTAATTTGGGCCTTTTAGCCGGCTGGGGAGGAACGGTAAGACTTCCCAGAAAAATACCCGTTAACAGGGCGAAAGAAATGATCTATAGAGGTGAAGTTGTTAATGCTGAAGAGGCCTTTAGATGGGGACTACTCAACAGAGTTCTTCCGTCGAAAGAGGAGCTTTACGATGAGGTTGAGAAAATTGTTTCCGAGATGATAGCAAAGCCTCCCTTATCCTTGAGGGCGGCAAAAAACGTAATAAACAACTCCATCACCTGTGAGAGCATAGAAGCCGCTCTTTCTGTTGAACGGGGAGCAGTTATGTGGCTACTCTCATCCCAGGACAGCAAGGAAGGCGTCTCCGCTTTTGTCGAGAAAAGGAAAGCCAGCTTTGAGGGAAAGTAGTGCAAATTTTCGGCGTCCTTCATTTTTCAGGTTACACTTATTTAAGCGACAACCCCATTTTTAGGAAATCATTCCCCCAAAAGTGTAAAGTACTTTTGGGGTGATCTGAAGGATTCCTATTTAACAAGGAAATTCTTTTATGAAATCGATAATAAATTTAGATCTCAGTAAAATTTTTAGTATTTTGGTAGTATCGATTTTTATTGTCTTCACATCAATGTCTGCTTATGCAAGTGACACAAAAAAGGTTATCATAAAATTCAAATACGGGTCGTATGCTCCACACGGGGTAATTGATAGTCCTATATTATGGTATCTTGATGAAATATCAAAGAGAAGCGGAGTTCAGATCGAAGTCGAAACTTATTTTGGAGGTACCCTGGCTAAACCACAGGACTGCCTCGATGCCATCGGCATAGGGATTTATGATATCGGCTGGATTAGCCCAGCTTTTACAATAAACAAAACACCTCTTGCCATTATACCCAACTCAACCCCTCTGATTGACATTCCTTTGGAAACTTCGTTAAAAGCGGCAAAGGAGCTATCGCAAACATTTCAACCCATGGCAGAGGAATTCAAAAACGCAGGTACAAAATGTTTATTTCACTCTGGTGTATGGTACTACAACCTGATTAGCAAAAAACCGATAAAAAACTATGAGGATATAAAAGGGTTACGCGTGCGAACCTATGGATATTTGGCTAAACTATGGGCAGAACTCGGTGGAACATCGGTTTCAATTCCAATTCCTGAAATTTATTATGCTCTTGAAAAGGGGGTGATTGATGCCGTAATGACACAGCCAATCAGTATGTATAAAACCCTACATATTTCCGATATCGCAAAAAACTTTACTAAAATTAATTTAGGATGCGTGTCAGTACCAGTAGTATTCAACCTGAAAAGATGGAACAAACTCCCCGAACAAGTCCGAAAGAGTATGATTGATCTCGCCGATGAAATGCCCGTAATTGCAAATCAAATGATTAACAGTCGTGAACTGGAAGCGATAGAAAGAATGAAAAAAGAAGGCATTAATATAAAGGAGCTTTCCGCAACGGATATGGCTCGAAGCAAGGAAGCTGCAAATCTGATCAGCGAAATTATCGTTAAGGATTTGGAATCGAAAGGAGTTGTGACTGCCAGAGAAGCGATGGATATTTATCTGAAATTCATCAATAAATAGACTAAACCGTGAGGATAAATTTTGGACCTATGCGGATAATATTGTATTTAGAAGCAATATGTTATGAATATTATTTGGTAAGTTCTCAATAAGTGCGGATAAAAATATATTTTAAAATTTCATATCTAATGATATCAAGGGTATTAAAGGTCAAAGCACTCTTTTTTGCCCGGATTTATTGAGAACTTACCATCATAACACCCCCAGTCCCCAGATCAGATTTTTTATTATGTAGTCCGGCGCCTGAATATCCAGCCTGCAAGGGACAGGGTAAGCGCTGCGATACAAGCCATGGGCCAGAGTTGGGGCCAGACCGAGGCTGTGTCTCCACCGGCAAGAAAGATCTGCCTGAGACCATAGACAACGTAGCGCAGGGGGTTGATCCAGGTGGCTACCTGGAGCCACTCGGGCATGTTTTCGATTGGGGTGGTGAAACCACCCAGGATCACCGCAGGCATGATAAAGACAAAAGAGCCAAGCAATGCCTGCTGCATTGTCGTTGAAAGAGACGAAATAAAAAGTCCCACCCCGACGACGGCGACCATAAAAACAGTAAGGATAATAACAAGAGCCGACACCGTACCATGGAACGGAATTTTAAAGAAGAACACAGCCGCTGCCGAGAGCAGGAGCGCGTCGAATAAACCGAACACGATGGGAGGCATCGCCTTACCTATCAGGATTTCAACGGGCCTGAAAGGTGCCACTAAAAGTTGATCAAAGGTTCCGAACTCCCTCTCCCGTGCAACGGAAAGGGACGAGAGAATCATCACCACAATCATGGAGATGGTTCCCCCCAGGGCAGAAACAATATACCAGCGGCTGACGAGGTTCTCATTGAACCACGCCCTGTTGATCAGCTCAAGGGCGGGTTCATTCGGTATCTCTGCCTTCCCCTGCAAAAAACGGATTCCCTGCTGGTGAACTATAGTGTTCACATAACCAAGGGCAATGGAGGCCACATTGGAGTTGCGGCCATCCGCGATCACCTGGACCACTGCTTGCTCGTCTCCGGCCAACTTTTCGCTGAAATCAGCGGGAACAGCGATCACCAGCCGCGCCTTTGCTGTATCGATCACCTCCCGTATCTGGTTATCCGAGGCAAGGGTTGCCACCAGCTTGAAGTTTTCCGATCCCTTAAAGCGTGCAAGCAGTTCCCTGGACTGGGCCGTTCGGGAGTGATCCAGAACCGCATATCGTACGTCGATGAGGTCAAAAGTAGCCGCAAAGCTGAAGACGAAAAACTGAATAATGGGCGGGACAATAACCACAACCCGGCTCTTCGGATCCCGTAGCACCATACCGAATTCCTTGATGATCAGGGTAATTATCCTCTGCAAACTGTTCATTACTGGGGCAACCTCCTCACCAGTTTTCTCATTGTCACTCCCAAAAGGACGACTGCCATCACAGCCAGTACCGCAGCCCCAGGAAGCAGAGCCGACCAGATATTTCCTGCCATAAAAAGGGTCTGGCTGATGGTTACAAAATAACGGGCCGGAATAATATAACTGATGATCTGCACCAACCTTGGAGTACTCTCCAGGTCAAACAGCAGGCCGGACAGGAAAAATGCCGGGAGAAAGCCGGTGATCACTGAAATCATCGCCGCCACAAACTGTACCCGGGTGGCAGAGGAGATAAGGAGACCAAGTCCGAGAGACGCAAGCATGAACACTCCGCCAAATCCAATCAACAGCAGCAGTGAACCGCGAAGGGGGACGCCAAAGAGAAAAACTCCCAAAGTGACAGACAAAAGCATCCCAATCATGCCGAGGATAAAATAAGGAATGATCTTGCCAAGAAGTATTTCTCCCGGCGTAAGGGGTGTGGCCAGCAAAGCCTCCATGGTTCCCCTCTCCCACTCCCGCGCGATAACAAGGGCGGTCAGGAGTGTCCCGATAAGGGTCATGATAACGGTCAGCAACCCTGGCACCAGAAAATTAGTGGAATCCGCCGATTCATTGAACCAGATTCGCTGTTCAACGGAAATGGGAGGACGGGCCCCGCCTTCCTCTCTTGCCCTTCCCACCTCAAGCCATTTACCGATGGCTCCCTGGCCGTAGCCCTGGATCAGCCGTGCACGGTTGGCATCCATCCCGTTTAAGACCAACTGCACCTCTGCCTGAAACTCTTTTGCAAGCCGTGGGGAAAAGTCGGATTGAATGATGAAAATTCCATCGACCTCCCCTGATTTAACCAGCGCTTTTGCCTGGGCCACCGAATACACCGCCCGCGTTTTGAAATAGGGAGAGAGCTCAAAACGAGCGGCAAGCTCCCGGGCTTCAGGGCCGCCATCCTCCAGCACAATTGCAAGAGGTACATTTTTGGGGTCCAGGGACACTCCAAAGCCGAAAATAAAGAGCAGAATCACCGGCATAACTATGCCGAGAAGAAGACTGGATGGGTCCCGAAGGATCTGGAGCGTCTCCTTTTTAAGAAATCCCGTTAGCCGCATGGGACGGCTGCCCGTATCAGTCATTGTCCCCTCCCGCATCCGCCCGGGAAAAATTGCTGTCTGTCAAGGAGATAAAGGCATCTTCCACAGTCGGATCAGGGTTGTCGGCGGTGACGGCCATCCCCCTGATCTCCTTTGGCCGCCCGGCAGCAAGGTTTCTGCCCTGGGACATGATCACCATATGGTCGCAGAATTCGGCCTCTTCCATAAAGTGGGTGGTGACAATAACGGTGAC
Source organism: uncultured Desulfobacterium sp. (assembly GCA_937124525.1). The sequence continues at coordinate 19,546 of CAKZLA010000115.1, forward strand.
ACCCTCCCTTGAAAATCCGTTGATTCGCAGCCAAAATTCCCTTCTTGCAAGGGGATCAGCCCCGGATGTGGGCTCATCAAGGAAGAGGATATCCGGTTCATGTACCATGGCAACGGCCATGGCAAGCCGCTGGCGATAGCCGCCGGGCAGGTTTTCAGCCTGGAGTTCAGCCCTTTCTGTCAGCTCAAACTCCTGTAATGCCCAATCCACCCTTTCTTTGAGTTTTTTCCTGGACAGGCCGTACGCCTTACCGTAGAACCTCAGGTTTTGGAGTACGGAGAGCTGACGATAGAGCGAAAACTTCTGGGCCATATAGCCAAGGCGGGCCCGTGCCGCAGCAGGGGAGGTACGCAGATTATACCCGGCCACATCAATCTTGCCGCCTGTTGCAGGTAACAGACCGCATAACATGCGAAAGGTGGTTGTTTTGCCGGCACCGTTTGAGCCAAGCAGTCCGAATATTTCCCCCCGGCGCACCTCAAATCCGATATCCTCCACCGCGGTGAAATCACCGAATTTTTTTATTAGCCCTGACACCGATACAACCACCTCGCCGTTATTCGGCTTGTTCAGGACCGCCGTGCCTTCTTTGAAAACCACTTTCGGCTGAGATCCCAGTCGTTCTGTCATCCTGTCCATGAACCCGTCCTCAAAGATGGGATCAGCCGGAGTCATCTCCACTTCCGCAGAAGAACAGGCAGGCAGACGTCCAAGGACAGTTGCATCCCGGACAACAATCCGTACTTTCCCCGAACGAATGGTGGCATCGATTACTTCCGGACACAGGTATAGCTGTCGCTGCAATTCCCGCGGCCCGATCCCTCCCCGGTCCATGGCCATGAAAACCCTGTTTTCCAGCCCTTCAATAAAGCGGGAAGGAGGCCCCATTTCAACAATTTCGCCGCGGTGGAGAAGGATTACCTGATCGCACCGATCCGCCTCATCAAGATAGGCGGTTGCGACAACAACACCAATACCGTCTTCTCTTACCAGTTCGCCGACAATGGACCACAGATCCCGCCTGGAAACCGGATCGACTCCCACCGTGGGCTCATCCAAAAGAAGTATTTCAGGAGGTTTAATCAGGCAGCAGGCAAGGCCCAGTTTTTGTTTCATCCCCCCGGAAAGCCACCCGGCTCTGCGGTTGGTAAAACTGGAAAGACCGGTCATCCCAAGAAGTTTTTTGTTTCGCCCGGGTCGCTCATTTCGAGGAACAGATTTTAGATCGGCATAAAGGGTGAGGTTCTCCGTCACAGTAAGATCTTCATAAAGGCCGAACTGCTGGGGCATATAGCCGATACGGCTGCGAAGTTTATCAATATCACGGACAACATCAAGCCCCAGGACAGTGAGCTCCCCTGCCATCGGCACCAGAAGTCCTGCAGCCAGGCGCAGAAAAGTCGTTTTTCCGGCACCGTCAGGTCCTACCAGCCCGGTAACCTTACCGGCACAGGCAGAAAAGGAGATATCCGACAGCGCACGTACACTTTGCCCACCCTTAGGTTGAAACGCCATGGAGAGACTCCGTGCTTCAAGTATGGTATCTGAACATGAGGTTTTCTTCACTATCTCTCTTACCCTGTCCATGAACTCTCCGTGCTATCCCTGCTTGCGGGTCGCTTCAGGCTTGACGTTTTTGTCTGCAGGGCCGGTACCGCGTTTTTTCACAACCACGGTAACAGGCATTCCAAGCCGGAGCCTGTTGTCCAGATCCTCCAGCCAGATACGTATTTCATATACCAGTTGAGTCCGCAGTTCGGTTGTCTGCACAAATTTTGGTGTAAATTCGGCAGCAGATGAAATAAAACCGACCGTACCGTTAAAAGCCTCCCCTGGGAACGAATCACTGTAAACCTTGGCTTCCATGCCCTGGACAATAAAACCAAGATCCGGTTCGGACAGATAGGCGCGAACCCATTTAGGCGCCGTAAGGGCAAGGGAAAAAACCGTACGCCCGGGCGCCGCCACCTCGCCGGGTTCCATGACCCTGCTCTCTATTATGCCCGGTGCGGGGGCGTAAAGAAAGGTATCGTTCAACCGCTCCCGAAGGAGTGCCGCCTGTGCCTCCCGTGCTTTCAGAACTGCTCTTGCCTCTGCTATTTTCTCGGCCCGGAATCCCTCCTTGGCAAGGGCCAGCAACTCTTTTACAACATCTGACTCAGCCCTTGCCACATCAAGCTCTGCCCTTGCATTGTCAAGGTCCTGGATCGTGCTTGCCCCTGTCCCAGAGGTAACCTTGAGTCTATTGGCAAGCAGCTCAGCGTTGGCAATCCTGACCTGTGCCGCCTTCAACTGGGCTTGTATTTTTTTGATTTCCTGGGGTCTGGTACCGGTGGTCAGCAGCAGGAGCGCCTCCTTCTGGGCTGCCACCATTGCCTCTGCCTCCTGCAGCTGATAGGTAAGCTTCTTTTTTCTCAATTTGGCGAGAAGCTGACCTTCTTCAACCTGATCACCTTCATCCACGAGAATATCTTCGACCATCTCCTGTTCGTTAAAGGCAAGCCGTGTCGTTCTGAGATCTATATTGCCGTAGAGAGTCACCGTGTCACCGACAGAAATCCGTCCTGACCCATTTTTCCAGTAGTAGCCTGCCCCAGCCCCGGAAAGGACCAGCAACAGGATTACAATCCATACGCCCTTATTCATGTTATCCTTCTCCTTCGGCACTATTTTGCACAGCCTCACGATCGGGGATATCCCATCCTCCGCCCAGGGCGCGGTACAGCCTTACAATCTCACCAAGCTCAAACTGTTTTGCAAGAAGCAGGTCGTCCCTGGCATTTATCAGCTCCCGCTGTGCATCCAGCAGTTGAAAAAGAGTGCCAAGGCCGGTCCGGTAGAGCTGTTCAGCAAGCTCGACGGAGCGCATTCCATCATCAACGGCAGTTTCAAGCAAACCAACCCGTTCCTGGTTGTGGACGACCCCCACAACACCGTTTTCAACTTCACCTATTGCAGTCAACAGGCTTTTCTCCAATTCCAGACGGGCCTGCTCTGCCTGGGACTCCCTTATTTCAACCTTGGTCTGCAACCTGCCACCGTTGAACAGGGGGAAGGAAAGCCTGGGCCCCAGCGAATAGATAATTGCCTCAGGGTGGAGCAAACTACCCAGCTCGTCCGTCTGCAAATAGAGGTTGCCTGTGATGGATAACCCCGGATACTTATCCGCCTTTGCCGAACCAATGGCTGCCACAGCCGCCGCATATCTCCTTTCCGCACTGCGTACATCTGCACGCCTTGTAAGAAGATCCGCTGGAAACCCGATTCCCACCATCATAGGGGCATCCATGAGGTTTCCGCCGGCAATATGATTTTCCGCCGGTGGTAGACCGAGCAGGATGGCTATCTGGTTTGCCGAAACCAAACGTGCCCGGCGCAGTTCAGGGTAACGGGCTCTTGTCAGATTCAACTGGCGCCTGGTCTGTTTTATATCAAGTTCGGTGGAGGTTCCCATCTGGAATTTCAGTTCCACAAGTTCAAGGGATCTCTTGATAAGTTCGATATTGGATTCAAGAATCTGCAACCGCTCATCAAGGATGCGCACATCAATATAGGCAAGAACCAGCTCGGCGGAAAGGGAAACAGCGACATAGCGACAGGTTTCCAGTTCCGCTTCATAGTTGCGGTCCGCGGTTTCCACAAACCTTGTAACCCTGCCCCATAGATCCAGCTCCCACCCGGCAAAACCTCCCGCAGAAAAGAGGGTTGCATTTTCACCGGGGAGCGGGCCTTGTCGATTTAGCGCTTTCTCACCGGTCCCGGCCCGGGTTATTTTTCCGTCAAGGTCCACATAGGGCAGTCTGTCAGCACCTGCCAGACTCCGCCTGAGACCCGCCTCCACTATGCGTTCCCGGGCTTTTGCCAGATCAAGATTCCTTTGTACCACCTCATGCACCAGTCTCGTGAGTTCCGGATCATCAAACTGCTCCCACCAGCTTGCTGCCGGTGCATCCACCGTAAGGGAGGTCCGCTCTCCTGATTCCGGTCTGCCAAGCCAGCCCTCACCATGTTTCTCTGCCAGATCAGGCGTCTGATAATTGGGACCGACCACGGCGCAGCCACTAATAAGAAACAGGACAGGTAAAATCCTGAGCAGTAGCAACCTATGCCAGCCCAGTTGTTTTCTCCTCATTTTCCTTTCCTCATGTTGCCCTTATTGCCGCGGTCTTCCGGCAGCGACTTTATGAGTCGTTCGAACCTGCCGATGATCTTTTTCAGTGAATCGAACATTTGTTCAACCTCATCCTCCTGTATTTCCGCACCGATCTTTTTGACATTTTCCAAATGGGCGGGAAGAAAATCCACGATAAAGCCTCGGCCTTTCCCGGTGAGCCGAATGTTCACCTTGCGCCTGTCTTCAGGATTGATACACCGTTCAACCATGCCATCTTTTTCCAGAGTGTTGAGAACTCCTGACATGGCCGCATAGGAGATGGGATAAAACGGCCGCAGGACAGATATACTCTCCCCGGCCGGGGAATCCGACAAGAGCAATCTTACCATAAGAAGAAACCGTCCCTTTGATGTGCCCATCTTCTGAAAATAGGCGTCACTCACCACCACAACCCGGTGCAGCAGGAGCATCATTTCGGCAAATTTTATTATGAATTCAACGTTTTGCCCGGACAAAAATGTTTCAAATGTTGTCAGCATTTTTTTCATTTCCGGCAGGTTCCCTATTCCGTTTGGTTCCATGTGTCAGCTCTCGGATTATTTATATTTTATTTAGGTGCATATTATTTAGGCACATAAATATATCAGGGTGAAAAATATGTCAATAAAAAAAGCCCGAGGCAAAATGGCAGGCTTTTAACCCTACAAGGCAACTTACAGATAAAACTCCATAAATTCAGTGATTTAAGAGATTAGAGCGTTTTACAAAAAGACTATGAATTCAGGCTCTTATGCGATTGACACTTCAGTGTTCAAACAAAAATATTACAAATGTTAAAGAAGTTGCAAATAAATTTTTCAAAGCTGCCATTATATCTTACGAAGAAATTCATAAAAACGATTGGATGCCTATTGAGCCCTATTCATCTCCAAATAAATAGAGTATACCCTTTTTGCATTATTCTCTGCATTTGTAATCATAGAAAGGGGGCTGGGGGATGAGGATTGCCCTATATTTTCCATTCCGATCACCTCCGATCATCTAAAAAGGGTACAAAAGGCTGCCCACTTAAGGCGGGACAGGCTTTAAAATCAAGCGTCTGAGCAGCCTTGAATTCAGGGGATGAAATCTGATTTTCCACATAAAACTCTTTGAAAATATCCCGGGTTAAGTGGGTAGCCATTTTTTCTATTTGTTTTTCCTGGCTACCACCAGCTCGCCCTCGCCCATGCCCAGGCTAAAAGACCGGGTCTCCACCCGGCCAAATCCGGCTTCCCCAAGGAGTGCTGCAATCTGCCCCTTTTCAAAAGAAACGTCCTGGCCTTCCAGGGCAAGGGAGAGCCGGGACAAAACAACGGACATGGGTTTGGTACGTTCTTCGGTCAGCCCCTCATGAAGGCAGATAAATACCCCGGAATGATTCATGGCCGCCTTTACCCGGCGGAAAAAAGCAACCGGATTCTTAACATAGTAGAGGTTGTGGCTGGCCCAGATTATATCGTATTCCTCCCCCAGATCTACCTCATTGTAATCCCCTTCAATAAAGGAAACTCGGGAGTCAAGGCCCTCTTTTTTCACCTCTTTTCTGGCCAGGTGGATGATTCCGGGAAGATCCATAAGCACCCCGGACAATCCGGGGCGCCGCCGGACCATTTCCATGCCCATGATCCCAGGGCCACCGCCCAGGTCCAGTAAGCGCGTGGCCGTGGCATATTCGGGCAGGGATTCCACCAGATCAGCCGCAAGGCGGGCAGCTCCTGCCCGCTGGTAGCTGGCAAGATGAGCCACGGCATTTTCCCATTTTGTCTCGCTGGTAAGATCCTGGCCAGGGGCTACCTGGGGAGGTCCGTTTCTTACGATGTGGGGGATGCTGGAAAGATTCCTGTACTGCATGGCTGTTATGTTTTTCACAAACCCGCCCATGTAAACCGGACTTGTGGTGCATAGAAAACATTTCCCAAAATCGGTATTGGTATACTGTGTGCCGCATTTTTCAACAAATCCCATGGAGACCATGCTGTCCAGAAAAAACCCGAGCCCGGCAACGTCTGTCTGAATGTCAAGGGCCCGGGCAATATCTGCAAGTTCTGTTGCCTGTTCCAGAATATCGGCAATCTTGAGTTCAAGGGCCGCCTCCAGGACCGCCATCTTAATCGGGCCCAGCAAAATATCAAACAGCGGGCCCATGGAAGGGTAATGATCTTTATTCATTTTTAAAACCTCCAGTTAAATGTGACACCAAGGGTCATGGGTTCTCCATCCTCCACCATGGTGTACCCCATATTGTCCTTGACCTTTTTTTGAGCATAATACTCGTCAAAAATATTCTTGCCCCAGACTGAAATATCATAATGATCAAACCGGTACCCCAGCTTGAAATTCACCAGGGCATACCCATTGTCCTCCAGGGTATTGGCCGCATCAAAGTATTGCCGGCCGGCCCAAAACAGGTCGGCAACCCCATACCAGCCGTTGTCCATATAGTATCCCATCCCGGCATTGGCTGTCAGATCCGGGGCCCAGGGCAAAACATTACCGCTGTAATCTACAAAAGTTCCTCCGGAGATGCCGGTCCAGTCGTCAATTTCAGCCCGGGCATAGCCAATGCCGGCAAATACTTCCAGATTATGAGCTGGCAGGGCTTTGACTTCAAATTCAACCCCGGTTGTGTGGGCCTTGGCCGCATTGGTGATTTCCCAGGCAGTGAACCCGCTGCCCGCTGCCTCTTCTTTCACCTGTTTATCATTGATCTGCGTATAAAACACAGACAGGGCTGTCTTCAGGCGGTTGCTGAAAAAGGCCGTTTTAATTCCTGCCTCGTAATTTCTCGTGTATTCGGGATCATAGGCAAAATCATCTTCGGAGGTGGCAAAGTAATAGTCATACCCCCCGGCCATCCAACCCGTGGAAAAGGTCAGGTATCCGATCATACGGTCCGTGAACGCATAGGACAGGGAAGCCATGGGCAACACCTCGGTTTCGGAAATATCTTCTGAATAGGTCACAGCCCCGGTATACGGAATATAAACCTGGCTGCCCGAAGCAGAGACATGATCCAGCCTTAATCCGACCGTTGCATCCAGCCGACTGGTTAATGCCAGGGTGGACTGACCGAATACGGCAAAGCTGTTGGTATCTGAATCGGACAGCCGCTGATTGGCCACCATGGAATTGACATGATTCAAAGTCCAGTCATTGTCCACACAGTCTCGGCTGGCATACAACCCCAGCAACCAGGAGGAGAAAAATCCTTCTGAGGAAGAGATTCGGAATTCCTGGGTCCAGGTATCCTGGTCCAAATCGATTTCGGAAAATCCCAGGACAATAGCTGTCCGGTCCGAATCCATGACAGCGTTGCGCGTAAACCTTTGATGGGAGGTGATGGAGAGCAGATCCAGGGTACCGAATCGGTATTCCCCGCGAAGGGACTGCCCCAGGCTGTCCTGTTCGGCCCGGTCTGATTGGTTGCTGTAGACCCGGAATCGGTCCGTGGCAGATGGGCCGTCAAGATAACGAAGATCGCTTATACCCATGTCCCGATCGCTTCCATCCAGCGTCAGGGAGAGATCCAGATCCGGTGAAGGAGTCCACCTGAGCGTTCCCCGGCCTGAAAAAGTTTTATCATCGGAAACATCATCGGAACGGCTGCTCTGGTTTTCCATATACCCGTCCGTCACATGGGCCAAAAAGGAAACCTCGTAAAACAGCGTATCCTTTTTGATGGGGCCGCTGACCATAGTGCTGCCGCTCCAGGTTTTATATCTGCCGGCCTCAACAAAGGCACGGGCCCGGGTTTCATTGTCGGGGGGTGCCAAGACAATGTTTATCACGCCTGAAGAACTGTTTTGCCCGTATAGGGTCGACTGGGGTCCCCTTAGCACCTCCACCCGCTCAATGTCGAAAAGAGACTGGGCCTGCATATAACTTAAGGGGTAAGCAACATCATTGATATAGAGCCCCATGGGTGTATAAATAGAAGTGTCGATGGTGGAAATACCGCGGCTGACAAAGGCATCTCCGGAAGTTGAGGTTTTGTAAAACAGGTTTGGAATAAACCGGGTCATCTCCTCGGTAGTCCTGGCCTGGTGTTCTTCCAGAAATTGGGTATCGGTGACGCTGATGCTGCCGGGAAAATCATCGGCCAAACCGTCTATTTTCCCGGCCGTAACAATTGTGGGCTCTAATTCAACGGAAAAGTTTTCTCCACACAACCCCCCATTGACCCAAGCCATGGATAAAATAATCAGGCACAGCCATGGCACGGAGTATTTTAAAAAAAATACTTTAAAAGGTATCATTAATGGCAACCTCCTTTATTCTATTATTATTTTCAAGACCTTAGATTCTTATCTCTGATTTTCGTGTTATTCTGGCAAGAGAATCAAAAAATCTTTTTGGTTCTGGCTTGTCCAGGTTAGGATAAAAGTGCAATCTATTCTTGATAGAAAGAAAATAATACAATCTGCAGAACAGCTTTGAACATCTGCGGAATAAAAAAGGAAGTTGATTTTTACCTGGCGCTCCTGTCCTGAGGGATCATGAAAACTGTTAGTCCGAAGTTAAAAACACTTGACATTGGTAATCAAATCACTATAGATCCATATTTATAGTGTTCCAGGTAAATAGTCTGGCAGTTTGAAAAGCGACCTGCCTATTACTCAATGTCTTTTTGAGAATAAAGAACAAATGAGTAATTAGTTTTCTGGAAAGCTATATAAATTTTCATTGTAATTATTGGTGTCCGAAAGGACTTAATAGGGAATCCCGTGTGAATCGGGAGCGGACCCGTCGCTGTAACTCTTATTCTTTCCCAGCGAGTGGAAAGAAATCTTTTTTTGATATTCGTGTCACTGTTCGATCTGCTATGAACGGGAAGGCCTCAAAAAAGGTGAGAGAAGTCAGAAGACCTGCCTTTAATTTTTTTAAAGTAAAAAACTCTCGGGACATAAGAGTCTTTACTTAAGCAAAGAAGCTGGTTTGTCAGGGATAAAAACGGAATCCCCGCGTCCATTTGGACGTGGGGATTTTTTTTTGACAAAAAAAGGGATTGGTCACAACATCGGCCAGCCGCCGTAATTGGCGGGCCGATGTTGTGATCAATCCCAAAAATTTGATTAGCACTAAATGGGGCGATGATGACCGTAAAAATATTAATCAAGAATTCCAAGGGCCGGTTTGTCCACTTCAAAAAACAAGACAGGGATGGCCGGGCCAGCGAGAGCCGGGAAGTTGTGCGCCTCCTTCCCAATGATTTGGGCCGGGGTCGGTTTAGCTCCCTGGCATGCCGCCAGGGCATGAATATTTGCCTGAGCCAATGCCGGTTTGACCGGGATTACCAGGCAAATATCGCCTGGCCCTCTCCCATGGTCACCTTTGTTTTCTGCCTGTCCGGCATGACCAGCACCCGGAATTCATGCCATGGGGCGCCCATAGTAATAGGAGCTGGAGATGCTTATGTACATTATTTTGAGGATACGACCCTGAACCGAAATACTGCAGGCGGAAAAGAACTGAGCGGCCTGGCGATCCACATCTCTCCGGAAATTCTTACCTCCCTCATGGATCCAGAGGAGGAATCAAAAGCCGGGAAACTTCTGGGAAGGGCTCTTGAAAAAGGCTATTTGTTTTCAGCACGGAAAATGAGTCCCTCCATGACAATGGTGCTTTCTCAGATGTTCAACTGTCCCCACCGGGGTATCATCAAAAAAATCTACCTGGAAAGCAAAGCCATGGAGCTTGTGGCCTGTCAGCTAAAACAGGTCTTTGACCGTGACGACTCCAAAGAATTCTCTTCCCCGGTCAATGACGAAGAAAGAAAACGGATCTTAAGGGCCCGGGATCTGCTGGTCGACCGACTCCAGTTTCCACCCTCCCTGCCTGATCTTGCCCGGCAGGTGGGTATGAGTCATTCCCGGTTGACACGGGGGTTTAAAAGAGTCTTTAACTGCACCGTATTTGAATATTTAAGACAGGAACGCCTGGAATACGCCCGGAGGCTATTGACTGAAAACAGCATGAACATCACCCAGGTGGCCTTTGACGCAGGATTTTGCAGTTCCAGCCATTTTGCCGTGGCCTTTGCAAAGCGGTTCGGAGTACGGCCATCGACATATCGAAATGCCGAAGTGTTCAGTACGCCACCTTTTTAGTTCCGCTTTTTTGGTTCCGCCAGGAAAAAAGAGAATGCCATCGATATTCTCCAATTCAACTTTGCAAGATAGAGTCATCCCCATGTTCCTGCCTCTCAGCCCATCTCCTCTCAACGCAACTGTTGTTTCTCCTGCGCCGTTTTTATATCCCTGAATCAGAGGATATTTCAATACCTCTGGAATGCTGTTTGTCAAATCAACTCCCATGAGTAGTTACGTTTTGATTTTTTCTGAATTGTTCTGCAAATGGTCAAAATTATTCTGCAAATGATATTAAAACCGTGAAATATGGGTTAACGTCACTCGATATATTATGGCACCTTACAGAGATAAGGCACAGATATTATTAGAAGATTGTCAATAGAGCACAAAGGATTTGAGAGAGGTTGAACATGCATAACGCAACTGAGGGAAAAGGATTACGCACTAATAGCGTATCAAAATTTTGCTTTACCTATATCATCATAATGATTTGGCTTTTTTTCTGCCCGCATGTGTGGGCGGCGGATGACAAGAAGGACAAAAAATGTGCTAATCTCGGCGATATCATAGTTACCGCAACCAAAATGGCCACTGAGGTGGATAAAATACCTACCAATATCACCGTAATATCCCGTGAAGAGATAGAAAAGCATCCTGGTCATTACAATGCGATCTCCTTGTTAAGGGACTTAAACATACCAGGATTGTATTTTACAGGTAGTGACAGGGGGGCTACAAGTGGCGATGTTTCAATGAGCAGCAGGGGTGGAGAAGTTTCTAACTGGGCCATGAAGGTGATGATCAACGGAATAGAGTTCAACCCAGGAATTGGATACATAAGGTCCGGTCGCTTGGCTGTGCATGATATAGAGCGCATTGAGGTCACCAAGACCCCGTCGGCCGAATATGGAGACCAGGCCATAGGTGGTGTTATCAATATAATCACACGGAAGGCAAAGGGTCCCATTGAAGCCAAGGCAGGTGCATCCTTTATCAGTCTGGGGGGCGGCAATGGTTATAGCGTGGTCAATGGGTCTTCTGAAAAATGGGAATATTATATTGATGCATCCATAGCACGCGAAGATTCTTATCAAGATGACGGCTATTTGGATGGTGATAATATTTATACCATGGTGAGGTATGCATTAAACGACAATGCCGATATTACCTTCCATGGCTCACACAAGGATTCAACTGGTATTTACACTGAGGGTCTGACCAGGAAACAATTTAAGGAAGACCCATCCCAAAATCCGAATACAGGGGCTGATTATTATAACGAAACGGAAGGAAACCTGGGTGCCCTTGTGTACAAGCAGAAACTGGGGCAACATGAACTCATGGGCAAACTGGAATTGCAATCTACAGAATATCAATTGTACAAGGGCCTTTATTTTGATCAGGAAGGGTGGCAAGCGCATCCTGAAGTGAGCATGACCCTTAACCATGATATTGCGGGCATGGCCAACAAGCTGGTTGTCGGTGGGGAGTATCGTTACCATGACATGACGGCAAAAAGATATAAGGCATCAAGTTTTTAGGCTACCAACATAAAGCGGGACAATTATAACCCCAAAAGGCTCGATCGTTTTTGAAAAATTTTGCAAATTCATGTAA
>CAKZLA010000116.1 GCA_937124525.1 uncultured Desulfobacterium sp.
GAGGGGCAATAGGAACCGGCCAATTGAGCCGTCTACGGTTCCGGGCCGGGCCCATTGCCCCTCGGGGGGGCGGCATGGTTCTATTTTCTGCCGAATTTGCAGGTAATTTGATTTACTCTGACTCCCTTAATTCAGCAAATCCGTAATCTCACCCATGACATCATCAGCTGAAAGATCTTCAAGGCTATCTTCCTCAATTGGCAGCATCAGCGCTTCATTTAATATAAATAGTGCAATCTGCTTTAAGGTCGGATAATCAAAAAGCAAAGAGGCTGGCAGGCTTTCGTTGAGTTTCTGATTCAATATGTTTCTAAATTCCACTGCCATAAGGGAATCAAATCCTGCGTCCATTAATGGTTTTTCATCATCCATATCCCGATTGTCTTCATACCCTGCAATCTTTTTCCCAAGGTTTTTCAGATGGGCGACCAAAAGACTTTCTCGTTGATCAGGCGGTGCCTGAATCAATAGATTCTTAAGTTTTCCTTTCCCGGCTTTTACGGTATAGCCTGTCCCATGTGAAGTTTTATTGTGCTGATTCAAAAACATAGGACTCTGTGCCCCTTGCGTTCTCCCATATGTTTCCCAATCAATATCAACTACACATGCCTGGGACAAATTTTCCCGCATTATTGTTTCCAACATCGTCAGCGCATCATCGGGGGACAAGGATTTTATGCCTTTGGCCGCTATTTTCTTTTCTAATTCTGATTGAGACACGGCCATTCCCGATTCTCCCCAGGGGCCCCAGTTAATACTTGTTCCAGGAAGGCCAAGCGAACGTCTGTAATGGGCAAGCCCATCAAGAAAGGCATTGGCTACGGCATAATTGCTCTGGCCAGCATTACCCAAAATAGAAGTGGAAGAGGAAAACATGATAAAAAAATCAAGGTCAAGGCTTTGGGTCGTCCGGTGAAGGTTCCATGCGCCTGAAATTTTAGGTTTCATGACAGATTCAAATCGTTGCCGGGTTTGTTCCATGATGACGCCATCATCTAAAACACCTGCTCCATGGATCACTCCCTTTACCGGTGGTAAACTTTGTTTTATATCATCAAAAAGATTGGTCAGCTGCTCATCAGAAGAGACATCGCATGATTTTAAGATGATCTGAACCTTTTCAGTTCGAGGGATATTATTTATATTATCCCCGGGATGTCTGCTGACTAAAACAATGTGACTGGCTCCTTTTTTTATCAGCCATTTTGTCAGCAAAGAACCTAAAGCACCTGTCCCCCCCGTAATCACGTAAGTTGCATGGGAATCAATTTCAGATCCGTGGCCGGTTTTTGGCATGGTAATTACGACTTTTCCAAAATGCTTGGTTTGAGCCATATAGCGAAATCCATCGACCATCTCTTCCATGGGAAAGTCTTTGTAGGGAAGAGATTTCAAATTACCTTTTTCAAATTCCGGCATCAATTCATTGAACATCGACTGAATGCTTTCCGGTTCTGCATTTCCAACCTTACCGAGATCAAAAGCAAAGTAATCGACATCAGGTCTTATCTCATGAACTTGTTGATCATTCAGGATTCCTGTTTTGCCGATTTCTATGAAACGACCTCCATGTTTCAATACACCCAGGCTTTTTGTAATGAATTCACCTGTCAAACTATTTAAAACCACATCAATCCCATTGCCGTCTGTGAGCTTCATTATCTCTTCTGCAAAATCAAGTGCGCGTGAATTCATCACATGCCTGATCCCCATTTCCTTGAGCCTGTCCCATTTTGCAGGGCTTGCCGTGGCAATAATATTGGCTCCCTTGAATTTTGCGATTTGAACTGCGGCCAATCCAACCCCCCCGGATGCGGCATGGATAAGAATGGTTTCATTTGTACCCAATTTTGCGCCCAGTTTTGCAAGCTTACATAAACCATGCCAGGCCGTCAAAAATACAAGCGGAATGGTAGCAGCAGCTTCAAATGACATCTGATCAGGCATGGGATATGCAAATTCAGCCCTTACATTAACTCTGCTTCCCATGCTTCCCGGAGCAAGAACAGCAATAACTGATTGTCCCCTCTGGAAATGTTTTACCCGGGAACCGACATCATTTACAATTCCTGAACATTCAAACCCAAAGGGAATTTTTGACGCATTATCCTCATATCCCTCTGATTTTACCATTCCCAGTGCATGCAATACATCTCTGAAATTAAGACCTGAAGCCTTGACTTCTATTTCAATTTCATCGGGCTTAGGGTTTGGATGCGTAAATGGAATCAAAGATAAATTATCGAGACTGCCGTAATCCGATAAAACCGCCCGAATATTCTGTCTGAAATTTTTATCACCGGATGGTGCATCATGGGGTATCAATCGAGGAACAAAACGGTTTCCATCCCTCCAGGCCATCTGATCTTCATTGTCAGGAGAAAGGAGAATCTGAGCAACCTGTGTAATATCACGAGTCATTGATGATGGATCAAGGTCAAGCATTGAACATTTCAGTTCAGGATGTTCCAGGAGCAATACGCGCCCAAAGCCCCATTGCGCCGTCTGGTAAGGATTACATTGGTCTTGATGATTTTCCAACCACTGGGCACCGCTTGTGATTATCCACAGGCGTGGAGAAAATTGCCGCGACATCGTTCCTGATAATTGTACAAGATTCAACAGAGACTCAATTTCCGGTTGTTGCCGGGATTCAACATTTGAGCAGGATAAGTTGTCTGCATGATATACAATACCAGTCAGTGATTTATTGAGACTTTGTTCATTGATCGCGTCAGGCGACAAAAGAGTGCATGTCGCGCCTTGAAATTCGAGCTTATCAATCAACTCTTTTGCAAAATCAACAGGGTTTGAGCATATCAGCCAATTTTCAGTGCCAAATTCTTCAAAATCAATATTTTCTGGGATAGAAGGAGAAATTGGTGCTGACACCCATTTAATATCTAAAATTTTGTTCTCAATTGCAAGCCATTCCCAAGGCTCCACGCGTCCGGCGGTGAATCCAATGATTTCTGCTGCAATATTGCCTGTTTCGTCAAACAGCGTTAAATCCGCAACGACTTTTTGCGAATCCATGGTCGTCATGTGAGCATACCCCCAGGCTGTCTCATTTAATTGACGGTAAAAACGAATGTTTTCAATGGACACGGGCAGGTATGTGGGTGCGTCTTTAATTTCAGGCATGACAGCTTGAATGAGTTGAAAACAGGCGTCTGAAATAACCGGATGAAGATAATAGTTTGATGAATCATACATTATCTCGCCGGGCAGTTCTATTTTACCAAGAACTTTATCCTGATCTTTCCAGGCTTGTTGAACGGCCTGGAATAAATGCCCGTAATTTAAACCCTGATATTTGAACTTTTCGTAAAGATCCCGGACTGATATTTCCGATGAAATCTGATTTTTCAAGTCGGACAGTTGTGGTTTTTCATTTGAATATTTTGTTTGAGAGAGCCGGGCACTGGTATTACATTGCCATCTATTATTTCTCGATTCCAAATTATTTGATTTGGAAAAAATCCGACATTGGTAGGATGAATTATCATCAGGAGACAATATTACCTGAATTGAGATGTTTTCATCTTTGCCGATGAACAATCCCTTATTAATGCTTAAAATATTGATAGAGATGGGCTGGTCCGGTCCAAAAACTTCTTGGGCCGATGCGATCATCATTTCAATAAATCCGCTGGCGGGCATGACGACATTGTCTAACACCTTATGATGAGCAATGAAAGCGGACGAGGATGAATTGATTTTTGTTTTAAATTGGATCTCGTCCAGGGGGGATTCCATTAAAGTCCCAAGCAATGGATGTATTGTTTGATTTATATCATGCTTAATATTGTTATTAATTGAATCATGGTCCAACGCCTTGGGCCGGTATCGTTTTCTTTGAAAGGGATATGAAGGCAGGGTTATTCTATCTCTTTGAATACTCGGAAATAATTCCTTCCAGTCGATATCTGCTCCTTGAACGTACAATTCGCCCAAAGTTTGCATCAATCGATGCATGGGCTTGTTGGGCGTCATTGAGGGCAGCCATTTTATTTTGGCCCCGGGCAAACATAATGCTCCCATACCCGACAATATCGGTTTTGGACCTACCTCAAGAAACAGACGAAAGCCTTCACGATATAATGTGCTCATACCGGCGGAAAATTGAACAGGTCTGATTATGTGGTTGACCCAGTAGCTATGATTTGACATCTCATCTAAGACTATGTTGCCAGTGACATTCGAAACAATTCTTATCTGGGGCTTATGATATGTGATTGTTTCGGCCACCTGCTCAAAATCAGATAAGATCTGATTCATTAACGGAGAGTGAAATGCATGGGAAACTTTTAATGGGATGACTTGTATTCCCCTGGCTTCAAAATCCGAACAAACTTCAGTCATGATTTCATTTTTACCGGATATAACAATATTTTCCGGGCCATTGACCGCGGCAACGGCAATCTCGTCGCCATACTCTTTAATCCACTCTTTAACCTGTAATTCATCCGCAAAAACAGCGGCCATTCCACCATTTTCAGGCAATTTTTGCATCAGACTCGCTCGCTTTGCAATTAAATGAAGACCATCCTCAAGGCTGAAGATTCCGGCCACGCAAGCAGCGACATATTCTCCTACACTATGCCCCAGGACTATGGCGGGTGTAATGTTCCAGGATTTCCATAGCCTTGCAAGGGCGTATTCAATAACAAAAAGCGCCGGTTGCGTGTAGGCCGTGCTGTTCAATAGATCAGGATTTCCAGATTCATTGGTGTAGCCCATAACATCCAAAAGGGGCACTGATAAATCACTTCTAAGTATATCACAACATTGATCCACGACATCCTTGAATATAGGGTAAAGTTGATACAGATCTTTTCCCATGCCCACGTACTGAGATCCCTGGCCTGTGAAGAGAAAGGCAGGTTCTGGGGGGGCTGCGGTAGATGATGTCTGACTTAAGTTTTCATTGATAAAATCTATCAACTCATCTGAATTCTTATAGATCATACTCATACGATGTTGAAAATGAGTTCTGCAGGCGCATGATGTGTAAGATAGATTTTCAGGGTCCAGTTTGGGGTTTTTTATTAAATATTGTCGATGTCTGATTTTTAAATCATTCAGGGCAGCCTGGGTTTTAGCAGATATTGTGTAGATATAATAATTATCTGTTTTATCGGATGAAATAAGATCTGAGTGCATCATTTTTTTTGGGGGCGCTTCTTCCAATACAAGATGTACATTGGAACCGCTGAAACCAAAAGAGCTTACCCCTGCCAGGCGTTTCTCATATCCGGACGGCCAATCACAGCCGGATTCCGGTATTTTGATGGGCAAATTGTTCCAGTCTACATGTCTATTCAGCGACCTTAGATGCAAATGTTTTGGAATTTGGTTATTGCCCAGGGATAAAACAACTTTGATAAGCCCTGCAATGCCCGATGCACTTTCCAGGTGACCGATATTTGTTTTTACGGATCCCACGATCAGAGGTCTGTTTTTTTGATGATTTGCAAAAACATTACCCAATGCGCTGATTTCAATGGGGTCTCCCAATGAGGTTCCGGTTCCATGGGCTTCAATATAACTGATCTCATCGGGGGTGACGTCTGCATTTTTCAGTGCTTCTTTTATTACAGCCTGCTGTGCGGGTCCGTTGGGTACGGTCAGTCCGCCGCTGGGGCCATCCTGGTTAGTGGCTGAACCTTTGATGACAGCCAGAATATTATCTTTTTGAGATATTGCATCAGAAAGGCGTTTCAACACGATAACGCCGCAGCCTTCCCCACGTCCATATCCATCCGCTGAATTGTCGAATGTCTTGCACCGGCCGTCCCGGGACAACATCTTTGCTCTGGAGAAATTTATGCTTATCTCCGGTGCTAATATCAGGTTGATTCCCCCTGCAAGAGCAATGTTGCATTCATTGTTTCGCAAGCTTTGACAGGCAAGATGAACAGACAACAAAGAAGAGGAACAGGCCGTATCAACACTCATACAGGGACCTGTCAATCCCAGCAAGTAGGAAATGCGTCCCGAGGCCACGCATTGGGCATTGCCCGTGGAAAAATATGCGTCTATATCTTCAGGACAAAGGCTTTTTGCCTGTTTCATCATAAAATCATAGCTGCTCATTCCAAAAAAAACCCCCGCTGACTCGCCGTACAATGAATCAGATGGAATGTTTGCGTTCTCCAAAGCCTCCCATGTCACTTCCATTAATACTCGCTGTTTCGGATCAAGGGAAATAACCTCACGCGGGGTCATATCAAAGAAATCTGCGTCAAAATTGTCCACATCACCCAGGAACCCACCATTCTTAGTGTAAATTTTGCCTGGTGCATCCGGATCGGGATCATAATATTTATCTATCAAGAAGCGATTCTTCGGAACTTCTGAAACAGCGTCAACACCCTGGTTTAGTAATTGCCAGAAGTCATCAGGACTGTCGCATGAGCCGGGAAAGCGGCACCCTATGCCCAGGATGGCCACAGGTTCGGTTTTTTTGTATTGCAGATCCCTTATTTGAGAGCGCAGGCTCCTGAGTTCGTTAAGGGCCTTTTTCATCAGTTCTTGCTGATTATTTGAAGTTTTGTTTTCTTTCATTGGCCGGGCTCTTTTTCCGCGTCAATGGCGGCTAATTCTTTTTCAAGCATCTTTTCAAGATTATCATATTCCTGGGATTCCTGATTATTGATGTTTGCCAAATTTTTTTCTTTTTGCTCAACATCCTCAACAGATAACCGTAATACGTCATGCAGCAGATAATCAACAAGGGCTTCAATGGTCGGATAATCAAATAAAAGTGTGGCGGGCAGCGAGGTATTCAAATTTTCACCAAGTATGTTCTTAAGTTCGACAGCCATGAGGGAATCAATACCGGCGTCGGATAAACGCAGCCTTGGGGTTATTTTATTTGCCGACTGCATTCCCAAAACCAACGACACCTGTTGAGTGACATGATCGGTTAATAAAGAATGTCTGTGGGTTTCAGGAGATTCATTGAGTTCTCTGACTATTTTTGATTTGACATATTCTTTTGTCTCGATTTTTTCCCGGATAAAATCATTGAATAATGGCGGTGCTTTCTTTTGATTAAAACGAGTCGAGAATTTATCCCATTGGATAGGCGCAACCATAACCTGGGGAATCTTCTGTCTTAAAAACTTACCAAGATCTTTCAACGCCTTTTCCGGTTTGATTGCTGAAAAGCCATGGGATGTAAGCCTGTCCGTGTCTTTTTGAGACAAACTGCCCGCCATGCCTTTACCTTGCCAGGGACCCCAATTAATACTTAAACCCGGTAAATCATGAATTTTTCTATGTTGCATGAGTGCATCCATAAAAGCATTGGCGCTTGCATAGTTGGCCTGGCCATGTGATCCTAATATGGAAACCGCAGATGAAAAACATACGAAAAAATCCAGTGAGATATCTTGGGAAAAATGATGTAAATACCATGCCCCGGCTACTTTCGGGGCCATAACCTGTTGAAACAGCCCAGGAGTCTGTCCTGACAGCATGGCGTCTTTGTTGATCCCGGCGGCATGAATAATTCCTTTTAATTCAGTCGCTTCTGTTTTAATATGATCAAATAGCTTTATTACATCTTCCTTTTTGGAAATGTCGGATTGAAAGTATTGCAGAGAAACGCCCTTTTCTTTTATTTCAGCAAGTTTTCCTTTAAGTTGTTCTGGTTGTTTACGTCCGGTAAGAATCAGATTCTTTGCGCCATTTTCAATCATCCATTTTAGGGTTTGGATGCCAAGAGCCCCCATTCCTCCTGTAATCAAGTAGACCGCATTGGATTTAAACAGACTTTCATCGGGAAAGGTCAGAACAACTTTCCCCAGGTGTTTTCCCTGGGCCATATGTCTGAAGGCGTCTTGTGCATCGCCCACGGGATAGGTTTTAAAGGGCAGCGGCGTGAAATTTTGCTCTTGTAATTGTTTGGCAAGGGTATTCATGGCTGTTTTGATGATTTCCGGCGAACATTGCGGACCGGGTGAAGCGGGTTGATCGGGTTGATCAGATGGACTTTGCATCCCAGACATTAAATCAAAAACAAAATACGATCCCTTTTGATGATATTTCTTGAACCTGCTTGAATCCCAAATATCAATTTTTCCAATCTCCACAAAACGACCGCAGGGATTTAGTACTTCCATGCTTTTTTCAATAAATTCTCCACTCAGACTGTTTAAAACGATATCCACACCCTTGCCCGAGGTCAGCTCCATTATCTTTTCAGAAAAATCAGGTTTACGTGAGTTCATGATATGCTCGATACCTTGGGATTTCAAAAAATCCCATTTACCCCGGCTTGCTGTTGCAAATATTTCAGCTCCTGATTGTTTGGCCAGCTGGACCGCCGCCTGGCCCACGCCTCCGGCCGCGGAATGAATCAAAACACGATCTGTTGATTTCATTTTTGCCAGATGACATAAACCATACCAGGCTGTAACAAAGGCGGAAGGCAGGGTGGCGCAATCTTCATAACTCATTTGGGAGGGTATTGAGCAGACAAAATCCGCCTTCACCGTCACAAAACTTGCCAGACAACCGGTGGGATGAATCGCCATTACCCGGTCGCCTGCTGTCCATTGTTTGATATTTTTACCGACCCTTGTAATCCGACCGGCGCATTCAAAACCAAAACTCAAGTTTTCGGCTGATTTTTTTGAGTCCGGATCCAGCATGCCCAGCGCATTCAACACATCCCTGAAATTCAACCCCGATGCATTGATTCTGATTTCCACCTCGTCATGACCGGGTGATTTTCTCTTCATGGGAGAAAGATACAGATAATCGAGGATACCGGTTTTGGTTGTTTTAAGTATTACAGGAGATTCCGTTTCCGATTTATCATCGGTTAATTCATTGGTGATCAATTTGAGCCTTGCAGCATGGCAATGGTTATTTCCAAAAGCTATACTGTCCTCGAAATCAGGGGAACATAATTCCTTGATAAGATCGTCGGTGCAAAGCACATTTGATGGGTCAAGATCAATCATTCGACAATGACAGGAAGATATTTCCAGATTAAATACCTGGGAAAATCCCCAAAAAGGAGCCTGAAAATAGCCGTTGGACGCAAAAGCCCCGGGCTGGGCCCCTCTGGTTATAATCCACAGGTTTGAAATCTGAAGATGAGGCTGTTTGATGATCTGTTGCACAATATTCAATATCGAGGTCATACACCCGTGAATATCATTTTGATCCTCAATATCAAGGGGCCATAATATCACAAGATCACAGGGAACTGATCGGGGTATATTTTCAAACAGCTGATCAATGTCGGATTTGCATTGCGGCTGAATTGAAAATTTGTCATCTGAAATTTCAGCAAAACAAGAGCCGCTTGACACCTGTATCACCCGTCTGTTTTGCAACTTTAAATTGTCATACAGCAATTCACCGGTCTCGTCCCGACCTGAAAAAACAACCCATTGTTTTGATCTGTCCGACTCGGATCTGATTCGGTTGTTTTCAGATAAAACCTCCCAATCAACATAATATGATTCGGCACCTGGCTTATCAATTTCAGCAGGACCCTTAAAAATGCTTTTGTCGGATACCTGCTTCACACGCAAACCTGTTACAGAGACGATCACGTTTCCGGCATCATCGGTGAAAAAAGCATCAAGTATAAGGACCCCCTGGTCACTATCCCCGGAACGAAGATTGACATAGGTTCTTATCTTTGTATCCGGATCAGGATGAAATCTTTTATGAAAAACAAGTCTTTCGACACCGACGGGCAGGTAGGTTTTATCGTCTGATGGCAACAGGGCTATTGCTGTTTGAAAACATGCATCCAAAAGCACGGGATGAAGAGAATACTGATCAACTTTAAAATTCAGACTCCCAGGCAAATAGACATCGGCCAAGGCATCTGTTTCACCGTAATATAGATGTGTTAAACTACAAAATTTTTCACCCATGAATAATCCGCGTTCTTGAAAAAGCCGATATATTTGAGTTGCCGTTTTTTCTTTAGGACATCTTTTTTGAATTGAAGGAATATCGATTTTTTGGGAAACCCCCTCAATGGCCTGAACGGTGCCTGATACATGGATATCCCATGATGAATTTAAATCAGATTCATTTTGGCTGAAAATCTGAAATGTCGCCCTGTTCTCATTTTCTGTTTTCTGTTTCAATATGGTTTGAACAATGCGTGTATCCATACCTGAAAAAATCAGAGCTTGATGAATGTTTACATTAGATAATTCGATGGAAGTATCTTGCCAGAGATAGTTTCCCGCAGTATTTGCTATTTCAAAAAAAACAGCGGCCGGTAAGACAGTTTTATCCTGGATTATATGATGTTCAAGATATGCAGGGTTCTTTGAATTCAGACTTATTTCAAAAATAATATCCGATGTTCCGGCGTGTCGGACCCGACGACCTTGTAATGGGTGTTTTGAAAAATCAGATATTATTGTACGCGATTTTTTCTCGATCCAAAAGGATTCACCTTGAAATGGATATAAGGGCAATTGAATCTTTGAAGAATCATGATTTTTGTAATATGAGGTCCATTCAATATCAGCGCCATCTGTATAAGATTTTGCCAAATCTTCCAATATTGGCCAAGGCTCTGAAATTTTTTCAGGATAATCAACATCAACCAGGCCTGAAAATACATTTACGGCGGGGGTTCCTCCCATAAAGGCAAATAATCCGGATTTTAACTCATCCGTGGTGGAAGCAACAATAGCCAACCTGTGATCAAAATGGCTGCGGCATATGCTTGCTGAAAAGCAGAGGTCGTCCATGGATATTTTTTTGTTTTTTTCAAGATGGGCCGCATATCTTGCACATAATTGATTAAGGGCATTTTCTGATTTTGCAGAAATGGGAAACAAATAATAATCTGATTTTAAAATCAATTCTGTCCGTTCCAGGGGCATTTGATAACCTTCGATCACCAAATGAACATTTGTTCCACTGGCACCGAAGGCACTGACGCCGGCAAAATTCTTTTCCCCGGGCCAGGGTTGAGTTGTTGTTGGAACGGCAACAGGAGAATCATTCCACGAAATCCCGGGATTAGGAATCTGAAAATTAAGATGTGGAGGAATCTTTTGATGCTGAATTGACAGGATGGTTTTCATCAAACCGGCCACTCCGGCGGCAGCTTCAAGATGTCCAAAGTTCGTCTTGACTGAACCAATCCACAATGGATTTGAACGCGTACCCTTTCCAAATACCGCCCCTAAGGCATTGACTTCAATGGGATCGCCAAGGGATGTTGCGGTTCCATGTGCTTCAACATAGCCCACCTGATCGGGTGAGATTTTTGCATTTAGAAGGGCCTGGGAGATGACGCGTTCCTGGGCCGGGCCGCTTGGAACGGTGAAACCCGCAACCGGGCCATCCTGATTGACGGCTGATCCTTTAATCAGCGCAGATATATGATCTTTATCCTTGATTGCATCAGACAGACGCTTCAATACAATCACACCGCATCCTTCACCGCGAGCATAGCCGTTAGCTGATGCATCAAAAGTCTTACATCGTCCATCCGGCGACAACATTCCGGCTTTGCAAAAATTGATGCTCAA
Organism: uncultured Desulfobacterium sp.; assembly: GCA_937124525.1. The sequence goes on from CAKZLA010000116.1 coordinate 11,535, forward strand.
TTCAGGGGATAATATTAAACCGACACCCCCTGCAAGCGCCATGTCGGATTCGTGCCGACGTAAACTCTGACATGCAAGATGGACTGAAAGCAAAGAAGATGAACATGCGCTATCCACTGCCATACTTGGGCCTGTCACGCCCAGAATATATGACAAACGGCCGGGCGCCATGGACAATGTGCTGCCTGTGGCATAATAGGCGTTAATTGAGTTATCATCACCACTTTGCAACATCGCGTAATCAAATGTGCTTATGCCTATAAAAACACCGGTTTGTGAGCCTTTTAGTTTCTTCGGGGCAATATTGGCATGTTCTAATGCCTCCCATGAAACTTCCAGTAAAAGTCGTTGTTGTGGATCTAAATGTATGGCTTCCCTGGGAGAAACACCAAAAAAATGAGCGTCGAATTTATCAACCTGGGACAGGAATCCACCATGTCGCGTATACATTTTTCCAGGGGCTTTCGGATCAGGGTCGTAATAATCCGATATGCTCCAACGATCCCGGGGAACTTCGCAAATAGCATCGGTTCCCTTGGATAACATTTCCCAAAATGATGCCGGATCATTGGCCCCGCCTGGAAACCGGCATCCCATGCCCACCACGGCAATGGGCTCAAGCATATTATCAGGTAATTGAGAACTCTTCTTTGGTCTTTGATAAGCGGCCGGCTTTATTTCTGGTTCCACGGTATTCAATATTGTTTTCAGATGATCTTTTTCAAGATAATCTGTCATATCGACAATGGTTGGAGAATCAAATACCAGTGTGGATTTTAAAGATATGCCCAGGCTTGATTCCAGACGATTTTTAAGTTCCACGGCCATTAAAGAATCAATACCCAAATCAAATAAGCCGGCATCCGCATCAAGTTCATCTGTTGCCCTAAGGCCGATAACCTGCCGCACCAAAGATTTTATATGCTTCATTAACGCGGCATGTCTCTTCTCTTCCGAGATCTGTTTCAATTCCTGGACAAGGAGTGGCTTTTCTTCCTTTTTCAGTGCATCCTCGATTTTAACACTGATTAAGTCATCAAAAAAATGAGGGACCTTATTGTAAAAGCCTGGCAAAAATTTATTCCAATCCACCGGAATTACAGCTATCTGGGGGAAAGGCTGATTGCAAAGCCGGCCAAAAAGGTCTAAACCATCTTCAAGGGGAATATGGCTCATACCCTGTTTGTTCCAACGCGCCTGATCCCGGGCGTCGAGCCTGGCGGCCATTCCGATTTCTCCCCATGCCCCCCAGTTTATGCTCAGGGCGGGAAGTCCCAGATTATGTCTGTAATGGGCCAGAGCATCCATAAATGCATTGGCCGAAGCATAGCTGCCCTGTCCGGGAGAGCCGATCACCGATGCAACTGAAGAAAAACAGACAAAGAAATCAAGGTTCATCTCTTTTGTATGCGTGTGCAAAAGCCAGCTTCCTTTTACCTTGGAAGCCATTACCTTCTCAAAATCATCTTTGCTTTGTCTGATTAAAAAACCGTCTTTCAAAGTTCCCGCCGCATGAATAACACCGGAAAGCTGCGGCATTTCAGACTTGAGCTGATTGAACAATCCATTTACTTCATCACAATTGGCAATATCAGCCTTGAAAACCGATATTCTACAACTTGATCCGGACATTTGTCTGATGGCATTTTCAGCTTCTTTTGATGGATCGCTTCGTCCGACCAATGCCAGATGCATTGCACCTTTTTTAATACACCATTCAGCAAAGGCCAAGCCTAAGGAACCCAATCCCCCGGTTATAAGATATGTCTTGTCTTCATGAAATTGAACTGGCCGGGGATCAAGCTGTTTTGTCTTTAATCTGGCTTTATATCGCTTGTTGTTGCGCCATGATATTCGATCTTCACCATCAGGGTCGATTATCTCTTCAAATAATGCTTGGGCATTATCCGTTTGGTCTGAATAATCGAGATCCACGCAGATTATCCGGCATTCAGGATGTTCCAATGAAATCACACGCGACAATCCAATAAGCGACGATTGTGAAAGCACAATCCCATGACTACTGTCAGAGCCGGTTGACAGCGCACCCCGCGTCGCCATCCACAAATCCGGTAATTTGCCCTTGCCCGTCTGCACCAGAGCTTTTACCATATCAATGAGATTTTCACATCCTGTCAAGACGTCCTGATACAACAAGTCATCTTTTTTTATTAAATCCAGAGATTTTAAGTAGATAATCCCTGCATAATCAGATAACTTGAACAATGAATGCCAGTCTGTATCAAAATGACAATCTGATTCCAGGATTTGACAAGACATATTATGGCTTTCTATCAGATTTGACAGGGAATGGGCTATCCCTTGACTGTCTCCGATAATCAACCAGTTTTTTTCCATTGAAACTTCTGGAAGATCCCTTTGTTTCAATGACCGGTCAAAAAGCCAGGTTGTTGCATATAACCATTCAGAGGATTGAGGTTTTAAACCGTTCCGGGCGAACGTATCTTTGCTTAACAGATCTTTATGCAAAACCATGGCTGTAAAACTTTTAAATTCAGCTATGACATTGCCGCTGTCATCAAAAAGAATCATATCACCGGTTATGCTTTTTCCCGTCTCCTCATATGACACTAATTTTATATAACACCATAAGCGGTCTGTGGTGTCGACAGGTCCATAAAAATTAAAGCCGTCAATGGAAAATGGAACAAATACATCATCCACGACATTCTCTTTGTTGATAAACAAATGACCACGAGCACAAAAAAATTGTATGCATGAATCAATCAATCCGGGATATAGCTGATATTCTTCCACAGGGACAGAAGTTTCAGGCCTTTTGAGGCGACACAGGGCAATGGTTTCTTTCAGCCAAACCCCATCAATCCATTGAAAAGAGGTGCCCTGAGAATGCCCCTCGGAAAAAATTGAAGAATAAAATTCTTCCCGGTCCGTTACCGGTTCATAAGAAGATAGCTTTGTGTATTCATTGAAATCAATGGATTTATCCAATAAGACACTATCTATAGAGATTTTTCCGGAAGCATATGTCTGCCACTTAGCTTCATCCTTTTTACCGGATTCTTTTTCAATACTTAGTATTTTAAATTCAAAAAAGTTTTTTTCAGGGATAAATACTAACTGAACATCCCGTTCTCCTTTTTCAGGTATCACCAGGGGACGATGTACAAGGATATTTTCTATTCTGCATGATTTTTTGGCAAAATAGTTTTTAACAGCCTGTATAACCATGGAAATATGAGAAGCACAGGGCACAACTATTGAGCCAAAAATTGAGTGATCTGGAATATAAGCCGGGTATTTCTTGCTGAATCGAGACGAGTATCTGATTTCATTGGATAATGGCAGGGCAAGACATTGTCCTGGAAATTTTTCTCCAGGAAATTGACGACTCTGCGAGGTATCTGCGGTTATCCAATATTTCTTACGTTGAAATGGATAAAAGGGTAATCGAACAGGCGTATATGGAGAATCCTTTTCAAAAGCCGGCCAGTCAATGTCGGCTCCTTTTACATATAAGACTGCCATATTTTTCAGTAATATTTGCCGATCATCATTTTTCTGGCAAAGACCCGGCAAGCACTCTGAATTGGAGTGTTCAAGGAGCGCGGATGATGGCCCTGGTGGGGCCGATTCCGGCCCGATCTCCAGAAAAATCGGATTTTTCATGGAATTGAGGGAATCTGAGCTTCTAAAAAAATGATCCGATTCTATATTCTGATTTATCCAATATGCAGGGGTTTCTATATCCTTTGGGGCAATTTCTCCCGAAAGGCTCGAAATAATCATTATTTGCGGGGATGAAAAAGAGATATTTTTTACAATATTTATACTGCCATTCAATGTCGGCCTTGCTTTGGAGGAAACCAGTTTCAAAGCGTCTTCAAGATTGAATACACCGGCTATACAGGCTGCCGTATATTCACCCACGCCGGTTCCCATCAGAGCGTCAGGTATGAGTCCCCAATCAAGGTATAAGGTGGCCAATGCATATTCAACTGAAAAAAGAGCAGGCAATAAAAATTTTTCTTTATCGACACTCGACAATTTTTTTATATCCCAATGGAGGGCATCCACCAATGACAGACCCCAGTCATCTGCCAATATTTCATTACACTTATCTATTGCTTTTGAAAATAGAGGCTGGGTCTCATATAATTGAAGACCCATGCCGGAAAACAGGGTTTTCTGATCAGGAAATGAAAATATCAATTCCGGTCTGGATTTATATGATCCGGTAAATATAGTTTGCCGGTCAGGATCGCGATCATTTTTAAATGCGTTCAGCTTATTTAAAAATTGATCTCTTGTTTCCGCAACAATACTTAATCGATGGGAAAAATGAGTTCGTCCTTTATTGGCCGAGGCGCATATGTCGTGTAATAAATAGTCGGAATTGTTGTCTATAAATTCAGCATACCGAGCGGCCTGTTCATGTAGAGCGGTTTCGGATTTTGCGGATAAGTTCAGAAGTTGTAATGGACGTCTGTATTTAACTTTTCCTTTTTTTGAAGTCGGCAAAGAAGGGGCTTCTTCAACAACTACATGGGCATTGGTTCCGGCAAAGCCGAATGCGCTTATCCCGGCAATTCTTTTCTTATTTATCGGATCCCAGGAATTAGTGTTTGTTGGAATTTTGACGGAAATCTTGTCCCAGGGTATGTAAGGACTCGGTGTCTTAAAGTGCAGGTGGGGCGGTATTATTTTATTTTGTATGGAAAGAACCACTTTTATTAGCCCGGCGACGCCGGCAGCGGCCTCTAAATGCCCGATATTGGTTTTGACAGATCCGACAAACAAGGGATTTTCCTGTTTTCGTTTCCCAAAAACATTTGCTATTGCCCCAATTTCAATGGGATCACCAAGTGAGGTGCCTGTGCCGTGGGCTTCAATGTAGCTGACTTGATCAGGTAAAACACCGCAACCATGTATTGCGTTTTTAATGACTTGCTCCTGGGAAGGGCCATTTGGTACGGTTAAACCGCCGCTTGCCCCATCCTGGTTAATCGCGGAGCCGCGAATAACCGCAAGTATATTGTCGCCTGCGGATATTGCATCCGACAATCTTTTTATAACTATAATGCCACATCCTTCTCCACGAACATATCCATCAGCAAGGGCATCAAATGTTTTGCATTTTCCATCCAGGGCCAGCATGCGTGCCTTGGAAAAATTGATAAAAAAATCAGGGGAGGCCATTAAACTTACCCCCCCTGCAAGAGCAATGTCGCATTCATGTTTGCGCAAACTTTGACAGGCCAGATGAAGGGAGACAAGTGAGGATGAACATGCCGTGTCAACGGACATACTCGGGCCACTCAAACCCAGCGCGTATGACAAACGACCCGCCGCAACACTCAAAACAGCTCCGCTGGTAAAATAAGCATCAATTTCATTCTGACTTTGCGTACGCGCACGAAGCAATGCATAATCAAAAGTGCTGATTCCGACAAAAACACCCGCGGGAATTTTACGTAAACTTTTCGGTGAAATATTTGCATACTCCAAGGCTTCCCAGGCGACTTCCATGAGAAGGCGTTGTTGGGGATCCATATTGATGGCTTCACGAGGGGTTATGCCGAAAAAAGAAGCATCAAATTCTTCTATTGATGAAATAAATGCACCATGTTTCACATTCATTTTACCTGGCATGTCGGGATCAGCGTCATAATAGTCAGACATGTCCCACCGTGTTTGCGGAATCTTGGTTACGGCGTTTTTACCATTTTCCAATAATTCCCAAAACTTTTCAGGATCTTGCGATCCTCCTGGAAAACGACATCCCATTCCGATAATGGCAATGGGTTCAGCCCCGGCAATTTGAATGTTTTGCTCAAATTGCTTTGCCGCAAATGCAAGTTTGAGTGTTGACAGTTCTGAAAGCTTAATTGTCTTATTCATGATCGAGAAGTCTCACTGATTCACCGTGCACCTTTGCTAAAAGCATAATAATAGTCGGTATCGTTCTTTTGTAATCAGGGCCGTTTATAAAAACAATAGTACTGCCGACCCATATGGTACTGCCAACGCCCAATGCGCCGACTATCGTAAAAAACGGCATGCCCGTCGTCATGAAAATTTTAACTCCCGTCACCCATCCCACAAGGTTGGTTATAATTTTCCATCCATATTTGTCAAGCACCGATAACCCCATAAAACCAAGCAAGCCGCCTGCCGACACCATGACTAGACCGACGACGACACCTTTGGCTACAATCGTATCCATGACTTCTTTTGTCATTCTTGCTTTAATCAAAGCTTTTCTATTGACCAAGTGTACAATATCCGCATCAATCATTTCATTGATTTCATCAATGATTTTTTTCTTTTCCAAACTTTTCAATTCAGCCCACCAGATTCTGGTGCGCTTTTCAAACAATGATATTATTTTTTCTTCAATTTCCTCTTCAGTATGTTTGTCACCAAGCAGGTAGTTTGTTCTATAGCCCTGTAACTTGTTCGCCACATCAATTAAAATTTGTTTGTATGGATATTCGTGTTCAAGCCTGAAGGCATTAACAAAATTATAACTGGCCGTCCTTCGCAAGGTTTTGCTGATCATGTCAACCAATTGATAATATTTCATTTTTTTGTTGATGAGATTGGATTTCCCAAGTCCTTTTTCCATCAAACAAACAAGCTCATCGTAATCAAGTTGATTCAATAATTGGAAAAGTCTGTCATTTTTTTGCATATTAGTCTCGATATTCAAGGGTTTAATCTAAAACTAAACCTTTTCGTAAATATTCAGCCAGCACCCCATATTCACCTATTTTGACCTGCTCACATAGCATTAGTATGGCTACGTCCCAAATACTCGAATATGGGGGTGCTGGCCAAACATTTACATTACCGCAACCCGAATATTTACCCCTCTTCCATCATTTGCGCCAGCACATCATCGTCGGACATTTCCTTCAAACCCTCAAACAATTGATCGTCATCGGTTTTAGATGTCTCAAATGATAGATCCGCACCTACTGATGCAGTCTCTTCTTCTCCTTTTGATTCAACCAATTCATGATTCAAAAAAACCATTAGATAACCTGTCAGTGATTCAACGTTTGGATGATCAAAGACCAGGGTAGTTGGTAAATCACATTCCAAATCAGCTTCTAATCTCTTTTTCAGCTCAATTGACATAAGGGAATCAAATCCGATATCAAATATAGGCTCATCAATTTTAATAGCATCAATATCCGGTATTTTCAATATATCAGCAATTCTTGATTGAATATGGTTCAATAATCTGGTTTTACGTGAACCCGGAGGCATATTGATAATTTCATTTATAAATTTATTCTGATTATCATCAGCTCCAGAGGCATTGGATGTTTCAACAATATTCTTGCCCTGTTCAAATATATTGCTTAATAACGGCGGAATGGCCCCTTCAAAAAATTTATGGGGAAATTTATTCTTGTTTGTTGGCAGAACAATTATTTGTGGAACCTTTGCATTTATCAGATTTCTGAAGGTATCGAGCCCCCTTTTCGTTCCAATTGTTTCAAGTCCTAATTTATGCCATCTGGTTTCCCCAATATCAGCAGCCATGCCAGATTCCGCCCAGGGCCCCCAATTAATGCTCAAACCGGGAAAACCCAGGGAATGGCGATACTGCATCAGAGCATCCATAAATGAATTGGCTGCCGCATAATTACCCTGTCCCCAAGAGCCGATGACCGAGGAAATAGAAGAGAAACAGATAAAAAAGTCGAGATTGATTCCTTGTGATAGATTATGAAGATTCCAGGAGCCTTCAATCTTGGGCTGCATGACCTTTTCAAATCGAGATTGATTTTGTCGCAATATGCCAGCGTCTTCAATAATTCCGGCACAATGGACAATCCCTTTCAAAGGAGGCTTCTTTGAGGTGATCTGATCCATTGCATTTTGCATCTCCAGCAAATTGGAAACATCCGCCTTTATATCGTAAATATGTACATCTTGTTCTTGTAAAGCATCGATGATTGACTTGCTTGTTTTATTCAATCCACCGCGTGAAATCATAAATAGATAACGACATCCCAAAGAGACAAGTTGTTCAACTATTTTAATGCCAAGAGCGCCATTGGCCCCTGTCACAAGATAACCGGCATTGGGTTCAATTTCAGGTATCTTGTCAAAATTATTATGTTGATACTGTTGCATTCTTGGTACATAGGCATTGTTATTGCGCAAAGCAATCTGATTTTCAAGATTGGGTCCCGAGGCGGCGGATAATAATAGTTCAGCGCCGGATGCGTTATTTCCAATAGAGTCGTCGATGTCCACGCAAACACATTTAAATTCCGGATGCTCAAGATCAATCACTTTTGAAAGTCCCCATACTATCGATTGTGCAAGATTAGCGGCTGTCTTTGAAGATAAAATCTGATTAACACCACATGTTATTAAGGAAAGCCGAGGGGACTTCGGCCATTTGACCTGGGCCAATCCTTGAACCAGATAGATAATATTGATGAATGCAGAGGTGCTCTGACGAACATCATTCATATCAAGACTCCACAGGTGAATAATATGCTCAACAGGATTGATGACGTCAAAAAGTTTTTGATAGTCTTTCAGCGACAGTGGATCAAGCTGGAACTTATTGGAATCCAAACGTTCATAGAATTGACCTGTTTGCACAATGGTGCATTGATGGTCTTGTTCTTGTAATGCTTTAACTACATTCAAGCCAATCCCATTCTCATCGGCAAAAATCAGCCAATGGGATGGTGACACAGAGTGCATATCGTTCTGAATATCTGTTTTTGTCCACTCTAATGAATATATACCCTCGTCTTTATCTTTCTTCAAGTGTTGAAAAAGAAGTTCGGGATCAGCCTTTCGAAATTCAAATCCAATAATTTCCGTGCACAACTGTCCGGTTTCATTGAACAGATGTAAATTCTGACTTTGAATTCCGTTATTATCCTTGATCTTTGCACTGCACCATAATTTTCGCTCATCATGGGGTGAATTAAAAAATTTTAGTCGTTTAATACAAAAAGGAACATAAACATAATCTTTTTGGATCATATCCTTGAGAGAATCATCCCAAAAGTTATTAAGCATTTGAAAACAGGTGTCAAGCAATCCCGGATAAAGGAGGTATTGTCCGGTATTTTCATGTATGTCGGGTGGGGATATCCTACAGATCGCATCCTTTTGTCCCAACCAGAACTTTTCTGCCCATCTGAAAGATTGACCCAATTGAATATCTATGGCGTGAAGATCTTCATAAAATTGATCACCTGATATAACCGAGCGGCTGTTTCGTTTGATTGTCTCAACCGATTCCAGGAAATTACCGGATTCAGGATTGTCCAAGGATCTTACTTTTCCCGTCATATGGTTGATCCACGCCGACTCGTCATCACCTTCATCAGGATTACAGCTTACAAGTTGAAAAGCATAGTCTCGATTTTCCTGGGGTGAAAGAATAACCTGCACCTGCCTGCCCGTCTCATCTGAAATAATAAGTGGTTTTAAAAAAAAGACATCATAAAGCTCACACCCGCCATGGCCGAAAGCTTCAATAAAACCGGCAATGACCATGGATATATGAGAAGCCGCAGGAACAATCATTTTTTCAAAAATAAGATGGTCGGAAACATAGGCCGGGGTATCCGGTTTTATATTTGTTTCAAAACGAATTTCCTTGGAAAAGGGGAGAGATAAACGGTGACCCAATAGTGGATGCAGGGATGAAACGGCTTGGATTTTTTTATCAAATGTTGGTTTGCCCGTCTCCGTCCAATACCTGCTTTTTTCAAAAGCATAGGTCGGTGATGCAAGCCTTTTTACCGACAAATCGCTGTAATAGTCTTCCCAATCTATTTCGGTTCCCATTACATGAGCCTTGGCAAGTTCATGTGTGGTTTCAAGGTTAGTTTTTCTTTTTTGACTCTTATTTTTTGAGATCACTCCAAAATACACACCACCGGCCTTTATGTCCGGATTAAAACCTTTTAATTTTTTCAGAAGATCATCAATATTTTTTGCAATTATCGCTAATCGAAAATCAAAGTGAGAACGTCCCGTATTGAGAGTGAAACAAAGGTCTGCAAGGGACAAATTTTTCTGATCCGTCAAAAAAGATATATATTTATTTGACAATGAAATCAGAGATTTCAAGGATTTTGCCGACAGCGTAAAAATTTGATCCACATCGTTTTTTGGTAAAACTTCCCGGGATGATGGGGCGTCGTATGAATCAAGCACAATATGTGCATTTATGCCGCTCATTCCAAAGGAACTGACTCCCACCAGACGTTTTTTATCGCATGGCCAGGGCCTGCCCTTTGAAGTCACTTCAATGGGAACCTGATCCCAATCAATATGAGGGTTGGGTCTGTTGAAATGCAAATGCGGCGGAATAAAGCCATGTTTAATGCTGAGTACTGATTTTATTATTCCCGCAACACCGGAGGCGGCCTCAAGATGTCCTATATTGGTCTTTACGGATCCTATCAATAAAGGATTGTTTGAATTACGATTCCGACAAAGGGCCGCGGCAAGGGCATTGACTTCAATGGGATCACCAAGAGATGTAGCCGTGCCATGAGCTTCAACATAGCAAATATCTTCAGGTTTGACTTCAGCCCTGGACAATGCCTGCCCAATCACTTTTTCCTGGGCTGTTTCACTGGGAACGGTAAGGCCGCTTCCCGGACCGTCATGATTGACCGCGGAACCACGAATCAGCGCCAGTACATTGTCTTTGTTTTTAACAGCGTCGGATAGTCGTTTCAGGACGATGACCCCGCATCCTTCACCCCGCCCGAAACCATCGGCCGATGCATCAAAAGTTCTACATCTTCCATCCGGTGAAACCGACCTGGACATGGAAAGAAACATGCTGACCTGGGGTGCCATAATTAAATGTACGCCTCCGGCCAGCGCCATGTCGCTTTCTTTGGATTTCAGACTCTCACAGGCAAGATGTATAGCTGTCAATGAAGATGAGCATGCCGTATCAATTGCCATTGCCGGTCCTTGAAGGCCTAACAGATATGATATTCTTCCAGGACCGAATGAGGAAAGATTGCCCGTTCCTGAGTATACACTGATATGATCCTGATTCTGTAGGCCCATTTCAAGATGTCCGTAATCATTTTGTCCAACACCTATAAAAACGCCTGTCTTACTATTCTTTAATCTATTTGGCGCACATGCCGCATTTTCCAATGCTTTCCAGCTCACCTCCAGCAACAGACGCTGTTGTGGATCCATGCTGATGGCTTCTCTTGGGGAGATTCCAAAAAACATGGGGTCAAACAGATCGATATCTTTTAAAAAAGCACCGGATTTAAATGATATTTTTCCCGGAATAGCGGGGTCAGGATGATAAAAAGAATCAATTGAGAAGCGATCATCGGAAATTTCAGTGACCGCATCAACCCCATTGCACAAAAATTCCCAAAACAATGCCTGGTTTTCAACGCCTCCAGGAAACCGACAGCCAACGCCGATGACGGCAATAGGGTCGTCAATAACATCTTTTTGATTCAACAGACCTTTGCTGTTTTCATTGATTCTAACCGATCTTTTTTCCGGTAGATGATTTTTTACCAGATAATCGGAAAGTTCCTCAATATTTGGATATTTAAAAGCCACGGTTGCCGGAAGAGAACATTGTAATTGACGTTGAAGGCGATTGCGCAGCTCAATGGATGTCAGAGAGTCCATGCCCATCTGGAAGAATCCTTGATGAGAATCGATGTCGTATTGAGTATCAAACCCCAATATATCAGCCACTTGCGAACGCACATGGGCATGCATCAGTGAACTGCATTCATCCAGGGAAGAAAGAGAGAGTTTTTCCATCAATTGTGCTGGAGGATGCTCATCTGTTTTGTTGGTATGTGCCAGTTCAGAAACAAATGATTGACTTAAAACCGGGGGAAAATGGTCGGGAAATATCTCCCAATCCGCATCCATCACTCCAACCTGGCTGACTGATCGGGATAATATCCCGGCAAGCGCCTCCATGGCCAGATCCGGATCAAGGGTGCTGACACCCTGACTGTGCCATCTGGATTCAAAGCGGGTTGCCTCGACATCTGTAATTCCGGTCTTCGTCCAGGGTCCCCAATTGATACTGACACCAGGTAGCTTTTTCATCTTTCGGAAATGAGCAAGGCTATCCAGAAAAGAATTTGCAGCGGTATAATTGCCCAACCCCGATGCGCCGATCATTGAAACAATGGAAGAAAACATTACAAAAAAGTCTAATTTCATGTCCCGGGTAAGAAGATGAAGATTCCAGGCGCCCATGACCTTAGCCTGAAATACTGTTTCAAAGTTTTTCCAGGTTTGTCCGGTAAGAACTCCGCTTCCGAAAATACCCGCTGAATGTATGACACCTTTTAAAGAAGGCATCTCCCGACTGATTGTTTGAAATACATTTTTCAATTCGTCGGTTCGAGCAATGTCCGCGTTGAGAACATATACTTTTACACCTTTCTTTTCAAGCTTTCCGATAATACCTTCAGCATATTCATTGGGTTCATTTCTTCCAAGAAGGACAATATGACCGGCGCCGTTATCCGCCATCCACTGAGCCACCAGCAAACCTATACTGCCAAGTCCCCCGGTTATCAGATATGTCGCTTTAGCTTCAAATTGAATGGATGGTCTGTTTTCCATCACCGACTGTTTTGTAAGTCTTGCAACATATCGTTTTCCTTTACGAAATGCTACAATGGGCTCTTCATCAGGATTGCTCAAATATTCAAACAACAATTTTGAAATACGTGTACGACTGATCCCTTCAATATCCACAAGCCTGCATTGAAATTCAGGGTGCTCCCTCTGTATTACCCTTCCAAGTCCCAACAATGGAGCGGATATCACATCCATGGATGATTGTTCCGATGATACATGTTGAGCATTTCTTGTGATCAACCATAAAATCGGCGGATTTTTAAATTGAGCCTTGGCCATTGCCTGTACAAGATATAAAGCGCTGCCGCAACTGGACAACACTTGCTCCTCCATATGCGAGGCTTCTATTCCTTCCCCGTTTTTATTCAGGCTCCATAAATGAACAACTCCTGCAATTGGTGAAGAGACCGTCCCAAGGATTTTATGATAATCATCGGGGTTGGATGCATCAATGGAACAAGTGTTTTCTTCACTTGAGGTATAATGATTATCCTTGTATATGAGCCTGTATGAAAAGTGTTCTGATTCAAGATGCAAGGCTATTTTTTCACCAATGCCCTCGGCATCCGCAAAAATAAGCCACGTGGGCCTCTCCTCTGGTTTTTTTATCTCATATTCAGCTGTTTTTGCAATGATCACCGCCTGGGGAAACAGCGCATCTTCCTCCTTTTCAGGCTGTATGGCAAAAACTTTTGGAAAACCATTGTTGTTTAGTATATTTTCCCATTTTGATACTGAAAGCAAAGGATGCGAAGAGCGTATCGGATCATCGGTAAAAAGCCACCATCCGTCCAACATGCCAAAAATCATATCTACCCATCGACGTCTGCTTGTGCCTTCAACTAAAACGAGCAGACCGCCCGGCGCTAATAATTCTTTGACATGGATCAAGGTCTCCTGGATATCTTTTGTGGCGTGTAATACATTGGCGGCGACGATGATATGGAACGAATTTGGCTTGTATCCTTGTTGTTCAGGCGATGATCCGATATCAAGCGTTTGGAAACGTAAAAATGGATATGCCGTAAAACGTTCTTTGGCTTTCATGGAAAACAACGGCGAAACATCGGAAAATACATATGTGGTCTGACGCGCTGGTAAGTGCGGGAGAATATGCGCGGTGGTTCCACCTGTTCCCGCGCCTATTTCAAGAATTTTCAATTCCTGATCTTCCGGTAACCTCTCCAGAGCTGTAACAATGGTCTGGCTGGCCAGTGAATTCATCGGGCCAAAAGCAGGAGAATCTTCATAAAGGCTCGTTAAAGATGTTGTATCAGCATCGGGAAAGAGCAATTGTACAGGATCAATCAAACCTTTCAGAACATGGGAAAGTGATCCACCACAACGTTCCAGTATATCAAGAGGAACTTTGGCTTCCGGATACTTGCCTGACAACTTTTCATTGAGAGATGAGGGTGACTCCGGTGAAAACTCCGAGATGATACGCCATCCGACCTCGGTTTTCTCCACCAGTCCTTCGTCTTCAACCATACCCATCAAGTGGTGCAACAT
>CAKZLA010000117.1 GCA_937124525.1 uncultured Desulfobacterium sp.
GTAGGCTTACCGAATTTTCAAAGAGCAGGTTTAAAAAAAGCCTATTTCAGCTTGACTTTGAACAGATTAACTTCATCAGTGTATTTGCCTGGTTGGCATTGTCGGCATTCATTTTTGTCATGGAAGACATTTCTTCCATTGAAGTGGAAGTTTCTTCTATGGCTGACGCTTGTCTGGAGGAGACATCGGCCAGGTTCTGGCTGGATATTGAAACTTGTTCAGATGCCTGGGTGACTTGAACGGATCCTGTTCCAATTGTCTGGGCAATACGGTTTATTTTTTGGGTTATCCTGGAAATTACAAAAAACAGAATGGCGCAAATAATAATCATTGAAATGCAGCCAAGGATCATTATAAGTGTGCTGATTTTTTTTTCTACATCTGTAATACCTGTTCTGATATGCACACCGGCTTTTTCTACTGCCTCTGAATTACTGGCAGATATGCTATTCAACCTTGATAAAAACTGTTCAATAATATTTTTTGCTTCATAATTTAGAGTGCTGGTGGTTTCCTGGCCATTGCTCTCAATCAGATTTAAAAATCTTTGTTCCATGGCCGCTATTTTTTCGTCCATGGATTTTTTGCTGGCACATAACACCACCGAGCCAAGAATTTTCCCTTCAAGATTAATCTCTTTGTTAAACATCATGACATCAGGGTCATTTTGTGATGCCTGCAAAATTTTATTAATTTTTTTCTTTTCTTTACTGATCTTGATGAATTCTTTTATCTTAGGATGTTGTTTGTCATAATATCGAGTTAAAGGACGCCCGTCCGGTTTAAGATAAACTGCGTAAATCACGTCCTCGCCAGAAGAAGCTGATTTTACATAGGAAATCAGCGTTATAAAATCATTGGAAAGGATAGCGGCAGGCGCAACTTTTGCCATGAGCGCTGCCAGGGACTCCATATTTCTTTGAAGGGACTGCTCAAAATCAGACGAAACAATGTCTTTTTCTCCGTTCAGGGCATGGGTTGTCTTGGCAGCAATTTTACTGCCTACGGATTCCGGCATTCGATCCAGACTCTGGGTAACCTCGTTACCTAAGATGGCAAATTTATTTTTTATCTGCTTATTATTCTCTGTTAAAAGTTTTGCAACAAAAAATTCCATCTGGTGTAACAGGTTTTTTTGAATCATAATGATCCCAATCCCCAGCCCGACAACAGTCAGCATGAATGATATGAATATCAGTGATAATAGTTTTGCTTTCATGCTTTGTTTTTCAAGTAAATTCTGCATAAAACTCTCCTTTGCCCGGGCCGGGGATTTAGATTTTAGCTCACCTTTTCGTCCTTCAAATTCTTTGAATTATTTGTAGGCACCAACTTTTAATTTAATTTGTAAATCTTCGACACCTTGATAATCAAGGGCATCTGTCCACCCTACAATTTTTGAGTTTTGAGCGGCTTTATCTGTTATTTGCAGCAATTTCAATGCGGTCACAACTTGTCCGGCGATCTTGTCAGGCGTTCCTTTTGTTTTGGCAATGGGCCATTCAGGGTAGAGTGTAGTGCTGCTTATAAACGGAAAATCCTTATGGTCTTTTGAATTGATAATTTTAAATTCTGAAAGTTCAATGATTCCCGTGGCAGCCATTCTTTCAAGGGTGTCTGTCCGAACAGTACCTGCATCCACGACACCGTTCTGGACGGCAAGGACAACATTGTCATGTTTCCCGCCGAATTCAAGTTTTAAAAAATCCTTAAACGGATCAATCCCTTGATTGAGTAATTCCATATACGCCATCTGCCAACCGCCAAAGGAAGAGTTTTTTACCGCCATAAAAGTTTTTCCTGATAAATCCTTCATGGAAGTTATCTCATCGTTTTCTTCGCTCGTAAAAATAACACCCCCAAAGGATTTCAGCGGTTTGCCCTGCCGGGAGTTAATCATTGTTGCAATGGCTTTGGCGCCATATTTTACTTTTGCCGTTATGAACATGGACGAATTGACCAGAAAGAAATTCACCTGCTCTTTTTCGATGGCAGGAAAGATTGCATCAAAATCAAGGGGAACGATTTCAAAATTACCAGGAACTTTAGCAGACAGGTATTCTCCAGTGCTTTCCCACATTTTAAGGGCTTTTACAGGGCCATTTTTTGCCAGGACACCAATTTTATATGTGTCTTCTGCAAGGCAAAAATTTGTAAAGAACACAATTGAAAAGATAATAATGCTTACAACCATTTTTTTCATGATAATACTCTCCTTTAAAAATAAAGCGTTTTAAATAAACGTCTACTTTAAACTGAAGGGTTAGGAACATTATGTTAACAACCTTTCAACCTGCTTTAATATTTCTGGATCTTCGCGGATTAGTGTGAGATTCACGGTGAACGGTGCAGCTCCTGGTTCCGGCGCATAACGGCCGGAGCCAGGAACTGGACGAAGTCAGCACCGCGTTCACGGTGACGAAGCCGCCGTGAACGATCTAAATCTGCGGCTTGTCCAGGTTAGGTTGTTGTTGATAAATTTGGTTTACTTAGAATCCCCCAATAGGATAATCAATCACAATCTGGGTTTAATACTATCCAGCGTCGCTCGGACTTTGGCGGCCATGTGTTTTTTCGAAAAAGGCTTCTGCACGAAATTGAAACCCTCCTCCAGCATCCCCCGATGTGCTATCACGTCGGCCGTGTAGCCGGACATGAACAGAATCTTGATATTCGGGGAAAGTACGTGTATCCGCTCTGCCAATTCCCGGCCGCTCATTTCGGGCATAATCACATCGGTTATGAGCAGGTGAATCTTGCCAGCATTTTCCTCGGCCAAAGCCATTGCCTCAACCGGAGTTCCGGCGGTCAGCACATTATAGCCAAGATCGTCAAGAATTTTATGGGACATTTTCAGGATGGAAGATTCATCCTCCACCACCAGAACAACTTCGCCACACCCCTCGAGAATTTCGGCCGAGCTCTCCTTTCTTATCTCCTCGATTTCGCCCGCATAACGTGGCAGGTAAATCTTAAAGGTCGTTCCTGTTCCCAGTTCACTGTAAACATTGATGAAACCGTTGTTCTGCTTGACAACACCGTAGACCGTGGACAGCCCCAGGCCGGTGCCCCGGCCCACCCCCTTAGTGGTGAAAAACGGCTCGAAAATATTGCATAGAGTCTCTTCTTCTATACCGTCTCCATCGTCACTGACGGCCAGCAGAACAAATTCCCCTGGAATAAAACCGATGTGATCTGCACAATAGACTTCGTCGAATGTTACCCTGTCAACCTCGATGGTGATTTTGCCCACGCCGGGAATGGCGTCCCGGGCGTTGACACACAGGTTGGCTAAAATCTGGTCCAGTTGGGAAGGATCCATTTTGACCGGCCACAGGTCCGTTTTGGGCAGCCATGCCAAATCAATGTCCTCCCCTATGAGCTGCCGCAGTATCTTAAGCATTTCCTCTACGTTCTTGCCCAGGTCGAGGACTTTAGGCTCAATGGACTGCTTGCGGGCAAAGGCCAGCAATTGCCGGGTAATGTCGACGGAACGCCTGGCGGCAGTATAAATTTCCTGTAAATCGGCATGCAGCGGATCATTCGTGTCCACACTTTCCAGAGCCAGTTCCGTATAACCGAGAATCACGCTAAGGATGTTGTTGAAATCGTGGGCCACCCCGCCGGCCAGTCGTCCTACTGACTCCATTTTCTGGGCCTGATGCAACTGGGCCTCCAGTTTCTCCTTTTCCTCCTCCGCCCGTTTGCGTTCCCGGGAACGCCATAACATGAATATCGTTAATAGCACCGCAACAACACCGGCCATCGCCAAGACGGCACGCCGGGTATTCCAGAAAGGCACCGGCTTGCCCCACCACTTCTGGTAAAGGATCTGATACTCCGCAGTTCCAACAAATTCTTTAATGCCCTTATTGAGCTGATCCCGTAGTGCTTCATTCCCGGGGCGAAGTGCCATAGCGCGTTTCGTTTCATACACAGACGGTTCAATAACCCTAATCCGATCTGCGATTTCCGCATCATGGGCCATTTTGAGGATGTTTGATGCTGAGGTTAAGGCCAAGTCAACACGACCTGACAAAAGATCCATTAGCAACTCAGACAATCCAGCATAGGTGTGTATGGTTATATCAGAGCGGCTAACAAGTAGATTATACACGAAGCCTCCCTTCATGACGCCTATCTTCATACCCGATTCGATACTATTGTAACCGATATCCGATGCGCGAGCGATAAGAGATATCTTTACTGTCTCTGTCGGCAGTGTAAATATCATGCGCTTCAGACGTTTTTCATTCATGGTTAGATTAGTAACCAGGTCTGCTTTTCCAGCTAAAACCGCTTCCTCCAGAAGGTTCCATGACTTGGCATAGACATATTCAATCTGAAGATCAACCCGTTGTGCCACCTCGTTCAGGACATCAACGGCCAAACCTGCCGGTTGGTTAGTCGCTGGATCAAGAAAAGCATTGGGAGGAAAATCAGTAGGAAGCACAGCAATAATTTTACGCATAGTCGGGTGCGTTTCGTTCGATGATGTGCTGTAGCCGGTTGTGGGCATGTAGAACAACAAGCAACACAGGATAAGAAAGGCAATCTGCCATGCTTGTGAACGAGGTTTTTGGTTCATTTTATGCCCCATTTATTTCAGTTTGAAATCAGATAGATTTCCTATCAGTAAATAACAAATGCCACCGCTCATCCGACCCTTTCCCTCCGAAAAC
>CAKZLA010000118.1 GCA_937124525.1 uncultured Desulfobacterium sp.
CACTAAACTCCTTACCAAAAATTTTTATGCTCAGTTTATTGTTGGAGAATCTGGTTCCCAGGCGTTTCGCTGTTTCGGAAAGGTCAATCAAAGAGATCTTTTGCTTTAAAATTTCAATGGCTTCTGCTTTATATTCATCAACGGTATTGGGTTTTTCTATTACCCCCCCATATCGCTCAACCACTTCTTTCTCCAAATAAGGACATGCATGTATCGACTTTTTTTCCTTAAATACAGCCACGGCAAATGCCAGGCAGGTTTGTTCATTGCATTCTCTACAATTGGAACCATTCAACAATTTATAGATTTCCATGGGGTTATTAATCTGTGACATTCAAGAATATTCCTTCAACATAAAGATTTTATAACAAATACGACAATGGGTAAAAATAATTTTTGGCATTGTTCAAAAGCATTTTCTACTTTCTGGGAGAAGTCCCCATTTTCAGGTCTCTTACCCTGTAAAGTCTTTAATCCAGGGGGTGTTGACGTTTTTATCCATGCGTTACAGCCAGCTTTTCAAACATATTTGCCAGCCCCGTGCTAAGCCTGTAAATATTTTCAATTGGCAGATTCTTATCAGCAGTGGTATCGAAAAAAAGGTTCAAATCCGATTCCATACCTTCTTCGGGGTTGTTGTAACAAATAAGCATGGGTAAAAGCGGCAATGGTTTGATGATCAGGGAGATGTCTGCATCATAATGATTTTCAACAGGCTTCCCGTTGAAAAGTTCAATGATATCCTCGAAAAAAGATGGATTTGAATCGGCTATTTTTTTAAAACGCTTAACGCATTGATGCTCAAAAAAACGGGACCAATCCTTGGATGTTTCAAGTTCCCGGAACGGAACCCAGGTTTCAGTCAATGCCAGCCCTTTGCCGTAAATAATATAATTTAGCACTGGTGGAGCAATCCAGGGATTGACATGAATATCGCTGGACATTTCACCATTTGTGTCAACATTGAAATCTTTTCCCAGGATTTTGATGGTCAACTTGCCATGGAAAAATTTTCCACCCAGTATACCAGCTCTGGACTCAAGGTCTGTTTGCTTGATAGTTTCTTTTAACTGGGCCATGACTTTTAGATAATCCTGCTCAGGCCCGGATTCTTTTTTATCATTTTTATCACCATAGGCCTTAAGTGTTTTTTCATCAATAAACGGACATTCACTTAAAGAAACCTGGCCTTGGAATACTGATGCAGCAAAGGCAAGGCAGGTCGGCTTATTGCATTTTCTGCAATTTGTTTTTTCTAATAATTTAAAGACCTCCATGGTGTTGTTGAACTTTGACATATCAATTGGACTCCTTCTTTTTGTTTAAGTTTACAAGTTATAATAACTTGAAAATATTCCTGCTTTAACTTTTAGTCAAGGAGTCCCCTTCTGAATCTCTGATTCAGGAGGGGTAGTTGACCTCATCCATATATCTGAAAAAATTCCCCTCGTCCATGGTTTCATGCCAGTGCTTGAGTGTCCAACAGGCGTTCGTCAGCATGCCAAAATATTAGTCAATATTTTTTTCAAACCTCAAGCTCGGCATTGATTTTTTGCATCCATTCCGGGAATCGGAGGTTTTCTTTTTTTAGATAATTGACGTTGTAAGGCTTGATATCAATCACCGGGCTTTGGTCAACGGCTTCAAAGCCTTTGACAATTAATTTGTTTTTTTCACGCCTGAGCAGTTCAACGGCCGATACCAGAATCGGGTTGGGCCGGGCAGGGCTACAGGTGGCAAAAATGCCCTGTAGAGGGATCTCTTTTCTTCCCATGGGATGCACCTGTTCAAGCTTTCGTCCTTCAGGACCAATAAGGTGGGGCCAGTACAGTACCAGAATATGGGAAAATTCCTCTATCCCTTTTAAAAGGGGGGTCCATGGGTCGAATATCAGGATTTCACTCAGGGTATTCTCAATTTCTTTATGCTGTTTTTTAAGTGCTTCCAATGAATGCTTAAGTTTGAGATTGTTTTTTGTGGTCCCCATGCTCGGAGTTTTAAGGGAACTCTGGATAAGACCCACGGGCATAAGATTCATTTCAGGCCAATTGTATTGTTCTTGATTCATCATTTCTGCTCCTTTTGCAGGTATGTTCTGAACGTTGTGGATTCATTTTTCTCAAAATAAAAAAGCCACAAAGGAACCATTTTCCAAAAAAGAAAATTATGGCCTTCGTGGCTTCTTATGTATTATATAGTTGTTCGGTTTCTTTTCTGCCTTCAGGCAGAATTTATTGTATTCTTATTAAATTATCCAATGTCTGTCAGCTTGTCAATCAGTTAGTTGTAAAATCAGGTTCACAGCCCCCACCAAGTAGGAGTCATCTACCCCCTACTACTCAGAGATTCAGAAGGGGCTTGTAAAAGCCCAAGTTGACTATCCCAAGTCTTAACTGATTACGTTCGGCAGGATGTAGATACCTTTGCAGTCCAAAGCGCTATCGTGGCTCTGTAACAGCTCTGTGAGGTAGGAGCGGTCAACCCACATTGCGAAACCTGCTGAACATTGGCGAGGCGAACCTTACCCCTTTTCGGAGGGTGATAATAACCGAAAGGTTTTTTTATGCAAGTTTATGTCAAATCAAAATCAGAAAAATGGAAGCTATATTTTATAGCTGAAACCAAGGCAAACAAAGAATGGACAGATTTAATCGGGGTGGAACAGGGCAGAATTGCGTGTGGAAAACTTCATTTCAAGGCTGTTTCTGATGATTATCCAGTTATTTATTTCCAGCCAGCGATTTTTTCCGGAACTTATTGTTTTTTTTACGTAAAAAGCCGCACAATAAGGGGCTTTGTTCTCACGCAGACGCATTACCTTCAGTATCTCAACGCGAGACTCCAGCCGGGCAAACTGCAGTTCCAGACTGTCGAATGCTTCCGGAATCAGTCCGGTGATGTCGATACCTGATGTGTGCCGCCGGTGGATCGTAGTTTCTCCGCCAAAGCAGAGGTTTGAACAGACCAGCACCGACAGTCCGGCAGTCAGGCCCAATGCGATGCTTTTATCGTGACTGTTACGCAGGCCCAACGCCCTCGACCATTCCGGATGGCCCTCCGGATGAAAGCGCAGGACGCCGAACATCTTTGTTTCGGACGGATTGACGCCGTACTCCTCACTGGTGACGTTGAAGCCGCGTACCAGGGCTTCACCCAGCACCAGGTTGGCGGCCTGATGATGGCTGACCGGTTTCCATGACGAAGTAGGCTCCGGGGTCGGTATGGCCTGTAAAGCGGCCCGGCTGATGCGATGCGCTCCGGCATCCAATAGTAAATCATTCATTTTACTCTTTCCTTTCACGCAGCCTGTTGATGATGCCATGACGCGCAGGTGTGTTTATACACGCAGTCACTGCACGCGTAGCTGTTTTCATTCGGATAAAACGCGTCGGCTGCGGTAGCGCGTTCAACCATCTCGACCAGCTTGTTCAAACGGACAAAGCTGTCCGGGGTACGATGCGTGTAATGCTGTTCGTAAGTCGGGGTCTTGGTCTTGGTGATAACATCGAAGCGGAACTCAGGAATGGCTCTGTGTTCGATCCGGTAGGCATAACTGAAACAGGTTGCCTGCAGGTCTTTGTCGGCTTTGTCTTTCGGCCAGCGTCTGGCCGCCGTCTTCCAGTCGACTCTGCGGATTCCTGAATACGTTGTCAAAATGCTTGAGAATTACGTGTATAA
The DNA here is from genome assembly GCA_937124525.1 of uncultured Desulfobacterium sp. The sequence goes on from CAKZLA010000118.1 coordinate 3,679, forward strand.
TGGTGGAACTTTAATCGCAGATGCCAGGCTGGGGACTATAAATGACTGGGGCGAAGTGCCTCAGGAAGGTGTGCCCGGTAAAAATCTGCAGAAATTATTTGGCTTTAAAGAGATTGATGTTGCCGAATCTTCCGTGTTTGAGTTTTGCGAAGAACGTATTGAAGCTCCGTTTATGACTCAGATTATTCGGGTTGACGACGATACCCGGGTATTGGCGACAAATGATGCAGGGGAGCCGGCGGTGATCTCAAAAAAAACCGGTAAGGGAAAGACTTTGTATTTCAATTCTTTTATGGGACTGCATTGGTGTGATGGATTGAATTTGAGGCAAAAAGATTTTTTCCGCTCCCTGATTCTGGAACAAGCTCCTGAACAGATCTATGCGGAAAAAAGTTCTTCGGTTAACGTATATTTTCAGCAGCGCAATGATACGAGACTGGCAT
>CAKZLA010000119.1 GCA_937124525.1 uncultured Desulfobacterium sp.
TACAAAGGCTATCCATTACGTAGTTTTGCTGATGGTGGCTTTACCAATGGCTTCAGTGATCATTTCCCTGTTTATGTTTATTTAATTAAGGAAGTGAAGTAATATAATTTTTAAAGAAATGCTTAATAAATGTGATTTGAGTACTTCTTTTAAATCTTACAAAGATTTAAACTAATAGACCTTAATCAAAGAAACCTAATAACATAGCATGGTCTGTATCTACATTGTAGAACTTTTTTAACGCTATTGGTGTATGTGATTTTTTTATCCAAATTTGATCTAGCTCCAATAAAGGCAAACCAAAAGGCCATGTTGATGAAAAACCGTTTTGAAATTTCCTTAAAGATTGGTAATTTGTTGCATACATTTTAAAATGCACACTCTCATAAGGAGTATTAAAGTCGCCCGCTATAATATCAATGTTATTTGCTTCGGCATAATTTATAATTTTCTGTAAAGCGTCTTTTCTACTATGAATAGGACTTGCATACACATCTATAATAATAATTTCTATGGGTTTGTTTTTTGAATGCAATTTAATGTGACAAAACTTAAAATTGCTCACTTCCTTAACATACTTTACAAACTCGATATTATGTTTTGATGCTACAACTATGCTCCCAGCAAGGCATTTAACATTGTAAGGTTTTAATTGGCTAGAAAAATAAGTGCTATCTCTTGAATTATGAAAAGCTTCAACAAACACTAATGTTTCTGGCTCTTCAATTTTAATCTTATGTTTTAAAAAATCTAAATTTTTATTTTTCTCTTTTGCAATATTCCACAATACAATTGAATGCTTACTTTTTATTTTAGAAATATTAGAATTAAAATGATAGTTTTTAAACCATAACAACACAAGTAAACATAGTAATGCTAAACTACTATATCTAATTATTTTATTTGAAAAAAATAAAGCAAAAATTGTTATATCACCTAAAATTAAAATAGGCAATGGAAACGCATAAAATAAAATACCTGTTACATAAAAATGATCTTTAAAACCAAAATTCCCCGCAATGTCAAACTGGCAGAAGCCCCCAGTTACGGCATGCCGGTGATCTCCTATGATGCCAGCTCCCCCGGTGCCAAAAGTTACCTGACCCTTGCAAAGGAACTCTTGAACAGATGACAGGAAAGAAAGTAAGAAAAACCGGCCTTGGCAGAGGCATTTCTGCCCTCATTCCCGACATCCAGCCCATGGATGAAAAATCGGGCAGTTTTTTCATGTGTGACATTGAAGATATTGTTCCCAACCGGTTTCAACCCCGAACCATCTTTTCCGAAGAGGACCTGGAGCATCTCAAGGACTCCATCATTGAACAGGGTATTTTGCAACCTGTTCTGGTGAGAAAGCAAAATAACAAATACGAACTCATTGCCGGTGAGCGTCGATTCCGGGCGGCCCGACGCGCCAATATCAACCGGATTCCAGCCATTATCAGGAACCTCTCCGATGAACAGGTGCTGGAGGTCTCCATCATTGAAAATATCCAGCGGGCCAATTTAAACCCCCTTGAGGAGGCTGAAGCCTACCACCGACTCATCACAGAGTTTGAATATACCCAGGAAATGGTGGCAAAAAAAATCGGAAAAAACCGATCCACCATCACCAATTTTCTGCGATTAAGAAAACTACCCGGGGCCATCAGTCAAAGCCTTTCCCAGAATCAAATTTCCATGGGACACGCCCGGGCACTTCTGGGGGCTGGAACCCAAGCCCTTCAAATCAAAGCCTGGGAGACGGTGATCTCAAGGGATTTGTCTGTTCGGGCCACGGAGCAGTTAGTTAAAAAAATAAAGGAAAAAGCAGATCTTCCAGAACCTGCCCCCCCCACCCCCGAAACAATGGCCCTGGAAACCATCTGTAATAATCTCACCCAAAAAATTCAATCCAGCGTAAAGATAAAGAAAAGAGGAAACAAGGGCAAATTGGAAATCAGCTTCAAGAATGAGCAGGAATTCCAAAAACTCATCCAACTTCTGGATAATATCTCATGAAAATAATCATTGCAAAAACAGCTGGCTTCTGCATGGGGGTCCGCCGGGCCGTGGACATGGTATTGGATGCCGCCAACCGCACCCAAGGCCCCATCTGTACCTATGGCCCTCTGATCCATAACCCCCAGGTCCAGGAGATGCTCCGGGAGAAGGGCATTCCCAGTATCAAAGAAATTCCGGAAAAAGGCCGGGGCACCATTCTCATCCGGGCCCATGGGGTGCCGCCCCAGGATAAAATTGCCCTTGAAGCTGCGGGGTTTAAAGTCATTGATGCCACCTGCCCCCGGGTGATCAGAGTCCAGACCATCATTGGCAGACACAATGAAAAGGGATACACCGCCATTATCATCGGTGATGCAGACCATCCCGAGGTCCGGGGACTCCTGGGTTATGCCGGTGACAGGGGGTTTACAGCCTCCACCCTGGAAGAGGTAAGGGCGTTACCTGCCTTTGATAAGGCTGTTGTGGTGGCCCAGACCACCCAGGACACCTCCTTGTACCGGGAGATAACACAATGGATCAGCGAAAACCATCCCCATTACAAACTCCATGACACCATCTGTAATTCCACGGAAAAGCGCCAGGCAGAAACAAGGGACATCGCCCGAAAAAGCGACGCCGTAATTGTGGTGGGGGGAAAGCACAGTGGTAACACCCAACGACTGGCCCAGATTGCCAAGGCCACTGGCAAACCGTCCATGCACATAGAAGATATTTCGGAACTGGATTATCAATTAATAGGCAATGCAGACTCTGTGGCCATCACCGCCGGGGCATCCACCCCCAACTGGATCATTAACAAAACCTGCCGGGCCATTGAAGAGCATATTCGTGCCAGCCGAAAAAAGAACCGTTTTTTTTTCAAGGCCCGGAACCTGTTGCTGAAAACTAATATACTGCTGGCCATGGGGGCCGGATGCCTAACCTGGGCCTGTGCTTCCCTCCAGGAACTGGACCGCACATTGATCCACGCCACCGTTGCAGCGCTGTATGTTCTTTCCATGCAGATCCTGAATAATCTTTTGACCATCTCATCGGATCGATACAACCACCCGGAGCGGGCTCAATTTTATGAGACCCACAAGAAAACAATGACGACACTTGCCCTGGCCAGTGGGGGGGCTGGTCTAATGCTGTCTTTTTCCAACAGCATAACTGCATTTATAATCCTCATGCTCATGAGTTTTCTGGGACTTACCTACAACCTTGGCATTTTCTCTGTGTTGCCCGGTGTAAATCGATTTAAGGCATTAAAGGACATCCCCGGATCAAAGACCATCCTCATTGCGGCGGCCTGGGGAACGGTGACATCCATCCTTCCGGCCATGGAGAACTTTAAGCCCCTTTCCGTGGGAATATCCTTTGTTTTTGCCACTGGCCTTGTCTTTGCCAGAACCGCTTTTTTCAACGTGCTGGAAATGCAGGGAGACAGGATCACCGGCAAGGAAACCCTGCCCCTAATACTGGGGGAAACCCGGAGCCTGGAGTTGATTATAAAAGTCTTAATCACCCTGACTATGGTACTTCTTTTTGCCTCCATTCTTGGCATGACAGGCCCCATTGGTTTTTTACTGGCAACGCTTCCCGCCCTTTTGATCAACCTCATTGTTCGGTGTGAAAACGGATATCTACTTCCGGGAAGCAACCTTGAGTTCATCGTGGATTCCCATTTTATCCTGGCAGGTATCATGGGCGTTCTCATGTAAATGCAGCCCATGGGATACAGCAACCCCTTGATTTGCCTGGCCAAGGAGGCTTTGGATTTTGGCATCCTTGTGTTTCCACAGGCCATTTAGCCAGTGGCAAAAACGCTCCCTGAAGGGGGCATCATTGAAAAAATCCCCCACCATTTCTCCAGAGACAGGCATGGTCTCCACATCCACAACAATTTTTTTCACCCTGCCGGAGATGAATCCCCAAAAGCTGTCCGCTCCCTGGGGATACACGATGGTGACGTCAATGATGGCGTTGAGATTTTCTCCCATGGCCCCCAGCACAAAGGCCACGCCCCCGGCCCGGGGTTTGAGCAGGTGCTGGTAGGGGGACTTTTGGGAGTCATGTTTTGCCAAGGTAAACCGGGTGCCCTCCACAAAATTCATGATGGAAATGGGAAGTGCTTTGAATTTTTCACAGGCTTTACGGGTACTTTCCAGATCTTTTCCTTTTAAATGAGGATTTTTTTCCAGAAACCGACGGGTGTAGCGGCGCATGAAGGGAAAGTCCAGGGCCCACCAGGCAAGTCCCAGAAAGGGCACCCAGATCAGCTCTTTTTTTAAAAAAAACTTTAAAAAAGGAATCCTGCGGTTAAACACCGTCTGAAGCACCAATATGTCCATCCAGGACTGATGATTGGAAAGGACAAGATACCACTCCTGCATCTCCAGGGCATCCACCCCCCGGATATCCCACTCAATGCGGGTAAAGACCCGGGAATTAAACATATTGACGCTGATCCAGGCCATTGAGATGGCAATGAGCCACTTATCACAAAGAACCCTGCACAAGGCAAGTGGCATGGTGAACTTCACCAGTGCCACCATGAAAATAATCGTACACATTATCATTGTATTGATAAGATAACATAAGAAGGACAAAATACCCTTTACCGGGCCGGGAAGAAAACTAAGCATAAGATTTGTTCCTGTAACTCGATGATTATTTTTTTTATTCACATATAATTTGGGGACAATTCCATGATATCCCTTCAGGATATGCCCTGCTGATCAATATATTTTTTAACGGTCCTGCGGTCCATGCCGGCCCGCCGGGCCACCTTTTCATAGGCTCCATGTTTATCATAGAGCAGCTGCAGATAACCGGATGTCAATTCTGACACCGTCATATCCCCGCTATCCAGCCCCTTTATCAGGCGGTGCTTAACCCCACCTGTCTTTTTTTTCTGCAATTGTTCATAGCCCCGCCGAAGCATGACCTGCTTGACACACTGCTCAAGTTCACGGACGTTCCCCGGCCAGTGGTAATCGTTTCCAAGCTCCCTGTCAATCATGCGAATCACTTTCCTTACCAGTTCATCACATTGGGTTCCCATGATCCGTTCCACGGTGAATGTCAAAAGGGCCGTCAATTCTTCCGGTTCCTGGAGAATTCGTTTTCGTAGGGGAGGCATTTCAATGACATCGGAGCTGAGACGGTAATAAAAATCATCCCTTAGTACCCTGCCCCCGACAATATCATCCATGGAACGGTTGGTGGCGGCAATGACCCGTCCCTGGAACCGGGATTTTACATGGCTACCCACAGGAGCAAACACTCGATCCTGGAGCACCTGCAAAAGCTTGATCTGAACATGGTTGGCCACCTCACCAATTTCATCCAACAAAATGGCACCATGGGGACTGCATCTATCAAACACACCTGGATAGTCCTCCACCGCCCCGGTAAAGGCCCCTTTTCTATGGCCAAAAAGTTCTGATTCCAGCAGGGTTTCGGGAAACTGGGAAAGATTTAAAGAGATAAAGGTGCCGGTGAAACTGTCGGCAAAACATCCCTTGCTGCTGTCAAAGGGAATAAAACCGCTGCGACCCACGGCCATGGCCGCCGTTCCCTTGCCCGTGCCGGTTTCTCCCAATATCAGGGTGGAAAAATCCTCCATGCGGTTCCATAGATATTTATCATACCACTCAATATTGCTGGTAAAGACATTGTTCCATAATTTTCGCTTCAACTCCTTCATGCAGGGGCTTGTGCCCACAAGGGAGTTGGAGATGAAAAAAAAGGCCCGGCGCAACTGAAAGGAAAAGGCAAAATAGTGGTCATGGCAGCTTTGGAGGAATCCCCTTTGCTGGAGCATGGCCATGGCCTCCCGGGCAAAGGAAACTTTGACGGGTACATCTCCCGCAGAGATCTGGTCCATGATCAATTGGTCAAAATGCTCCCGGAACTTATGGAAAATATCAAACAGAAATACCACACGGATCAGATTTTGATCCTGCCCTCTGAAGGCATCCAGGGTGGCACACCCCTCTTTTTCCAACTGTTTTACCCGGACATCAATCTCTTCTATACAGCGATCCACACTCTCCCTGCGGGAAACCGAAGGGAAAAGTCCGGCAATGGTTCTGTCCAGTTTTTCCCGCAGTTCTCCAAAGGGATTGGCAAAGGCTGCATGATACACTGTTTTAAAAAAACGCCGCTCTTCACGGCTGAATTTTCTAATTCTGGTCACCCTGTCTCCTGGACATTGGGATTTGGTTCCAAAGTCTTAAATAATCGTACTATGCCGCCCCCGAAGGGGGATGGGGTCGGGCTCATTCCTAAGCACTGTGCATTTCATGTATAGCCCCCGCTCATTACATGTACGATTTTCTGTGTAACACAAAAAAAATGGAAATTCAACAAAAGCTAAACATTGTTTAACAAAATAATAAAAAAGATTTGATATCAAAGAGATATAAAAATACTATCCCCTCAAAAGCACAAATTAACACGATCATTATCGATATGGCATTACATTTGCTTATTGAGGCACCAGTACCCATTTTGAAGTCACAGGCAGATCTGGGTTTGATACCGCCCACAACAAAAATCAAAAAGGGTACTATGCCGCCCCCGATAGCTGCCCTGACCGGAACGGGAACGTCGGGGGGTATTTTTGCCCTTCCAGGCTAAAGCACAGAAACTGCGGGCAGGCATGTCCTCAAACAGTCT
>CAKZLA010000120.1 GCA_937124525.1 uncultured Desulfobacterium sp.
AGTTTTTGGGCCATGGTCAAAAGTCGGGATTTGTCATAAATGCTGTCAATGATATCCAACCCGGGTGTAATGACCTTATAATACTGCTCCAGCCGTTCTTTATTCCGGGAAAGTGTAAGTACAGCATGATCATTTGAAGGAAGGAGCAGCCAGTCTTTTAATCCCTGTTCCACAGCCAAGTGTACCAAAAAATCAGCCAGCGCATCCTTGTTAAAATCCGGACAACGAAAAAATCCTTGGCAATAGCGAGAATACCTGGCCATGCAATCGGTTTTGTCCACTATAATGACAGGAATGTCGGCCATTCCCAATGCTCGGGTGTTGGCCAACCCCTGGACGTGCCCCTCGATGATTATGACACCGAGTGTAAGGGTTTGCATTTATTCCATACCTTTATCATACTGATAAACTACAAAAAATTTTATTTATCTCTTTAAAGCAAACTTGAAATCAATTTAAAGACGGACAAGTCTACAAGTATTGATCTGGCTTAACATGCTAAAATAATTTGTTATTTTAGTTGGTTTTGACAATTTATTGGCTACCCACTTAAGGCGGGATAGCCTTTAAAATTAAGGCTCTTGGGATGCCTTAAATTTTACCATAAAAAATAAATTCAATTCCTGTTTAACATTTCTGACAACGCCAACATCATCCAAGCTTGAGCCCAGCGCATGTATGGTATTTTGTTGGTGAAAACAGGATATTTCCGGTAATAGAAATAGCCTGCTTTATCCTGCATTTGATTGATGGTCCAACAGGCAATTTTCCGGGAAAAATCCAGATACTCCGGGTCATACTCCTTGAGCATGGCAAAGGTGATAATACCCTGACTTTGATTGTGGATATCCACAGGCCATTTCCCGGGAAGACGCCATAAAGAACGGCCATTGGATAAAAACTGAAATTTTTTGTAAAACGAAAGTCCTTTGGCTATGGCCTCCTCAATATCGACCCTGGGACTTTTCATCAGTCTGTTGATATTATAAAGGGAAACCAGAACAAACCCCTGATGGAAATCAATCTGGTGCCTTTCTCTCCCGCTTTCCGTGTTAAAACTGTACCACCATTCCCCTGCGGTTTTCTGCTTTGAAAGTACCAGATCAACCGCTTTATTAATCTGATCCTGATACTCATCCCTGCCACTGATAAAATCTGCCTTGGCAAGGATTTCAGCAGCCAGCAAGCTGGCGTTGTAGCAAACCCCTTTGGAGAGATGGGTATATGAGAAAGAGATCCCTTCAGGAAATTCTGTTACCGGAATATCTTGTCTGATATATTCAGCCGCACTGATGATGCTTTCTTTGGCTTTTTGTGATTGTGTCAACTTATAATATTCAAAGATCCCGTCGACGACAAAAGAAGTCACCACCACAGATGGCGTGAAGGCTGGCAAGGTTCCATACGCATTTGCCCAGTCAAAGTTATACCCCCAACATTTTCCGGAATATCCTGTTGAAAAATTAGACTCCAACCATCTGAACAGTTGATTCGCCTTTTTTAGATATCTTACATCTCCGGTAGAATCATAACGCAAGGCATAAGCTTTGAGAAACAGTCCCACCCCCTTGGGATTGAATCCTTTTGGGATACCCAACAGGGAACGAATATTGATGGGATTCCGCTTTTGAACCTGAATGGCTACAGCAGCCCCCCATTTACCGAACCGACTGAAATCAAAATGCGAATTCAATGTGTCATAAGGGTCATACCCCATAAAACCGGACATCTCGACAAACTGTTCGAGCCGGGCCAGTGATGTTCTCTGTTCCTGACTCATCATGCTGAGACACTCACCATGCGTTTTTCCTTTATCGAGCGGATTGCCTCCAGAGTGACCAAACTGCTATGGTATATATCATCAAATGAAATCGGAAAAGAAGTTTCCATTGATAGAACCTCGGCAATTTTAGAAAACTCTGCTGTATGCCCTTTATCCTGAGCCTTCAACTTGCTTTTTTTTACCCCTGTTTCCGAAAATACTTTCATTTTTATGAAATCATCGATCATAAATACCATTCCATTGGAAAAAACCTCAATCCGCTCTTTCGGCACATGCTTATTGCCGTTTGAATAATAACTAATGGCAGCGATACTACCATTTTCATATTCAATATTGATACTCACCGTATCATCAAGGGACGGATAATCCGATAATGAAAAAGCCTGGACATTTTTAGCTTTGCTTCCTGCAATAAATCCTGCCAGATCGATAAAATGGCAAACCTCCCCAATAATCCGCCCTCCCCCAATTTCAGGATCATGAACCCAGTGGTCTTGCGGAACAACACCGGCATTTACCCTGATATTGATGGATTTTTTTGTATCGGTCAGCAACTGGGTCATCATGTTTTTAATCAAGGGCGAAAACCGGCGATTGAACCCCAGCATGACATTTTTTCCGGATTGTTCCCATGCCTCTTTTACCATGACCAATTCATCAAAATTCATTGCCAACGGTTTTTCTACATATACATTTTTTCCTGCAAGAAGAGATTGCGCCACAAACCGGGCATGGGTGTTATGACGGGTCAATATAAAAATGGTGCCGATATCATTATCTTCGATCAGTTTATCCGGGGAATCGGCACAATATGCGAAGTTATATTTTTCAGCGATATAACGCGCATTGTTGCCTTTGGAAGTGACAATACCCACAAAATCACACTTCCCTTTGAGACGGGGCAAAACTGCGTTTTGCGCAAAATTCCCCCCCCCGATAAATCCGACATTTCGGGAAATATTCCCATTATCAGGAAGTTTTTTTAATATCACATCTGTTTTAAGCTCTTTTTCAAGATCATAGTTGATGAGCAACCCGATGACTGGTTCTTTTTTGTCCATGATCATATCATAGGCATTGGGCGCATCATGCAATGAAAAGGCATGGGTGATAAGCGGCTCAATATTAATTTTCTTTTCTGCAAGCAAATCAACAAAGGTCTGCATATTTCGGTTTTCAGTAAAGCGAACATACCCGATTGGATAATCAATACCCTTTTCTTCATAGGTCGGATCATAGCGACCCGGACCATAACTGGCAGACATACGTAAATCAAGCTCTTTTTTATAATAATTAGCGCGGGAAAACCCTGTCGGCACGGCCCCTACTACCACCACTTTGCCTTTTTTGCGACAAATTGTTCCGGCAAAGTCCACGGGATCCAAGGAGTTGGCTCCGGCAGTGATAATGACGGCATCGGTTCCATACCCCCTGGTAAAATCCTGGATTATCTTATCTATTCCGCCTTGATCTCTTGTCAATGCAAGATCCGCCCCCAAAAGCCTGGCGGTTTCCATTTTCGACGGGTCAATGTCGATGCCTATCGCCTTCATACCGGCCGCCTTCAACACCTGCAATGTAATCAGTCCGATCAATCCCAACCCTATGACTGCACAATTTTCCCCAAACCTTAGATCTGCCTGGCGGATACCTTGTATGGCAATGGAAGCCATAGTTGTAAATGCGGCATGTTTTAAATCGACACTTTCCGGCAGTTTGACACAAAGATTGCGATTGACGGCGACCACTTCCGCATGGAACGCCCCGCCCCCCCCACATGCCACCCGATCTCCCGGTTTCAGATCCCTTACTCCTTCTGTAACGGCAATCACTTCTCCAGCACAACTATATCCCAAAGGAGCAAGGGCTTCGAGCTTGTTCATAACCACATCGTATGTTTTTTTGATGCCTTCCTGTTTCATCATGCTAATAACCATTTTCACTTCTTTCTGACGTGATCTGGCCTTGGCAATATAGCCTTTTCTGGCATCGGAAACGGTTTTCCCCTCGGTACCTGCACTGATAACAGAATAATGATTTCTGACAAGTATCTGCCCTTCTGTCATTACAGGAAAAGGGACCTCTAAAATTTCCATGTTACCGGATTTTAACTGTTGTGTGATTTGTTGCATAATTAAACACTCATTATCTGATCAAAAATTATTTCCATTCGCTTCGCCACTTTGTCTGATGTAAAACAGTCCTGGGCCAATCTGTAATTATGCAAGGCCATGGTGCTCAAGGCACCCCTATCATGTAAAAGTTTCTTTATTTTTACCACCATGTCATGAACATCGCCAATTGAAATATAATACCCATTTTTCCCAGGGGAAAAAAAATCCACAACGCCTCCCACTGGCGTTGAAATAACCGGCAACCCGAATCCCATGGCTTCCAGGACGGCATTGGGCATGCCCTCACCATAAGATGGAAAAATAAAGATATGCGCATTGTCAAAGGCTTTTTTCTTGGAATCACCAGAGACAAATCCCTGTAACCTGATATTCGTCAAGTTTTCAGATTGTATCCATTTTTCCACTCGGTCAAGTTCCATGCCATCTCCGCAGATGGATAGGTTTATTTTTTCGACCAAACCAATACTTTTATTTAACACCTTAAATGCCTCAAGCAATTCATATATGCCTTTTCGCCTCTCAACCCTGGAAAGGAATAACAGATTGCAGGTGTTTTTCATGCACGTATACTTCTCTACAATGGAGAATTCATCCACTTCCTTAAGCAGTTTTTTGTCCACCAAGGTGGTTTCAACACGGATATCCTGCTTAAAACCCCATTTTTGTAAATCGGTTT
>CAKZLA010000121.1 GCA_937124525.1 uncultured Desulfobacterium sp.
GGATCTGCTGGTCGCGGCCCCTTAAATTATAAAGGTTGCAAAAAAAAGGGGGTGGGGGTAAATTTGCCACTTATTTTAAAAAATGGCCTGGGGTCCCATCCCCGGAATAGATGATGGTAATTTTAAAAAAATGACGTTCCAAGGGCATTGTTTGAAAGGGAGTGCTGGGTCCAGGGAACCAAAGCAATGGAGTCAATAATGATAAAAATGATTCATCCACACCATTCGGATATTGATGGAAAAATGTGGGAAAAAATAGATGGTATTATTGAAGCGGGCAGGGGAAAACCCGGGGCATTGATCACGGTGCTCCGGGAGTGCCAGGAGGTGGTGCGGTACCTTCCCCGGGAATTGTTGTCCCATGTCAGTTCTAAACTTGATCTACCTGTGAGTCAGGTGTTTGGGGTGGCCACTTTTTATTCTTTTTTTTCCCTGACCCCCAAGGGGCGGCATATTATTAAGGCCTGCACCGGTACTGCTTGTTATGTCAAAGGAATCAAGGAGAGTCTCAATCGCATCCATGGTAAATATAGTTTGAAAGAGGGCGGCACCACAGAGGATCGTCGGTTTTCCCTGGAAGGGGTGCGGTGTCTGGGCGCATGTGGTCTGGCACCTGTGATGGTGGTGGACAAGGATGTCCATGGCGCTGTTTCATCGGACAAGGTGATACAAATTTTGGAAAACTATAAATAGCCCAGGCATGGGATCAGGGAGATGTACATGAATAAAATTAGAATGCAGCTGATGCTCTGTGGCGGTACTGGATGCGATTCCACCGGAAGTGAGAAGGTGAGGGTGGCGCTCAATGAAGAGATTGAAAAACAGGGCTTAAGTGAAGAGGTTGCCATTGTTATAACTGGTTGCAATGGGTTTTGCGCAGTGGGGCCTGTGATGGTGGTGCAGCCTGAAGGGGTTTTTTACCAGAGGATACAACCCGAAGATGCAAGGGAACTGATCACGGAACATTGTCTGCACGGACGACCGGTGGAGCGGCTTTTTTATAAAAATCCAGCCACCAAGAAGAAAATTGCCAAGATGGTGGATATTCCTTTTTTTGCCAGTCAGGAATTCAGGGCCATGCGGAACAAGGGACTCATTGATCCTGAGTTGATTGATGAGGCAATTGCCAGGGATGGGTATTTTGGTCTTGCCAAGGTGCTTTCCGAGATGAGCCCTGAAGATATCATTGATGAAATGATGGCATCTGGCCTCCGGGGACGAGGGGGCGCCGGTTTCCCTGCCGGAGCAAAATGGCGGTTTGCCAAATGGGCGGACGGGGATGAGAAATACGTGCTATGCAATGCCGATGAGGGGGACCCCGGGGCGTTCATGGATCGAAGTATTCTGGAGTCTGATCCCCATGCTGTGCTGGAGGGTATGGCCATTGCCGCCAGGGCCATCAACGCCCATAAAGGCTATATTTATTGCAGGAGCGAGTATCCCCTGGCCATTAAACGACTGCACATTGCCATTGACCAGGCAAAGGATTACGGCCTTCTTGGGGATGATATACTGGGATCAGGGTTTAATTTTGACGTGGAGGTGTACCAGGGTGCCGGGGCTTTTGTGTGCGGTGAAGAAACCGCCCTCATGCGGTCCATTGAAGGTAAAAGAGGGATGCCCATCCCCAGACCACCCTTTCCGGCTCACAAGGGATTGTGGGGGAAACCCACCATCTTGAACAATGTGGAAACCCTGGCCAATGTAGCCCAGATCATGTTAAATGGCGGGGCCTGGTATGCCAGTGTGGGCACCGAGACCAGCAAGGGAACCAAGGTCTTTGCCCTGTCAGGGGATGTGGCCAACATCGGCCTTGTGGAGGTGCCCATGGGAACTTCCATTCGAAGTCTTGTGTATGACATCGGCGGCGGGGTGCCTGGCAAACGAACCTTTAAGGCCGTCCAGCTGGGCGGGCCCTCGGGTGGGTGTGTGCCGGAAGAACACCTGGATACCCCCATTGATTATGAGGCCATTGCCAAGGTGGGGGCCATAATGGGGTCCGGGGGGGCCATTGTCATGGATAATACCACCTGCATGGTGGATATGGCACGCTATTTCATGGATTTTATCCAGGATGAGTCCTGTGGTAAATGCACCCCCTGCCGGGAAGGTACCAAAAGAATCCTCACCATTCTGGAGGATATCTGCAAGGGAAAGGGTAAAGACGGGGACATTGAACAGCTTGAGTCCCTGTGCCATGTGGTGGGGCACACGGCCCTTTGTGGCTTGGGGCAGACCGCTCCCAATCCGGTTTTGTCCACATTACGGTATTTCAGGGATGAGTTTGAGGCCCATATCTATGACAAGATCTGTCCGGCAAAGACCTGTCCGGATCTGGTAAAATTTGAGGTGGACCAGGAGGCGTGCAAGCGCTGCGGGCTTTGTGCCAAGGGGTGCCCTGCCGATGCCATTACCTGGCATAAAAAAGAGGTGGCCGTCATTGATAGGGATAAATGTATTAAATGTATGAGCTGCTATGATCGCTGTAAATTTGATGCCATTTTATAGCTCAATTTTCTGATTCAAACAGTGGGGGACGAGGCTGGCTTTTTTTCATTGAAGATTACCTGTCCTTTTTTATAAGAAATTTCGTCCGATGATTTGTAATAACTGGAGTTTCGATATTTGTTGTGGGCAGGCCAGATCCCCAATATGGTCTGCCCATGGCAGTTTATACAAATTAAATGCCATGCAATCATGTGCTAAAATAAAATATTGAGCCAGACTGAAGCCCGCCTAAAGGGCGCTAATTAAAAAAACGAATGGTTGATTATGGATACAAACAAAGAAAAAAAATACCTGTCGACAATAAAGCAGGCGTCAAACAAAATAAAAGAATTGATTGCTGAAAACAATACGCTGAAAGAACAGTCGCCCATTGCTGTCATCGGCATGTCCTGTCGTTTTCCAGGAGCTGATAATCCGGAAGACTTCTGGCAAATGTTGCTGAAAGGCGAAGATGCTATCCGAACCATTCCTGAAGATCGTTTTAAGGTTGAAAAATATTTTGATCCTGTTTCACGCAAGCCTGGAACCATGTACACCAACAAAGGTGGATTCTTAGATGATCCCGGTGCCTTTGATCCACATTGTTTCGGCATGTCGCTGGATGAAGCCAGATGGCTGGACCCACAGCAACGATTGCTGATGGAAGTAAGTTGGGAGGCATTGGAACGCGCCGGACAAGATTTTTCAAAGATTAAAGGTTCAAACACCGGTATCTTCTTAGGTATGTGTAATCAGGATTATTATTTATCCCACATTGGCGGTGATACGGGCAATCTCAACGAATTTACAGCGACGGGAAGCGGCTTCAGCACGGGCTCTGGTCGTCTTGCTTACATTTATGATTTTCGAGGGCCGGCTATTACCATTGACACCGCGTGTTCTTCATCCCTTGTCGCCTTAAACATGGCAGCACAAAATATTGAGAACAATCTTTGTGACATGGCGCTGGTGGGCGGTGTCAGTTTAATGTTGCGGCCGGAACCATTTGTCGCGTTTTCAGCTATCCAGGCGTTGTCTCCCGATGGGAAATGCAGAACATTTGATGCTTCGGCAAATGGCTATGGGAGAGGCGAAGGATGTGGTGTTGTCGTCCTTAAACGGTTGTCCTCGGCCATATCGGACAAAGACCCGATTTTAGCCGTTATTAAAGGTACTGCTTTAAATCAGGACGGAACAAGCAGCAGTTTGACCGCACCCAACGCAATTTCACAACAGAATGTGATTAATAAAGCCCATATACATGCGGGTGTCAATATAGACGATGTGGATTATATTGAATTACATGGAACAGGAACTTCCCTTGGAGATCCCATTGAAGCGCGTGCGCTTGGCATGGTCTTTAATAAAAGAAAGAACCTTGAAAAAGTTATTGTCGGATCTGTTAAAACAAATATCGGTCATTTGGAAGCGGCCTCCGGGATAGCCGGGTTTATTAAAACGATTCTTGCCTTGCAGCATAGACAAATACCTTCGAGTTTGAATTTCAAAGAGCCCAGTCCTCATATTCCATGGGATGAACTACCCATCCAGGTGGCTGACAGAGTCATCCCTTGGCCTGAAAAACAGGGTGACTGTATCGCTGGTATCAGCTCTTTTGGTTATAGCGGTACAAACGCTCATATCGTTATTTGCAATGCGCCAGAATGTGACAATCAAAAGACATACGGTACATATGCATTTCAGAGACAATCATTTCCCATTCATCCCCCCGTTGTCGGTACTGATGCAAAGATTTCAAACAGCATCAATAGTTCGAACAGAAAAGATGCTGAAATTCAAGATATTGAGAAGAAGGAGGTGTCAAAAGAGCGGCAAAATATAACCATTGAAAATATTTTGATCCCGCTTCTTGACGAACTCCTGCCGGTGAGGATATCGTCTGATAATCGTCACTTGCCATTGATTTCCATAGGTGCAAATTCAATCATATTTACCCGTTTACAACGAAAAATCGAATCCTCATTTGGCGTATCAATACCTTTGCGAAACCTTTTTGATGATATTTCGACCATTGATGCATTGATCTCATATATTGAAAAGAACCAGAAAAGTATTGAGCCGTCCACCCAAACCACCCAGTCCATCCAAACCAGACGGTCCACTGAATCCACACCGCCTGTAAAAGAAAATTACAGCATAGAAGAAAACTTTGTTGAATTAACAAATAATGATACGCCTCCATCTATAAATTCTATATTTCAACAACAATTAAAAACAATATCTGAAACCATGTCGGAGGTTGTTTCCAAACAACTCGAATTTTTGAAGACAAGCAATCTCTCTACAGATAAAGAGAGACCTGAACAGGAATCAGATTTATCTCAAATCAAACCTTTGAATCACAGCCTTGTAATAAATAATTCAAGCGAATCCGTAACCTTAAAGCAAGGTGAATTTCTCAGCGGACTTATAGCAAGATACATTAAACGGACTAAAACATCGAAGGAACTGGCTGAAAGATACCGTCCGATATTGTCAGACTGGATCAATACACTCAATTTTCGCATGTCAATAAAGGAGATTCAATATCCTATTGTGTCTAATCGTTCCGCTGGGGCTTATTTGTGGGATGTGGACCAGAATAAATATATTGACATGGCAATGGGGTACGGGGTCAATTTTTTAGGAAACAACCCATCTTTCATATCCGATGCCATTGAATCTCAGTTAAAGAAGGGCTCCCATCTTGGACCACAATCTGATTTAACCGGCGAGGTAGCTGAACTTATTTGTGAAATATCAGGCATGGACCGAGTGACTTTTTGCAACAGCGGCACGGAAGCCGTCATGTTTGCTCTTCGTATAGCAAGAGCCGTGACAGGTCGCGATAAAATTGTCATTTTTTCAGGATCATTTCATGGCACCTTTGACGGCGTCCTGGCGGCCGAGGGTGAAAACGGCGTGATTCCACAAGCACCGGGAATTCCTCAAAGCATGATAAAAGAGGTACTTGTGCTTGATTATGATTCAGAGAAATCCCTTGAAATCATACGTAAAAAAGGAAATGAACTGGCGGCTGTTTTAACTGAACCTGTGCAAAGCAGAAAACCGGGCGTTCAGCCAGCCAGCTTTTTAAAGAAACTAAGAACAATTACTAAAAAAACAGGAACAGCTTTAATCTTTGATGAAATGATTACGGGCTTTCGCATAGGGCTTGGCGGGGCTCAGGAATTCTATGGTATTCGTGCTGACATTGCAACCTATGGGAAAATACTGGCAGGAGGCATGCCCATCGGCGTTTTTGCAGGTGCATCCGAATTTTTAGACGCCATCGACGGCGGGCAATGGTCCTATGGAGATGATTCTTCTCCCGGGGTGAAGACGACTCTTTTTGGAGGAACTTTTTGCAAACACCCATTGACCATGGCCGCATGCAAGGCTTCTTTGAATTTCATGAAAGAACAAGGCCCAGCTTTACAAGAAAATGTCAACAAACGAACAGAATACTTTGCAAAAACCCTTAACACTTTTTTTGAAGAACATAAATGCCCGGTTCGCATCCATTATTTTTCTTCTCTTTTCAGATTTGAATCCTTTGGCAGGTATGATCTCTCTCTTTTCCCCATTGAGATGGACATCCTCTTTTATCTTCTCATGGAAAAAGGTGTTTATACATGGGAAAGGCGGATTTGCTTCTTTTCCATTTCACATACCGATGATGACATTGAATTTATTATCAATGCAGTAAAAGAGAGTATCCTGGAATTACGGAAAGGCGGATTTCATTTTTCACTTGACGACGAATCTGAGCCGGAAACCGCACCGATCTCCCTGGAGATTGAAGAGACTTACCCCATGTCTTCTTCTCAAAAAAGATTGTTTGTGTTGTCGCAACTGGAAAGCGATGAAATCAAATATCAAATAAAAGGTGCGGTACTTATTGAAGGTGATTTGGATATAGATCGGTTTAAACTTTCATTTATGGAAATAGTAAAAAGACATGAAAGCCTTCGAACCGGTTTTGAAATGCAGGATGACAAATTTATTCAACGCGTGCATGACAATGTTGATTTTAAAATTATCACAAAAAAAATAGATGAAAGCGAATCAGAACAATTTATTGACTTTTTCAGCCGTCCCTTTGACCTGTCCAGTCCCCCCCTGATACGGATCGGCTTGGCAATTTTCTCAAAAAATCGTCACCTTATGGTTATGGATGCCCACCATATAGCCATTGACGGTTCTTCATTCAACATTATCGTTCAAGAATTCATTACATTATATGAAGGGAAAAAACTTGCGCCTGTTCAAAACAGATACAGGGAGTATGTAGCCTGGGAACACAATCATATTGTATCCGACGCTGTAAAGAAACAGGAACAATACTGGATTGACTCTTTTTCAGATGAAATTCCCGTATTGAATCTCCCCCTTGATTATCAACGAGGATCACGTCAGAGTTTCAAAGGGGATGTGATTTATCTGAAAATTGATCAATTGCAGACAAATCAACTAATGGAATTGGCAAAAGAGACCAGAGCCACACTATTTATGGTTCTTCTTTCAGCTTTTAAAATATTACTTTCGAAGTTAACCAGCCAGGAAGACATTTTAACCGGCATACCCATTGACAGCAGATCCCGGGGAGATTTCGATCAAACCGTCGGCATGTTTGCCAACACTTTGGTAATAAGAAGTTTTCCTGTTGGATCAAAGAGATATAAAGATTTTCTGAATGAAGTCAAAGAAAAATGTCTCAATGCTTATGAAAATCAGGATTATCCCTTTGATCTCTTTGTGGATAAACTCGCATTGCAACGGGATATGAGCCGCAATCCCCTATTTGACGCTCAATTTGTATTTGAAGACGGAAACCGGAGAATCTTTAAGATCGAAGAACTCACATTTACCACTTGTGATGCAAACAAAAAGTCATCCATGTTTGATCTTACCCTGGAGGTGACCGAGGCCCGGGGCCATCTTGACATCAGCCTTGAATACTGCACAAAACTTTTTAAAAAAGAGACCATCCAACGATGGAGCTGCTATTTTCAGAATATTTTGGGGGAGATAATAAAAAAACCGGATATTTTCATCTCCGACATGGAAATCCTCCCTTCCGCGGAAAGACGCAGATTGATTGATGAGTTCAACAATACCGAGGCGGATTACCCATGCACGGAAACCCTTGTCAGCATGTTTGAAGCCCGTGCGGCAAAGAACCCCGACAACCTTGCCCTGATATTCAAGAACAAGCGGCTGTCCTATAAGAAATTGAATGAATCGGCCAATCAACTTGCTCACATTCTGAGAGAGGAGCACGGTGTCAGCGGTGATGATCCAGTGGGGATAATGGTTGAGCGGTCCGAGATGATGATCATCGGAATATTTGGAATACTTAAAGCAGGCGGGGCATATGTTCCCATTCACCCCGAGTATCCCCAGGAACGTGTCAAATACATTCTTGAGAACAGTTGCTGCAAGATCATTCTGACCGAGTCAAAATTTCTCGACGGATTACGGGGAGATTCCCAGGCAGCGGTTCTTGATATCGGGGAAATGAAAGGAGACAAAAAAAGCAATCTGGAACAGAATATTTCGGCCGGAAATCTTGCTTATATCATTTACACATCAGGATCAACAGGTCACCCCAAGGGGGTTATGATAGAGCACGGGTCCGTCATCAACAGAATTCATTGGATGCATCGAAAATATCCAATTACCCCGGAACAGGATATCATACTCCAGAAAACACCTTTTACCTTTGATGTCTCTGTATGGGAGTTATTCTGGTGGTCATTTTACGGTTTGCCCTTGTGCTTGCTCGAACCCGGCGGTGAAAAAGACCCCGGGATCATTGTAAGAACAATCCGTGAGAATCATGTCACGGTGATTCATTTTGTGCCCCCGATGCTCAATGCGTTTCTTGAATATCTTGAACACGGGTCCCAAGCCTCCCAGATCAAATGTCTAAGGCATGTCTTTGCAAGCGGAGAAGCACTGAGCTGTGTCCTTGTGGAAAAGTTCAACAGACTGCTGGGGCGAAGGTACAATATTCAACTTCATAATCTGTACGGTCCCACGGAGGCAACCGTGGATGTCACTTATTTTGACTGTCCTCCGAACTTTGATCTGCCCGTGGTTCCAATTGGAAAACCTGTTGACAACACCCAAATATATTTGATGGATAGAGATATGAAGCACCCCTCGCCAACCGGGGTTGTTGGAGAGATCTGCATCGGAGGGGCGCTCCTGGCCAGAGGTTATTTAAATAAGCCCGGACTCACTAAAGAAAAATTTATACCACATCCTTTTACACACAAAAATAGAATCTACAGAACCGGGGATCTCGGAAAGTGGTGGCCCGACGGAAATATCGAGTATCTGGGAAGAACGGATCATCAGGTTAAAATCAGGGGATTCCGCATAGAACCAGGGGAGATCGAAAACGCCCTGGGGAAGCATCCTCATATTCGTCAGACAGTGGTTCTTGCAAAGGAACTGGGCTCTGACGTAAAAGAATTGGTCGCGTATATTGTGAGTTCCAAAGATATAAGCCGTTCTGATTTAAAGGCTTATATCGGGAAGATCCTTCCTGATTATATGATTCCTGCTTATTTTGTATTTTTAGATAACTTTCCCCTGAATCCCAGCGGAAAAATCGACAGAAAGATTCTGCCTGATCCTGTTCAGAAATCTGAGATGCCCTATGCCCCACCCGTGACAGAGATGGAGAAAACCCTGGCCGATATATGGATGATGGTGTTAGGCCGGAAAGAGATCGGCATCCATGACAATTTCTTTGCCATCGGGGGCGACTCCATAAAAGCGATTCAAATCATCTCACGTATGCACCGCGAAAACCTGAAATTGCAAACGCGTCATCTATTTGATCATCCCACGATCTCGGAACTGTCTGAAAAGGTTTCAAAATTCGTGTCTGAAACTTCGGCCGAGCAAGAAACCGTGTTTTCCCCGGAATCCGAGCATTCGGGAGCTTTGATGGATTTGAAAAATACCTATCCCATGTCCTCACCTCAAAAACGGCTTTTTTTATTGTCGCAATTGGAAAGCGATGAAATTCAGTATCATATCAATGGTGCAATACTGATAGATGGTGATTTGGACATTGATCGTTTTGAACTATCATTTATTGAAATAATCAAAAGACATGAAAGCCTTCGAACCGGTTTTGAGATGCAGGATGACACTCTTTTCCAGCGCGTGCATGATAATGTTGACTTTAAAATTATTACAAAAAAAATAGATGAAAATGAAATAGAACAACTTATTGATGATTTTATCCGCGTCTTTGATCTATCCACCCCTCCTTTAATACGGACTGGCCTTGCAAGTTTAAGAAAAGATCGTCATCTTATGGTCATAGATGCTCACCATATAGCGATTGACGGCTATTCATTTAACATTATAGTCCAGGAGATCATTACATTATATCAAGGAAAAAGTCTTTCGCCTGTTAAAAAAACATATAGTGAATATGCGATATGGGAACAGGAACACATTCAATCCGATACTGTAAAAAAACAGGAACGATACTGGATTGACTGTTTTTCAGATGAAATTCCCGTGTTGAATCTTCCCCTTGATTATCAAAGAGGATCGCGTCAGAGTTTTCAAGGAGATGTGATTCATCTGGAAATTGGTCAGGAACAGACCAATCAATTAAAGGGATTGGCAAATGAAACAGGAACGACATTGTTTATGATTTTGCTTTCTGCTTTTAATATATTGCTCTTTAAATTAACCGGTGAGGAAGATATCATAACCGGCATGCCCATTGACAGTAGATTTCGCAAAAATTTCGACTATACTGTGGGTATGTTTGCCAACACTTTAGTATTGAGAAATTTTCCAGCCGGCGACAAGACATATATGGATTTTCTGAATGAGGTCAAGACACACTGTCTTGATGCTTATGAAAATCAGGATTATCCCTTTGATGTTTTTGTGAACAAACTCGATCTAAAAAGGGATATGAGCAGAAATCCACTCTTTGATGTGATGTTTGTTTATGTAAATGCAAATGAACGAATTTTCAAGATAAAAGATCTCTCTTTTCATGAATATACTTATAATCAGAAGTCAACTAATTTTGATTTTACCGTGGAATTCATTGAAGAAGACAATCACCTTCACCTGAACGTAAAATACTGCACAAAACTTTTCAAAAAGAAAAAGATTGAAAGGTGGTCGGACTATCTTATAAAAATAATGCATGAAATCGTATTAAACAAGAATATGAAATTATCGGATATAGATCATCTTCCTTTGGAAGAAAAACAAAAGTTGCTTATAGATTTCAACGACACAAAAACTGCCCATACCCATGAAAAATCCGTTGTTGATATGTTTGAATATCAGGTGAAAAAAAATCCCGGCAATATTGCCGTTGTATTTAAAGATCAAAAGCTCAATTATAACACTCTTAATATGAAAGCGAACCAACTTGCCCGACATCTGAAGGATAATTACGATATTGGAAGCGGTGATTTCGTCTGTATGATGGTGCAATTGTCGGAACATTTAATTGTGGGGATGCTGGCAATCATTAAAACCGGAGCCGCTTTTATACCAGTAGATCCAGACGCTCCGCCTGAACGCGTGGACTATATATCAAAGGATTGTAATTTTAAATTAATTATTACAGATTCCAGGACCAAGGACAAACTATTATCAGATATTCCTGTTATTCAAATAGATAAAGAAACATTTGATGAATCACCAACAAACTTGAATATTGAAATCATGCCCTCTGATGTATTATCCGTTATTTATACATCCGGTTCCACAGGCCGACCAAAGGGCGTATTAATAAATCATAAAGGAATGGTGAATCACATCACATGGTTTATTAATGATTGTAATATAAAGGAAAATGATTCTTCTATTATTCTTGCATCATACGCATTTGACGCGCCTTATACAAACATATGGGGAATGCTGTTCACCGGTTCTTGTCTTCATATTGTTTCAGATAGAATATTGAAGGATATTGAGCAACTCATTGATTATATAGTTCACAATGACATTTGTTTTTTAAAAATGACCCCTTCTCTTTTTCATGTACTTGTGCATGCTGCCAATGCTTCAAAATTATCATCATGCAATAAACTCAGATTGATAATGCTCGGCGGAGAAGCCATAAGAACCGAAGATGTTATGGAATTTCGCAGTATCAATTCAAGAACAGAATTTATCAATCATTATGGACCCACTGAAACAACAATAGGATGTATTGCAACACATATAAACAACATTGAAGATTTTCATAAACGACCGGTAATTGGAAAACCGATTGCAAACACATCGATATACATACTTGACAGATATTTAAAGCCTGTTTCTCTTGAAACAACAGGAGAAATTCATATAGGAGGACCAGGGCTGTCAAATGGGTACAAGAACAGAGACAATTTGACAAAAGAAAAGTTTATTGCAAATCCTTTTCAACCCGGCGAGTTTCTATACAAAACCGGTGATTTGGGCAGGTGGTTGTCGGATGGAATGGTTGAATGTCTGGGAAGAATTGATAATCAGATAAAAATCAGAGGGTTCAGGATTGAACCTGAAGAGATTGAAAGTCTCATATCACAGCATGATGACATCGGTAAGGTTGCGGTCATTGCAAAAAAAATGAAGAGAACAGATAAAGAGCTGATTGCTTACATAACCTGTATAAATGATCTTGAAATATCCGATTTGAAAGCATATTTAAAGAGCTATCTTCCCAATTATATGATTCCTGCATATTTTGTTAAGCTTGAAAACATGCCCATGACCCGGAACAACAAAATAAACAGAAAAATGCTGCCCGCTCCTTTGGATACGGATAACAGGATCTCCGATGAGATTATCCCCCCCGCAACAAGCATGGAAATAATTTTAGTAAACATTCTGAAAGACTTGCTTGTAAAAGATAATATTGGAATCAATCATGATTTTTTTGAACTTGGCGGAGATTCCATAACGGCCATTCAAGTTGTTTCGCGTCTCAAAAAGAAGAATTTAAATATAAAATTTCACCACATTTTTGAATATTCTAAAATTGAAGAGACTGCGAAAAAGATAACCGGTCAGGATCAAATAATTAAAGATGCCAATTTGGATTTTTATGGACAGATGAATCCTGATGAGTTGAAAGAGCACCTTTTGATTTGTAAAATAAAGGAAGATAACATCCAGGATATTTATCCACTTTCTCCAATGCAAGAAGGCATGTTGTTTCATGCCCTTTATGACGGTGATTCAGCGGCATTTTTGCAGATTGACTCTTTTCCCGTCACGGGAAACTTTGACATCAATATTTTTGAAAAATCCTGGAATGAGCTATTTAAACGATACGATATTTTTCGAACATTATTTTTGCATAAAGGACTTGAAAACCCTTTACAAATTGTTTTAAAAGAACAAAAAATTGTATTTTCATTCAATGATATCAGTTACTTGGATAAACGGCAACAAGATTCATTCATTGTGAAGTGTAAACAGGAAGAGGAATCCCTAAAATTTGACTTAAGCAGGGATGTCTTGATGAGAATCAAAATAATTGCATCCGGCAAATCAAATTATGAGGTTATCTGGACAAGACATCATATTCTCATGGATGGCTGGTGTTCGGGAATTATAATAAATGAACTTTTTACAATTTATAAAAGTTTAGAAAAAGGAGTCAATCCTGACCTGCAAACGGTTATTCCATACAGTTCTTATATATCCTGGTTAAAGACTCAAACCGACCCCGACGCCGCAAAGCAATATTGGAAAGATTTTTTAAGCGATTACAAACAGATTGCGACATTATCCGATCCCTCTTCTTTGAGTAATCGGTCCGGAGGGTATGAAATCAAAGCTGTAAGAGATGAATTATCCGTGGAACTTACTCAAAAATTACGACAATTGGCCATTGGAAACCGTGTGACTTTAAATACGGTGGTGCAGAGTATCTGGGCCGTATTGCTTGGTAAGTATAACCATGTTGATGATGTGATATTTGGACTGGTTGTTTCAGGGCGTCCTCCCCAATTGCCTGGTGTGGAAAATATCGTGGGGCTTTTTATCAATACAGTGCCTGTAAGAATAAAAACTGAAAAAACCGAAAAATTTTCTTCCCTGATCAAGAAGGTGCAAAAACAATTTCTTGAAAGTGAAGATTTTCATTATAATTCTTTGGCGGATTTACAGGCAACGAGTAATTTGAAGGAGACCTTGATCGATCATGCCTTTGTTTTTGAAAATTTTCCTTTCAGTGGGAAATTGCACGATATCATCGAAAAAATTCAACTTGATTTTTCAATCGGCGATGTTGATGAAGGCATCCTACAAACCAATTATGATTATTCTTTTGCTTGCTATCCCTTGGAGAGGATTATTTTTGAAATAAAGTATAATGCCGATATTTTCAGTGATCAATTCATGGAACTGATATTGAGACAATATGTTTGTATGGCAAAAGCTGTTGTTGAAAATGAAACTCTGTGTATAAGTGAAATAAGGACTGAAATAATCGATAATGAAAAGAATATGCGAGAAAATGCATTCGTTGAAACATTTATGAGTATTGACGAGGAATTTTAAAAATTGCCACGGGCAGACTCCGTATTGGAATACTACCTGCCCTCAACGAGAATTGAAACTCCAATTATTGCGGTTTGTTGGGTGGAGCTTCTTTTAAACAACCAAGAGCTTTATTAATAGATATGGGATAAAACTGATGCTTTATAAAAATTTTATGAAAATGGTTGGAAACACACCGGTTGTGGGTTTTCAATCAGACCTTGGCCTTCCGGTGGAATTATATATAAAATTAGAGGGTTTCAATCCCACAGGAAGTGTCAAAGACAGGGCCTCGTTAGCGCTCATCAACCATAAAATTGAAACAAAAGAACTTGTTCCCGGGAAAACCATTTTAGATGCTTCAAGCGGTAGTTTTGCCTGCTCTGTTGCATTTTTTGGAAAAATCAACAATTACCCGGTTACCGTGGTAACCGGAAATAAAATGACGAATGATAAAGTTGCATTTATCGAATACTTTGGCGCTGAAAGAATATCCCATGGAAGTTTCACCATTGAAGGCAATCGTTATTGCTCTGAAACATTATTCGCAAGGGATCCTGAAAAATATTGTTTTCTTGATCAGCTTCATAATTGGAAAAATCCTGAAATTCATTACAAAACAACAGGTCCTGAAATCCTTTCAGATATTCCTGACATAAGCGCAGTGGCTTTTTCTCTTGGTTCAGGAGGAACCTTAAATGGCGTGTCCAAGTATATCAAAGAGAAGAGACCTGATATAAAAATAATTGCCACGACGTCAGCATCAGGTACTAAAATTCCGGGAACCGGAGCCTTTGTAGATGGTGATTATGTCACACCGTTTATTGCCGAGAGCAAGAAAAATAACCATTTTGATTACACGGCTGTTGTCAATCAGGATCAGGCAGTTAAACGAGTCAAGGAGTTGCGAAAATATGGTTTTTATGTAGGTATTCAAACCGGAGCTGTTTATCAGGGAATGATTGATGGAGTCAGGGAGTTGAACATCCAAGGAAAAGTCTTGATTATTTCAGGTGATGCAGGCTGGAAAAATATGGACAAATTGATTTCTCTGGTTTATTAAGCCATCACAAAGGTTTTTGATGCTGATATTGAAATGGATTATCTCAAATTTCAATCATTATAGTCAAAACATTGAGAGCAAAGGGAAAATAATAAATGAGTGAACCAAAATATTGTATGTCATGTTCAATACAAAAAGGGCATCCCAGTGTAATTTTTGATGAAAATGGCGTCTGTAATATATGTGCTGGACATGTTTCTGACGATATTGTGACAAAGTATACTGATATTTCAGCTAATTATGATGATTTCATTAATTCTCAAAAAAATATGCACGGAAAGTACGACTGTCTGTTAATGTTGAGCGGTGGAAAAGACAGTTTGTACATATTGCATAAACTAAAGGATGAAACCTCGAAAAATGTACTTGCATTTACATTCCAAAGCATCTATCTGAGTATTTCTTCCAAAGCTAACCTAAATAAATGCAAGCAATATCTCAGTGATATGGATTTCATGCCCTTTTATTCAGATCAGAAGTATATAAGTTTAATGTCGGATATATTTTCACGTGAATATTCCCGGGATGAGATATCAAAGGCTGAAATAGCTGAAAAACTTCCATGTGAAATCTGTACATTATTTATGATTATAAATGCCTGTTTAACCGCTATCAAGCAAAAAATTCCTTATGTCCTTCATGGAGCAGATCCATTGCAAATGGTCGGATTGGGAGTTGACCTTAAAAAGATAATGAAAAGATTCAACAAAATAGTTGGTGAAAAAATGGCCAGGGATGTTTTGGGTAATCAACATAAGATAATTCTTGATACGGATGACGATGATCTCCCTAAATTAGTATATCCTCTTGTATCCTTATTTAATGAATATAACAAAGAAAAACTGATAGAATACCTCAACAAGACGACTCAATATGAATCAAACAAGATAAGAACCTCATGTAAACTCGATTCGTTTTTGCAATATTTTTCTTTCAAGAATTTCAATTGCTATGCAGGAGCGTTAACGGTGGCCGCCTCGGTCAGAGACAATGCAATAACAAGAGATTTTGTAATTCAGGCGGAAAAAGATTACAAAAAAATAATTCTGGAAATAGCAGTCAAAAAAGAGATCAGCGAAGAAGAGAAAAAGTATATCAAAGATGTTGCGGATCAATTGACTGAATCTGAAGGCGAATCAGATATCCTGTATAATAATTTTTTATCATTTCGGTCTCTGGCCGAAGAAATCGGCGTTTTTGAAAAGTCCGATGCAACGGATGAGGATTTTTTGAAATCAACAATGGAGATTGATGAAAACTTTTAGATTTGAGTAAATATTCATAGCTATTATTATTTAATAAACCAATCTTTTTGAAAGATTTTTGATAAAATCAGAGCAGATCGTTTAAAATCAAAAAAGGGTAATGTTGATGAATAAGAAAATCCTTCACACGGTATTTCAGGAAACTGCAAAACGCTTCCCAGACAACGTGGCAGTCCAGCATGAGAGTTGCAGTATTTCTTACAAATCATTGAATGGTGAAAGCAACAGAATATCGAGATATTTAAATGATCTGGGAGTAAGAAAAGATGTTGTTGTAGGAATTATTCTGGAGAGCGGTATTGAATATATTGCGTCTATCTTAGCGGTAATGAAATCCGGAGGTGTGTTTCTTCCTTTGGATATTTCATTTCCTGAAAAACGACTGAAATATATTTTAGATAAAACCACTCCTGATGTTTTGATTATCGGCAAAAAAAATCAAGACACTATTATTACCAAACTTGATCAAGTTGGAATTGATCAAAATAAATGTCCAATGATCTTTGTCGATGAAAATCTGAAATTATACCCTGAAAAAAAACAATATTCAGATATAGATCCTGGGATCATTCCTGATCCGGATGACAGCAATTACATCATATATACTTCAGGATCAACAGGCGCGCCAAAAGCCATTGTCGGCCAACATAAAAGCCTTTCCCATTTTATGCATTGGGAAACAAAGGAATTTAGGCTCGATGAATCCGTCAAATCAACTCAACTTACACCCATAACCTTTGATGCAAGTCTCAGAGATATATTTGTTCCTCTTCTTGTGGGGGGAACCGTGTGTATTCCCCCAGAAAATGTATTGACAAATATTGTTCATTTAATCGAATGGATCGATACCGCCGGAGTAACTCTCATTCATACAGTGCCGTCTCTTTTCAGAATGATAACTCAGCATCTTGAATCAGGACAAAAAGATATATATTTCAAGTCTTTAAAGTTTGTTATGTTGGCTGGAGAGGCTTTGTATGGAAAGGATGTGATACGATGGAAGGATCTGGTGGGCGACAGAATAGAACTTGTCAATTTATATGGAGCCTCGGAAACGACACTCATCAAATCTTTCAACAGAAAAATTGTCAGACCTTCAAGATCCAATGTCATGATTCCGGTGGGCGAACCCATATCAAATACGGCGATCCTGATATTAAAAGAAAACAGGCTTTGTGATATCGGAGAAACCGGGGAGATATTTATAAAAACTCCATTCAGAACAAAAGGGTATTACAACGAACCTGAAATGACTAAAAAGTTCTTTGTTCAAAATCCATTAAATAAAGAGATCGAAGATATCATCTATAAAACAGGAGATCTCGGGAGGTATTTTCCGGATAGAAGCATTGAATTCAAAGGCAGGGCAGATACCCAGGTAAAAGTGAATGGAATACGCATCGAACTTGCCGAGATTGAAAAAGCACTGATGAATAATGAAACAATAGACCAGGCTGTCGTACTTGCATTCAAGAACAATGACAATGAAAATTCATTGGTCTGTTATTACACTGAAAAATTGGAAACCGACGTCGAGGATATCAGACTTAATTTAAGTCTGGAGCTCCCTGTTTACATGTTGCCTGTATATTACTTGAAAATGGATGAATTTCCTCTGAACGTCAATGGCAAAATAGATAGAAAAGCACTTCCCAAACATGATGAAATGATCAAAAATTCGAAAGAATATGAACCTCCTGCAAGTGATATGGAAAAAGCGCTGGCGACGATTTGGGAAGAAGTTCTTGAAATTGAAAAAGTGAGTGTCACAAGTTCCTTTTTTGAAATTGGCGGTCACTCTTTAAAAGCGACGAGGGTCGTATCAAGAATTTATAAAGAACTTAAGATAGAAATCAGTTTGAAAGAATTTTTCAAACATTCCACCATCAGAAAATTAGCGCCAATTGTCAGCCGCTCAGAAACAAGTTCATTTCTGCAGATTCAGCCTGTAAAGGAAAAGCCATACTATGATTTATCTCATGCCCAGCGCCGTTTGTGGATAATGGACCAAATGGATGATGGAGGAGGTATTGCTTATAGTCTTCCCGCAGTCTATTCAATTGATGGTCATCTCAATGTTTCAGTTTTTTACAATGCTTTTGAAGCATTGATCCAACGACATGAATCCCTGCGCACCACTTTTTTATTGGTGGATGGGGAACCAAAACAAAAAATTCATGAAAATAAAAAATTTTCATTCAAAGAGATTGACCTTTCCCAAGATAAAGACAGTTCGGACGTTTCAAAAGAAAATTTTGTAATTGAATACGCGGCAAAGGATGCAAAACTGCCCTTTGATTTATCCAAGGGCCCATTGCTGAGAATGCAATTACTAAAACTATCCAATGAGCGATTCATCGTTTTGTTCAATATGCATCACATTGTCAGCGATGCCTGGTCCATGGATGTGCTTGCAAAAGAAGTGCTGACTCTTTATGATGCGTTTATAAAAAACGAAACAAATCCTCTTCTTCCCCTTAGAATACAGTACAAGGATTATGCCGCATGGCAAAATAATCTGTTAAACTCGGATAAGATCAGAAAAAATCAAACCTATTGGCACGGCAAACTTTCGGGGGACCTCCCTGTTTTAAATTTACCCCTTGACTATCCCAGGCCACCTGTTCAGACGTTCAACGGAAATACCATTTCTTTTGAATTTGATGAATCTTTGACAAAGGGGCTGATCGAGCTGTCCAATGTGAATGATGTCACCATCTTTATGACCGTTCATGCATTGCTCAAGGTTCTTTTATATCGTTATACGGGGCAGGAAGATATCATCATAGGTGCTCCTGTGGCGGGCAGAGAGCATTTTGATCTTGATAACCAGATAGGGTTTTACGTCAACCTACTTGCCCTTCGCGATGAAGTCAAAGGGGATGATGCTTTCAAGGAGATATTGAGAAAAGTAAAAGAAACGACAACAGAAGCATATGAGCACCAGGTTTATCCATTTGACAGCCTTGTCAATGAAATCGATACAAAAAAAGATATCAGCCGACCACCGATATTTAACGTTGCGATGACTTTTTATGACAATCCTCAAGTCGATTATGAAACCGGCGATATAAAGATTTCTCCATTTAGAACTGAATTGAATGTCAGTAAATATGATTTCATAATGACATTTACGCTAAAACAAGGGCGATTTGGATTCAATGTGAATTACAACTCTGATCTGTTTAAATCAGATACGATCATAAGGTTGGGAAACCATTTTAAAGAATTATCCGTCAATGTGGTCAAAGATGCCGACTGTTCAATTAAACACCTGAATATTTTAGACAAGGTCGAAAGAAAAAAAATCTTCTCAGAATTTAACGACACATTTTATAACCACCCAAAAGATAAAACCATTGTCGACCTGTTTCATGACAACGTAAAATCATTTCCCGATCATACAGCGGTCATATTTGAGGATAAACAACTTACTTATCAACAATTGGATCAAAAGTCGGATCTACTGGCAAATTATTTGAAAAAAGCCGGTGTTCAACATGAAGAGATAGTTGGTTTGATGATTGACAGAAGCGAAATCCTGGTGATTTCATTTTTGGGAATATTAAAATCAGGCGCTGTTTATCTACCTGTTGATCCTGAATATCCACTGGACAGAGTCGCCCATATCCTCGATGACAGCAAATGCAATATTATCTTGACCGAAGAAAAACACATTTCAAAGGTCAATGATTTTAAATTGCAAATCCGGGAATTATCTCGAATTTTTTCAGAAAATCATGATTTTTCAGACATAATAAACAATAGTGGTGTGATTACACCGCAAAGTCCGGCGTATCTGATATATACTTCAGGTTCCACGGGAAAGCCAAAAGGGAGCATGAATATCCATCAAGGCCCGGTCAACATGTCTCTTGATCAAATAAGGTCTTTTGGAATATCAGAATCCGACCGGGTATTGCAATTTGCATCCTGTTCATTTGATGCATCTGTTTATGAAATGTGTATGGGGCTGTTTGCGGGGGCCGCAGTGGCGATTGTAAGTAAAGAAAGGATTAATGAGCCACAAAACTTCACCAAGTATCTGCAAGATAAAAACATAACGGTTGCAACGCTTCCCCCGGTTTATCTGAATACATTGGACAGAGAAAAACTTTTCACATTGAAAACCATAATTACGGCAGGAGAGCCCGCCATTCTAAATGACGCCGTATATTACAGCAAGCATAAGCAATATGTCAACGCCTACGGGCCATCGGAAGCATCGGTATGTATCTCCTTTCACATGGTCGATCCGAAACGAGAATATAAAACCGGCATTCCTATTGGAAAACCGATATCAAACACCTGTATATATATCCTGGACGACTTTTTACAACCTGTTCCCATCGGTGTCCCCGGTGAAATTGCCGTTTCCGGATTTGGTCTGGGAAGGGGGTATCTGAACAGAGACGATCTGACACGGGAAAAATTTATTCAACATCCTTTTAAGCCCGATGAAAAGTTATATATGACAGGCGATATCGGAAGGTGGCTTTGTGACGGCAATATTGAATTTTCAGGAAGAAAAGACGACCAGGTTAAAATCAGGGGATACCGCATTGAATTGGGTGAGATTGAAAACTGCCTGCTTGGGTACGCCGGCGTAAACGAGGTTGTTGTGGTTATTTTAAATGATCTCGATGAATTAGTTGCTTATGTCGTAAGTGACAATGAATTGAATCTTACCAAGTTAAGATCGCATTTAATCCAGTTTCTTCCCGATTACATGATACCCGCATACTTTGTCCGGATTGAGTCAATTCCTCTTACATCCAACGGGAAAATTGATAAAAAAGCCTTGCCTGATCCTGAAACGAATTATCTGAAAACCGAGACCAAATATGAGGTGCCGCGTAATAACTTTGAAACAAAACTTATCCGAATATGGGAAGACGTTCTTGGAAAAAGAGATATAGGAATTAAGGACAACTTTTTCGATCTTGGTGGAAATTCACTCCATTCGGTTAAAATCGCTTCCAGAGCGACAACAGAGCTTAATTGTCCGTTATCAGTGAAACACATATTTTTGAATCCCACGGTGGCCGGAATATCAAAGGCCATGAAACAAAAATCATTGAAATCAGAACTTGTCAGCCGGATTTCTGTTACCGATATCCCTTTAAATGGATCAAAACATTTATTAATTGAAAGACGTCCTTTGATTACACTTATGGCCATGGAAGAGATACCCCCTGTAAAATCAGCTGCAATAGGGTATCTTCATGATGATTTGATTTCCGATGCAGGTATAACACGCGATGAAGTCATTGATCATTGGTGCAATAACGCCCCGGTAATCAGCACAATATATCAAACTGTTCTGGGACGTATTGCTTTTATAACTATTCCGAAATTTTCTTCTGAATTGTACAGCAATAAAGTTGAACTGATAAACGCCATTCAGGACTCACTGAAAATAGCCGGTCATTTCGGCGCCGAAACACTTTCTCTTACGGGCATTATTCCCTCGGCAACGGATTACGCCCGCAAAATCATAGCCGATGATTCTTATAATAAGGATGAACTACCTGCCGTATCAACCGGTCACGCCACGACAACAGCCACTGTAATTATGTCCATTGAAAATATACTGCAACAGGCCAATCGATCCCTTGAACGTGAAACTGTGGGATTTCTCGGTCTTGGATCGGTGGGAACGGCAACGCTATACCTGATGCTGAAATGTTTACCGCATCCTGAAAAGCTTATTCTCAGCGATCTTTACACAAAAAATAGTTTGTTGAAAAGCATCAAACAGGATATTATAGAAAACATCGGATTTAATGGAACCATCCACATAATAGAATCCTCTCAAAATGTTCCAGATGAATTCTATGAAGCGACACTGATTATCGGGGCGACAAATGTACCTGATATATTGGATATTTCTAAAATAAATTCTGGTACAATGATTGTTGATGATTCCGGTCCGCACTGTTTTAAATCCGACGATGCAGTTTTACGTCTTAAAGAGGAGAAAGACATTCTGTTTACCGAGGGAGGGGTTTTGAACATGCCGCAACCTTATAGCTGCACGATACATATTCCATATCTTGTTGAAAAATCATTAAATGCGGTACAAAAAGATTATATGTTGAAATTCAACCCTTCAATGATAACTGGCTGTATTCTCTCAGGATTATTATCTTCTCTATATGAGGATTTAAAACCGACAATTGGGAATGTCGATATTGATGTCAGCTATAAAAATTATCAAAAGTTGAATCAGTCGGGATTTACAGCCGCAGGTTTACATTGTGAAGATTATTTCATACCTGATGAATATATATCTCATTTTCGTGATAACTTTGGTATTAAATCATAAATCATCGAGATTTTAATGAATAAAAAAAACGACAAAATTTTAGGTGTTTTAGGTGGAATGGGACCCCTTGCATCCGCGGAGTTTTTAAAGACCATTTACGAACAGAATATTTCAGACGAGGCTGAGCAGGGATATCCCAATGTGATTTTGCATTCTATAACATCAATGCCTGACAGGACAAATGTGCTTATGAACAATTCTGACAACCGATTCTTGAACAGATTGGTTTACCACCTGGAGCTATTATGTAAAGCGGATGTATCACATATCATTATCTGCTGCATGACGTCTCATTGTTTTTTGCACATGCTTCCCCAACTCCTTCTCGACAAGATTGTTTCCTTAATTCCTGTTGCGATCAATGAACTTGAAAGAAAGAAAGAACCGGCGCTCTTACTGGCTACGATGGGTACATATCATGAACGACTCTTTGAAAAAGAGGCTTTATTAAATAACAGCGATAAATACCTTGTAATACCCTCGGATGAAGATAAGCAGTTTATCCATAATCTCATATATGACAACCTGAAAAAGGGGAAAAATATTTCAGAAGTTCATCAGAAAATTCAAAGAATGCTTGATAATTATAAAATAAATTCATTTGTTTCAGGATGCACCGAGTTTCATTTACTTGTTAAATACGTCCTTGAAAGCGGCAGTGGAATCAATTTTGTCGATCCGCTGGTATCTGTCGCAAGAGAGTATTGTACTGATAGTAAATATTCGGCCAGCACCCCATTCATTGGGGGACATATTTTAAATATGCCCTGCTCATAGCATTAGTATGCTACGCAGTCCCAAATAGGCGAATATGGGGCACTGGCCAAACATTTACATTATCAACCCGAATATTTACTACTGATATGAAATGAATCG
>CAKZLA010000122.1 GCA_937124525.1 uncultured Desulfobacterium sp.
TCACGCTTGACAGACATGGCCCTGAGCCCGGATGGAAAACACAATGCCGCTGTGGTGGAAACCATTCCCGTGCTTGAAAGTGAAATTTTTAAATTTAGGAAAGGCTGTTACTCCGTGGCCGTGGATGGAACCCCCTGGGATAGAAATTTCATAAATGTCTGGGAGCCTGTCTTTTCTTGTGACGGTTCCCGGGTGGCTGCATCTGTTCGCATCAATTATCAGGATTATTTCATTGCGGTGGATGGCAAGACCTGGAATAAACCCTTTTCATCGGTGTGGATGCCCCGCTTTTCCCCCATTAATAAAGAGGTCACTGCACCGGTGAAGACCAATGGTAAATGGTTCCTGGCAAAGGATGGCGACATTACCTGGGATCGGGGATATCATCAATTGTGGCACCATTTCTACTCCAGGGACGGATTAAAAATTGCCGCCATTGTGGCCAGTGATTTTGGCAAATGGACCCTGGCCGTGGATGATACTCCCTGGGATATCACGTTTTCAGAATACCTCACAGATGCGGTGTTAAGTGATGACGGCAACCGTGCTGCCTGCGTTTTTAAAGATGAGGGCCGATGGGGTATTGCCGTGGATGGTGGGGCCTGGGAAAATAAATTTGACATGGCCTGGAAACCGGTTTTCAGTCCCGATGGCGGGAAAGTGGCCGCCAAGGTGGAAATCAATGGTGCCTACCATGTGGTGGTGGATAATAACATTCTCAAAACCGCATATGATCATCTGGAATCTCCTGTTTTCAATTCCGACGGCTCAAAAATGATGATAAAGGGAATTGAGAAAAATAAATATCACAGAGAAATTATTTCGATGAAAGGAGATCTGTAATATGCATGCCACCTATTCCTTTGTAACTGGGCCCCTGGCCTGGCTGGCCTTTATTATTTTCATTGGCGGGAGTGCTTTCAGATTCTATTCCCTTTACACCCTGGCCCGGAAAAAAGATGCCCTGGTGTTTGAGTACATGAATCTCAAATTTGCCCTTAGATCCATTGCTCACTGGCTCACCCCCTTTGGCAGTAGAAACATGACTTTGAATCCTGCCATGACCGTTGTCACCTTTGCCTTTCACATCTGCCTGTTTCTGGTGCCCCTTTTTGTCTTTGCCCATGTCCTCATGTGGAAGGAAAGTTTTAATATCAGCTGGTTTACCCTTCCCGGCGTTGTGGCTGATCTCATGACCCTGATTGTTATTTTTTCCTGTGGTTTTTTTCTTTATAGACGGCTCATGCTGCCCGAAGTGAGATACTTAACCACGGCCGTGGATTATCTGATTCTCTTTATTGTTGCTGCCCCATTCATAAGCGGGTTCTGGGTATACCATCAATGGGCCGGTTTTCCCACCATGACCATCCTGCACATCCTTTCCGGTGAAATTATGCTGGCTGCCATTCCCTTTACAAAATTGTTTCACATGTTTTTGTTTCCCTTTACCCGGGGATATATGGGTTCTGAATTCGGTAGTGTCAGAATGGCAAAGGACTGGTAAAAGACATCGTCGTATTTTCCATATTTTTTCACAGATAAATGACAGAAATCCCGAATTCTATTGTTTTGAAATACAGAGCCGTTGATAAATGGCTGAACACCCATCAGGGATATTATTTTGATGCCATGAAATTCCGGGTTTTGATCAAAATAAAATTTTTATTATTATACTTAAAAGAAGGTTGCCATGACTGAACCAAAGGCAGTCAAAGACACTGCCATAGACGACCAGGGGATTATAAAAGGTATAGAACAACTTTCCCCTGAAAAAATAGAACGTATTATTAACCAAGTTCTGGAAAGTGAGACAGGTGCCAGACTTAAAACCTATGTGGATACCTGTGTTCACTGCGGATTGTGCAGCGACGGATGCCATTATTTCCTGTCACATGATAGAGATCCCAAATATTCCCCTGCAGCCAAGGTAAAGCAAACCCTGTGGGAAATCATGCGTAAAAAAGGAAAGGTGACTCCAGAGTTTATCCAGAATGCCGCTGTGGTTGCCTACACCCAATGTAATCTGTGTAAAAGATGCGCCATGTATTGCCCCTTTGGCCTTGACATTGCCTATGTTATGTCCGTGATGCGCCGCATCTGCCATAAATTGGGCGTGGTTCCCCTGTACATTCAGGATACGGCCCACAGCCATTCTGTCACAAAAAATCAAATGTGGATCAAAGACGACGAATGGGTGGACACCCTCATGTGGCAGGAAGAAGAGGCCCAGGATGAGGTTGAAAACTTGAGAATCCCCCTGGATAAGGAAGGGGCGGATGTCTTTTATTCTGTTATAGGACCAGAGCCCAAGTTCCGGGCCCAGCTCATTTACCAGGCTGCTGTTATCATGAATGCCGCAGGAGAAAACTGGACAATGCCCTCCATGCCGGGATGGGACAACAGTGACATGTGCATGTACACCGGTGACTATGAAATGATGGAAAGGTTGAAAAAAGCCCATTTTGAGGCCGCCGCAGACCTGAAAGTCAAGAAAATCGTCATGGGGGAATGCGGCCATGCATTTCGTTCCGTGTATGACATGGGAAACCGTGCCTTGGGATGGAAAATGCCCCCCCTTGAGGTGATCCACGCCATAGAATATTACAATGATCTTTTTGTGAAGGAAAAAATTAAAATCAAAAAGAAATTTGACCGCCCGGTGACCCTGCATGACCCCTGCAACATCGTCCGGGGCCGGGGGCTGCATGAAATGTCCAGAAACATTGTCAATTCCACCTGTAAAACCTTTATTGAGATGACCCCCAACCGGGAGCACAATTATTGCTGTGTGGCCGGTGGTGGCGTGATAAACTGTGGCCCTCCCTTTAAAAATGCCCGGGTGGACAGCGGAAAAATCAAGGCAGAACAACTATTTGCAGCCAAGGCAAAAGGGGCAGAGGTGGTCATTGCACCATGCCACAACTGTCACGGCGGTCTGGAGGACATTATCCACCACTATGGCATTGACATGGAGTTGAAGTTCTTTGGAGATATTATTTATGAAATCCTGGAACTTCCAGAATAGGTCAAAGGAGATTTAAATTGAAAATAAGACCCAGAACCTTTAAAATAGTAGCCATGATGTTTGCCATAAGTCTGATCTCCTTTGCTGCCTGGTGTAATGACTGCATGGACATTGATGCCGACGTTTTTGAAAACAACAAAAGACCCTTTGTCTGCTTTTCCCATGATGACCATAACGAAAATGCAGGCATTGAAGATTGCGCTGTGTGCCACCATGTATATGAGGATGGCAACCTTGTGGCGGATGAGACTTCGGAGGATTCCACCTGTTCCGAATGCCATGCGGTTAAGGGCGATTCAAAACAGATGGAATTAATTACCCGATACCATGACCGGTGCCGTGGCTGTCACCTGGAACGTAAAAGTGGTCCGGTGACCTGTGGTGAGTGTCATAAAAAATAGAATTCATTGAAAACAGAATTCAAGGGAGGCTGAAATGACCAAAAAAATACTTGTGGTGGACGATGATCCCACCATCGTAAAATACCTGACCAATATTTTTAATGACAATGGCTATGAGACCTGTTCTGCCAATGAAGGGGGAGAGGCCTTTGAAGTGATGAAACGGGAAAATCCAGATTTGATCACCTTGGATCTTGAAATGCCCAATGGGGAGTGGGGGCCTAAATTTTTTCGGCGGCTGTCAAAGCAGGAAAAATTCAAGGATATTCCGGTGATTGTCATCAGCGGACTTGCCAGTCGACATCTCTCCATAGACAAGGCCATCACCTGGCTTTCCAAACCCTTTGACCCAGAGAAACTGGTGGGTATTGTCAAAAACACCATTGGGTAGACACAACAAATATTGAAAATGGTATTATGCCGCCCCCGGCAACTGCCCCGCCCTGACCGGAACGGGAACGTCGGGAGGTATTTTTGCCCTTCAAGGCTAAACCACAGAAACTGCGGGCAAGTTTGTCCTCAAACAATCTGTGTTTCTTAACGCCAGGAAGGGCAAAAAATCCTCCCCCTTTGGTTCCCAATGTTCCGGCCGGGGGCTCTGCTGTCGGCACTCCGGTGCTGCATTTTGCCACAATAAAATTTGAAACTATTATATTCCAGATCTTTGCGATGTTATGACCAACCCCGAAAAAATATTGACCAATAAACCTGTTTTTAAGGAATCAAGTTTGATGCTCCAATGAAAAGAATAATCAGCCAAATACAGCACAGCCTAGTTTTTAAACTCATCTTGATCATGGGCTGTGTCTGTTTGATGGCCATTGCCACCTGGGCCTTTTTCACCATCCGGTATCAGAGAAACAAATCCCTGGATGACAGCACCGACATTGCCGATCGCATCAGCAAAACCATCCGCCTTGGCACCCATTACTCAATGATGCTCAACTCCCGGGATGACATCAATCAGATCATCAAGAATACCGCCACCCAGAAGGGCATTGAAAACGTCCGCATCACCAATAAAAGTGGCGAAATCAAGTTTTCCAACATCCCATCTGAGGTGGATCGCACCGAGCCCATGACTTCCTGGACCTGCCGGGTGTGTCACCAGACCACCCCTCCCCTGGTTCGTCTTTCCCTTGCCCAGCGCCGCCGATTATCTGCAACATCCGATGGCGAACGTCTACTGGGTATTATCACGCCCATTTACAACGAACCCGGGTGTTCGGAAAAATGTCATTTTCACAACAGTGAGGATAAGGTGCTGGGAGCCCTGGATGTGGTTATCTCCCTGAAAGATACTGATGCGGAAATCATCAAATATGAACAGAGCATTTTTCTGCTGGCCGTGGCCATCATCATTGTTCCCTCCCTGTGTATTTTTTTGTTTGTGTATAAATTTGTCATCCATCCCCTTCGTCTGCTAACCGAAGAGACCCGTCACATCACAGACACCAAGGGACATCACCTTATCAAGACCGATCCTTACAGCGAAATCGGTCAACTGGCCACGGCATTTTATACCATGCGCCAGCGCATATTCGATAATCAGATGGAACTGACCAAACAAAAAAACGAATACCAGGCCCTGTTTGAAAATGTTCCCTGTCTCATCACAGTGCAGAATCGGGACTTTAAACTCATCAACTTTAATAGGGAATTTTATACCAAATATAACCCCAGCCCCGGGGATTATTGTTATCAGGCCTATAAAGGAAGAAAGGCTAAATGTGATAACTGCCCTGTTGAAAAAACATTTGCCGATGGAGAATCCCATTATTCCGAAGAGTTGGGCCGGGGCCGGGACGGTACCATGGAACACTGGATTGTCAGGACCTCTCCGGTGCGAGACACCCAGGGAAATATCGTGGCAGCCATGGAGATCAATCTGGATATCACCCAGCGTAAAATCCTGGAACAGCGGGCTGAAGCCTCGGAAAAAAAATACCATGCCATTTTTAATAATATCCCCAACCCTGTGTTTGTGCTGGATTATGACACCCTGGAAATTCTCAACTGCAATGAGAGTGTTAAACAGGTGTATGGGTACGGAGAAGAGGCGTTTCTGGGTAAATCTTTTATCACACTTTTTGCGCAAACCGAGGAACTTAACCCCCTGTATGATCCCCAAATATTGACAGAGACCATTAAAAGTACCCGGACAATGAACAAGGTCTGGCATAAAAAAACAGATGATATGATTATTCCCGTGGATATTTGGATTTCTCTGTCTGAATACCCAGGCCAAAAGGTGCTGCTGGTGACCACCTCAGATATTACCCACCGGTTGGAAACCGAAGCCCAGTTCAATCAGGCGGCCAAGCTTGCCACCTTGGGAGAAATGGCCACCGGGGTGGCCCATGAGTTGAACCAACCCCTTTCGGTGATTAAGACCTCTTCGAGTTTTTGCCGCTCTAAAATTGAAAAAAATGAATCCATTAAACCCGAAACTCTTCACCGTCTGCTTGTGAAAATTGATTCCAATGTGGACCGGGCCTCCAAAATTATTACCCACATGCGCGATTTTTCCCGAAAATCCGATGCAAAGCTGGAACCGGTGGCGGTGAATGCCATATTGCGCAATGCATACGATATTTTTAGCCAGCAACTCAAGGTCCGGGGAATTAAGGTAACATGGGATCTGGGCGAAAATCTGCCCCGGGTCATGGCGGATCCCGGTCGATTGGAACAGGTGTTTATTAATCTGCTCATCAATGCCCGGGATGCCATTGAAGAGAAAATTAAAATTGAGTATCAAGGGGCAAGCCAGCAAAAAGAAATCGCCATCAGGAGCTATAATCCCTTTAATCATAAGATTGTCATTGAAATCAGAGATACCGGAACTGGTATTCCAGAACTGGTGGCAGAAAAAATATTTCAGCCCTTTTTCACCACTAAGGAGGTGGGTAAAGGAACCGGGTTGGGCCTGTCCATCACTTATGGTATTATCAAGGAGAGTAAGGGAACAATTAAAATTAAAGAGACCTCACCTGATGGAACTTTGTTTCAGATCACCTTGCCTGGTGTGGTGTCAGTATAAGGAATCCTATGAATCTAAATCCTGATGAAAACACGCCTCCCCTGCCCCAACGGATTCTGCTGGTGGATGATGAAGAAGATATACGGGATGTGCTCACTATTGCGCTGGAGGACATGGGATATGATGTCACCACTGCTGAAAACGGTAAAGAGGCATTGGAAAAATTTGACACGGCTGACTTTCCCATGGTGCTCACCGATATTAAAATGCCGGGCATGGATGGCATTGAACTGTTGAAAAAAATCAAGCAGATTTCTCCTGATACCGAAATTATCATGATCACCGGCCATGGAGATATGGATCTGGCCATTGAGAGTTTTAGAAATGAGGCTGTTGAGTTTATAACTAAACCCGTGGATGTCACAACCCTTGAGATTGCCATTTCCCGGGCCCGGGAAAAAAGAAAGATCCGCCAGGGACTGAAAGCCTACACGGAAAGCCTTGAATCCATGGTATTGGAAAAATCCAATGCCCTTGCCCGTCGTCCTGCCCGGAAGGGTGATAAAAAAGAAATCCTTGAGTCCATGGAAAATCTTCCCCTGATTGTTTTTGTGGTGGACCCGGCATTTCAGATTAAAAGCCGCAATGCCCTGTTTAAGAAGACCTTTGCCAGGAGGGATGATTTCTCTGGAGCCAGTGGTGTTATCCCTGAAAGCTGTGATGACATTTCGCAGATTAATGATGACACCTCTGAAGATACCCCTGAAAAGTTTTGCCACTGGGTATGTAGAAATAACGCCCTGCCCTGCCCCGAATGCCCTGCCCTTGCTACCTTTAAAGATGGAGAATCCCACCAGACAGAAATCAGCTACACCCTGGCCAATGGAGAGCAACTGCCCTGTCTGGCCTGGGCTGCCCCCATTGCTACAAATGAGGATGGAACAGTATCCGAGGCAATTATCATGGCAACGGATATACAAAAGGTGATGGATGTTAAAGACCATCTCACCTCATTGGGCCTGATGATCGGTTCGGTGTCCCATGGGATTAAAGGCCTTCTCACCGGCCTGGACGGCGGGGTTTATCTTTTAAACTCAGCCTTGAAAAAAGAAGACCAGGCCCAGGCCCGGGAGGGGCTGGAGATGGTGCGGCAGATGACTTCAAAAATCAAAAAAATGATTTTGGACATTCTGTTTTACGCCAAGGATCGGGAGCTTCAAAGGGAAGCGGTGTCGGCCAGGGAATTTGGGAAAGATCTTTTAAACACCATGGCTTCCCGGGCAGCTGCCCTTTCCATTGCATTGGAATATACATTGCCGGAACCGGATTTTACCTTTATGGCCGATGCCGGGGCCCTTCATTCAGCCCTGATTAATATCCTGGATAATGCCCTGGATGCCTGTGTAGCGGATGGGGGAAAGGATGAACAAACAAAACCTTTTGTGGAACTATCTGTATCCTGCACACCCATAGAAGTCATATTTACAATAATCGACAACGGCATCGGCATGGAAAAACAGGAGATGGAAAAGGCCTTTTGCCTGTTCCATTCCGGCAAGGGAAAAGGCGGTACAGGATTGGGACTTTATATTTCCAAGCATATTATTGATCAACATGGGGGGGCTATAAAAATAACTTCTGAAAAGAATAGTGGTACTACTTTTACCGTGACTCTTCCCAAAGTTTAAATTAAAAAGATATATCAAAATAGGGCATCCTTCAAAAGTAGTTTCCACTTTTTTGAAATGAATATCGCAGAACGGACGTGTTGCTCTGAAAAGTGTAAAGCGAGGGATGAATGATGCCAAAATTTCCATTTTAATTGTATTTTTTACTTGAAAAAAATGAGGATCGGAGTAGTTTATTGTGACAAAGGACAAAGGTTCTCTCCGATTCGGAATAATTTGATTCTTTTCCGAGGCCTGGTGTGGAAATTGAGTGGATGTCTTGATCTTTGAAAATCAATAGTGATTTCTGGACTGAAATGCCAATCCCAAAAATCTAATCAGACTATAGAATGAATTTCGCCATAACCTTGACTTCATGCCCTGTGTGCTGCCCTCTTCACCGCTTTTTGTAGCCCGGATTCCTGAACATGATGCCGCCGTTCACGTCCTGTCCGTGGATCTATGGATCGTTTTTTTGATGGAAAAACATATTGCCATTGGGTCTCCATGGTAGCATTCTTATATTTCCGACTCAGGGCAGCCGGAATGTATACCTCTCCAAAGCCTTCTTCAAGATCATGGTGGTGCAATGCCTTTACATCTTCAACATGGATTTTCATTTCACGGATAATCGGTTGTGCCAGAATGGTGCTCCTCCATTTGTCACCCTTGCCCAGAACATGAATTCGCTTGCGGTTAAAATCAACATCCTTGATGCGCAGCCTCACACATTCCATGAGCCTCAGCCCGGAGCCATACATAATCTTTGACATCAAAGCGTGGGTTCCCTCAATGTGCTGGAAAAAGCTTTTTATTTCTTTTTTGCCAAGCACAGTAGGTAACATTGGCTTTTTCTTGGAACGTAGGGGCATGATTTTTCCGTCCAAAGGGAGATCAAGCACCTCACGATAAAGAAAAACGATAGCGTTCAAGGCCTGGCGTTGGGTGGATGCGGATACCTCCCCCTTAACCACCAGATTCGACAGAAAACGCTCCACATGGTGAGCCACGAGATCCCGGGGATGAATCTTGCCACCGA
The DNA here is from genome assembly GCA_937124525.1 of uncultured Desulfobacterium sp. The sequence continues at coordinate 9,113 of CAKZLA010000122.1, forward strand.
AAAAGCGGATATACCTCAAAATCCATTGACAATAGGTCTGTTCAGTTCGATAAGCGTAGTGATGGTATCTCAGCACCTCTCGGACCTGGTCCATTAATTTTAAATTTGGATTTGGATGAAATTTGAGTTGACTTTCCATTTAAAGGTGATGATATCAGAATAAGTGGAAAAATAGTACAGATATAAGAAAAAATAAGTGGAAAATTTCCATTATCACTAATAATACAGTTACCGACTGGATCATATAAAACATAATTTGCTATCTCTGAATTGATTTTTACTTCTTCTGTTTTTTCACTGAAGTTTACCAGGAAATATTCTAATTGTCCATCAACATCTCTACTATGCAGTAATGTTTCTTCAGAACCATAAAAATCCAGCAAAGGAGACGCGAATTGCATGTTTTTCAGTTCGTTCATCTCTATCGACGGAAACTTAACCGTGGCTTCTTTACCATTTACCAGAACCGCGCCTTTTCCGATTTGTATTACTTTGCAACCTGACCCGGCAATCGTTTCAAGAGTTGTTTTCTGAATATTTGTCATTGGCGGCAGCAATAGAATATCATAGGATTTTTCGCCAATTGTCAAACCGCCGGATTTTTTGTACCGGGCTAGGAGTTCTTCATCAATATATTCGAAATCAATATGATTCCGCAACAGCAACAAAGATATTTCCGCAAAGCTCTTTTCCAGGTATTGCGTGTCGGGATATTTTGCCGGAAACCGGCATTTGAAGTGTTCTGCCAGTCTTTCGCCGTCAAGCGCGGCCCACCCGGATGTAACCGGATTAAGAACCGCCACCCTGGCGGCGCAGCGTCCGCGTGAAACAAGTCTGGATGTTCGGGCCCCAGCATAGTGCAAGACACGGTTTTCCTTAAACCATGGCTGTTGAAAAAAATAACTTGCCGGATGATCGCGTTTGGTATCTCCGGCTGTAGAGTAACTGTAATCATGCGGCACGATCATGTTAATGCCGAGGCCCTGCTGGAAACGTATCTGCGCCATTTGACGACTGACCGGAACTCCCCAGCCCAGCGACGTTAATACCTCAGAACTGCATAAACCATTTTTTAACTGATTAGCCACTGAAGAAACTTGTTTGCATAGTACAATCATAGAGTATCCCAGTTCGTTGAACGGCTCACACATATATCCATTGTCCGCCATGCCGGCCAAAAAATCATCAATCCCCGGAATATCCTCATGTTCGTAAAACGGCATAGCCGCACTGAATCGACAGATAGAACTCAACATTGATCCCTCGTCCCCGGAAAGATGTCCGGTTAACGGTAAGTTGTGGTGAGTACACCATTTATGCATTGGCTCAACATAATTGTCCAGAAACATTCGCATTACGGTATGTCGGTAGTCGATACGTATTTTCCAGCATCCGGGAATATTTTCCACCAGAGCAGGCAAATTGTCAAGAATGCTGTAACCGCATTTAGCCAGGAAAGTCTTTTCAAGCAAATCAGTATACGGCAGAAAAGGAATATCATCATTATAGATAAAGGGCGAAGGGCTGTGTTTAAACAACCGATTGACCCCCAGTATCATCGGCCGGGATGAGCGCCAATTGGTCTCCAAGGTGTAGTGATCGGCCACCTCTCGACGTGCTTTGATATAGGTGAAGATATCCGCCCCGCGAAAACCGTAGATCGCCTGTTTTGGGTCTCCAATCATAAACAAACCCCGCTGCGGATTATCGGGGTAGAGGGTACTAAAAATACGATATTGCAGCAGATCGGTGTCCTGAAACTCATCGATCATGGCGATCGGGTACTGCTTACCAATCGCATCTGCCAGTATGCCACTAGCA
>CAKZLA010000123.1 GCA_937124525.1 uncultured Desulfobacterium sp.
AGGAAGAGCTGAGTCAAAAAGAGATAGGTGAGGTCAATAAAGAGTTTAATATTCGTTACTACTGGCAGAATTTGGAAAAACTTCAGGATGAATATGGGCGCCCCTTGCTAATGTCCAAAAAAAACGGGAATGAATTTGAATTCAAAGCCATTGATGAAACGGGCAGTACAACAATTGAAATTCCCGCTGAAACATCTGATAATCTATTGGAAAAATTAAAAAATCACCTTCGAACCACCGTCAATCAAAATATGATTTAGTTTTTTGGAGAGTCAAATGAAAATTGAAAATAACTACACAAATTATGAACTTGAAAAAACGTCTCTCCAATCCGGTCAACCCGTAACGGACTCAGGCGAACCACTGTCTGAATCCAAAGGATCACCGGAGGTAAAAGGCTCCACTCGAGACGCCATTGTCAATTTGTCCCAGGCGTCGAAGGAGGCATTGCTCATAGAAACCACCATTGCAGACACACCTGACATAAGGGATGATAAAGTATTGGCTCTCAAGGAAAAAATAGCCACAGGTCAATACGAAATGAATTCCCAGGCCATTGCAGACAAAATGGTGGATCATTTTGCAAAGGATTTCATGACGATGTGAAAGACTTTATTTGTACAAGTCTAAATGTTTTTTTAATTCACTTGTCAAAAAAACATCAAAACATTTAGAGAACCTGTATGGCAAATTTTTCTGCCACAACGAAGATTAAAACCCTAACAATATCAGTGTTTTGGACTAAGTCTTATATAAAACCATCTAAAAACTACGCACCCACCTCATTTTTTTCTTTCTGAATCTTTTCTGTCATCTGAAATAACAAATTGGTTTTAAGGGAGTATTCACCTTCGGAGAGAACCACCTGAATTGCCTGCCCACAAAGGGGATTTACCACCAGAGGCCCCATAAAATTTCCGGTCATTTTTTCGGGTGCCCCCCTTGGAATATTCACCACCACGTAAACCTCCACCGTCTTTAACAAATTCTTTTCATCTATCTGCCAATCCATAATCTCCACCCCTTCTTTGATCTGTGGATTATAATCCGGCAGAAAGAGGTATGGATTGGTAATAACAAAGGCCAGATCTGGATCATCGAGGCTCTGATACCAGAAAAAGGGGGAATTCTCCTTGTTATGTATGATTACAAACCGTTGGCTGTCAGGAAATCCCAACATTCCATGGGGCATATGCATCACCTGATCGCTGTTCAGCGTTATCTCTCCAAACCTTGTGGTTTCAATCTTCACGTCTCTTCCTTTGTGGTATTAATTTCACTATAAAATTTATACGCAAGAGAAAAATCTGCAGCAGTCATTGATGCGGCTGCCATATTCTCCTCCCTCACCCTCTCATACACTTCCTGACGATGAATGGTGATATGGCGTGGAGCTTCAATTCCCACCTTCACCTGTGTTCCCTTGATCTCAAGGAATGTAATCACTATATCATCCCCAATGGCAATCTGTTCGCCTGACTTCCGTGTCAGTATAAGCATGGCATATCCCTTGCCTGAAAAATTTTAGGGTTCCTGATTATACGTAATCCACCAAGCTAAGTTCCATCACCTTGGCAGAAGCTGAAAGGGCCGCCTGGTAGGCTAATTTTTTTTGCTCAAGATTGGTGATGGCCTCTGTAATATCGACATCTTCAATGTCGGATAACCGCTCTGTCTCACTGAGTTTCAGATCCTGGTAAATGGTTTCTTTTATATCCATACGGTTCATCTTTGTACCAACTGAGGTGATGGCCACATTGACCCTCTCAAAATCATCGTCAAGATTATCCATGGCCGTCTGGATGCCGTCAAGGTCATCATTTTCAAGGGCTGTTTTAAAAGCGGCCAGGGTCTCAAACACATCACTGAAGATCTCTCCGCCATCATTTCCGATGGCCACTGTGCTGTCTCCTATTTTTATGGAAAAAGGACTGGAATCGCCTTTGTAGTCAGGAACGTTGGGACCTTCACTGACGGTGAGATTTCCAATGTCGCCATTGGCAACAAAGCCAAGATCGATGACATCCGTGTCATCCACGTCAAGACCTTCAGCAAAGGTAAAGGTCAATACATTATCGCTGCTGCTGACATCTGTGATCACGGCATCGCTGCCTGTTGCAGTCTGAAAATCAAGCGTTGCCTGGTTAAGGTTGGTATTAAGAAGCTCGGCCAGGGCCTCGGTCACGGCATTGTTGTCGGCACCGGAAGCAAGGCCTGCTCCCTCGGCCAAGGTCAGGTTGTTCTGGCCCATGAAGTTAAAGGAGGCGTTGTCTAGTGTGCTATTCAATGAACCTTCAATCTCAAGGGTTCGAACCTCTGTGGTAGTTCCGGTAAACGCAGGTGCATCGGTCTTGGAACCGGAAAATATATATCGATCACCTATTTTTGTATTTGCAAGGGAGAGAATCTCCTCCATGGTACCTTGCACAGTCTCAGCAGCAGCTGCTCTCTCGGCGGTGCTGATGGAAGCATTAGCCATCTGGATGGCCAGGGTTTTTGTGTCTGTGATTAAATTTTGAGATTGAGTCAAGGCATTTTCAGAGGCAGTTAACCATGTAGTGCCAAGGGAAATACCTCTTTCCACCTGGTCGAACCCGTCCAGACTGGACTGAATCTCCAGCGACTGGGTGACACCGATGGGATCATCGGATAAGCTCAGAATGCGTTTCCCGGTGCTGGCTGTTTTTGTGGCATCATTTAACTCCCTGGTAATGTCTCCCAGATTGGTCCGAACCATATTATATACCATTGTATTGGCGACTCTCATGGGGTTCTCCTTGATTTAGAGCTTGATCACAACACCGGCCACTTGGGGGAGGTGTCAGGTTGCGTTATTGGCGATTTTATTAATTTTTGTTTTTTATTACCAAAATCAGAGCAGCTTCAATCACCTCATATTGAGCAGGGTGTCCAGCATTTCATCGGCGGTGGTAATCAACTTGGCCGCTGCAGCATAGGCACTTTGGGAAGTCATCAAATTTACCATTTCTTCATCCAGAGAAACCGCTGAAAAACTGTCCCGCATATCGGTGAGCTGCCGGACCATTTCTTCACCGGTTTCTTTGTTCATGCTGATGCTTGCAGCTGTGGTTCCCATGGATCCCAACAGGGTACTATAATAATTTTCCGCAGTGGTTTCAAGAATCCCCACAGTGCCGTTTGCATCTCCCACGGTCATGGAGGTAAACTGCAGTTCAGCAATTGCCATGGCATTGGTATTATCGCCCTGGGCCCGATTGCCACTCCCGTCAAGGGCACCTGCGGCGATAAGACTCCCGCCCGATCCAACGGTTTCATTTAGTTTCATATCTCCGGCGGTATCTCCGGTGAAGAAAGTATTTATCCCCAGTGCTGCCAGCACATTACTCGTATCCTCTGAAAAAGCAAAGGAGTATCCATTGTCAGCAGTAATCTCAAATGGATTTCCATCACTTACCTGTGCAGTGATACCAGACACACTATTGATGTCAGCGGCAAGTGTGTCAAGTGTGGTAGTGGAATCTATAGTGATATCAGCCAAAACGGGTCCGGTACCATCATCCACCCACAGTTTAAAACCGGCATCACCGCCACCATCATCGGTAACAATTTTGTCCTGGTAGCTTAAACCGGAAGTATCCAATGAGACTCCGGTATCTGTCGCCGCATAGGTGCCGGAAACGGCATCAAAATCTTCAAGGCCAGTACCCTGACTGTGCTGGCTGTTAACCTGCCAGATCAACGCCTCGGCAACGGCATCAAGGTCTTTTTGGTAGCCGGTCACCACATTATCCCGCATATCCAGCCATCCCCCGATTTTTCCACTGTCCGTACTTTCTGTAATGTCCCACTGTTGGGCTCCAGACCCAGAAAGCAACAACCGATCACCATTCATTTCCAAATCGAAGCTGCTATTACCCCGCACCAGGTCAATACCATTAGCCGCCATCAATGTCAGGGTACCTTCCTCGGTTTCAAAGGAGGAGACATTCATATATTCAGACAATTCACCCACCTTGTCATTACGCATATCCCTAAGTGTATGCGCCGTTCCTCCTCCGGCCTCCGCCTCCAGAATCTCTTGATTAAGCCCGGCAATGTCCCGAGAAAGCATATTGACCTCCTCCACACCCGTGGCAAGAGAACCGTTTAAGTCCTTGACCAGGTTTTCCATTTCTGAATCCAACCGGTTAAATGCCTCGGACAGCAACGCGCTATTATCGGAGAGCACAATACGCTCCGAAGTGCCCGCAGGATTGTTTGACACCTCCTGCCATGAATTCCAAAAGTCTGACAGCAATGAAGAAACATCAGAATCAGAACTCGGACTAAAAATCTGCTCAATGTTTTCCACATATGTGTTTTGTTCCTGGTAAAAGGAAAAGGAAGTTTTCTGCTCCTGCAATCGATTCTCAATGAATCGATCACTGGCGCTGGTCACCGAATCAATTTCAACCCCACGCCCCAAAATCAGATTATTGCTTTCTTCCGGATTGGACGCCTGAAGTACCGCCGTTTGTCTGCTGTAACCAGGGGTATCAACATTGGCAATATTATTGGAAGTAACCTCAATATCGTATTTATGAACGGACAGCGCTGAACTTGCAATATTAAATATGGACCCAAGACCGGACATAATCAGACCTCCTGACTCAAAAAATGAGTGGTTTTTCCATGATTGAGACTGCATTGACGATTATATACCACCTGGACATCCGACCTGCCAACCCTGGATATGATGACCATCATGTCATCAAGGAATTGAAGTGAATCATTCATAAAGATCATATTGTGTTTTCTCAATCCTTCTATCTCTTTTTTTAAGTGGTCAAGGCGCTGGTCCAGCATGTGGAATGACCCAATGTTTTTTCTGGGAATGACAGGAAATAAAGCTTTTAAATCAAATGACTTAAGAACAACCCAGGGAGCTGCAACAGACGTAATTTCTTGTCTTATACGGGTTATTTCTGAACATAATAACTCTTTTTCACTGAAAATCTGCCACAGCGCCGTTACATCCACATTAATAAGGGCTGAGCGTTCTTCATTAAAGCAACGATGCAGGTCCTGGTAAAATGAAATTTTATCTTCAATCATTTTTTCGATGGATTGAACAATAGCAGATTCCATAAAAATCCTCTTGCCTCCAATGTATTATCGACCCCAAACGATTTCAACTTGATTCTTTTTATTTTTTCTTATGGGTTTAACTGATCAAAAAGGACTTTACCAAGACCAACTCCTCCCCCTGATGACATGGTGCCAGCCAGTTTTTCATTGAACATGGATTTGATAATTTTCCCATCATTGCCTTTTAAAAAGCCACTATCTCCGGTAACGCCTGCATCAGAGGCCTTGAGCATCTGGTTAATAAAAATGGATTCAAAATCCATACAGGCTTTTTCAAGACGTGCAGAATCACTCTTTTGTTGATATTCTGGTGAAACTGAAGGTGTTCCCGCTGTAATTCCTGTTAACATAGCATATTTCCTTTTTTTTATATAAAACTCCGTCCAAAACACTGGAATCATGAGAATTTCAATTTTCATTGTGGTAGGTGGTTACTACCATGTATGTTATAACGGCCACGGGCAAACCGTGTTGGGGATCTGGCCTGCCCATAACAAATATTGAAACTCCAGTTATTACAGATCTTTGGACGGAGTTTCTTATAAAAGAGAATACCAACATCAGAGTCTCCGGTGGTATAAATGCAGGACATGATTATATAATTTCCAGTTCTGCATGAAGTGCTCCCGCGGCCTTCATGGCCTGCAACACTGTGATCAAATCCCTGGGGGATACACCAATGGCGTTGAGAGCCTTGACCAGTTGATCTATGGTGTTTCCCCCATTTAAAAGCATCAGCTTGGCTTCTTCTTCTGAAACATTCACATCACTTTCCGGGGTCACCACAGTACTGCCCCCGGGAGCAACCGTCACGCCGTCAGCCGTTTGGGCCGCCCCCCCCCTGCCCGAAGGTGCAAAGGGTGCTGGTTGTGAAACATTCTTGGTTTCCTTGATCTGAATGCTTAAATTACCATGGGCCACGGCCACATTGGAGATCCTGACATTTTCACCGATCACAACGGTTCCTGTGCGCTCATTGACAATAATTTTTGCTGTACCGCCTATTACAAGTTCAAGTTTTCCCATCTGGGCAATTAAATCCACCACTCGATGGCGAAACGCCTGGGGCACTTTAAATTCCAGGGTACCGGAATCAATGGCTGCGGCACTGCCGTCTCCATATTGCTGGTTGATGATCTGGGCAATGGCTGAAGCCGTATTAAAGTCCGGGTCATTGAGAATCATGACAAGCGATTGCCTGGAGGACAAGGACAGGGGAATTTCCCTTTCCACCGTTGCTCCCCCGGAAATCCTACCCACAGTTGGATGATTTTTCTGGGTCCCTCCCCCGGCACCCCCGCCCACACTATATCCCCCCACGGAGAGGGGACCCTGGGCCAAGGCATACACTTTATTATCGATTCCTTTTAAAGGGGTCAATATAAGCGTCCCCCCCACAAGGCTCTTGGCATCACCAATGGAGGAAATGGTAATATCAATTTTTTTACCAATTCTGGCAAAGGGTGGAAGGGTGGCACTGACAATAACAGCCGCCACATTTTTCACCTTCATGTCCGAAGCTTTGACACGGATGCCTGTATGCTCCAGCATATTGGCAAGTCCCTGGAGGGTAAACTCGGTGCCACTTTTATCGCCACTGCCATTGAGACCTATGACCAGTCCATAACCAAAGAGTTGATTGGGCCGAACCCCTTGAATGGAAACAATATCTTTTATCCTTGCCGACATTGCCGTGGAAGGCATTAAGAAACACAACGCCCCCATCATCAGGCACAAATATTTAAAAGGGCCAGACATTATCCACCACCTTCCCCAACCACCCGGGTTTCTGTTTGTCTGCAACGGCCCCGACACCTGAATAATATATCTGGGCATTTGCAACATATGTGGAGGCAATCTCATTGTAGGTGCTTATATCAGCAGGCCTGACCACCCCTGAAATTACAAGATACTGGGTTTCATTGTTCACATTGATTTCTCTTTTTCCATTGATGAACATATTTCCGTTGGGAAATACCTGAACCACCACGGCGGAAACATAGGCTGTTATATTTCCATCTCGAACACTGGAACCCGACCCTTCAAAAGTAGATGCCAATTCGGCGGCTATAAGATCATCGCTTCCAGGATTCTGGGCAAGACGTGGGTTCTTTGCTGCCAGAGCATCCATATATCCAAGAAGCTTAAGCTTGGCATTGATCCCTGAAGATCTGGAAGCGCTGGTATTGGCATTGAGGCTTGCACTGGGATCTTCCACGATCCTGACCACAAGAATATCACCCACCTTTCTTGCTTTTTTATCAAGGTAAAGATCTATGCCTGCGGTTTCCGACCACAAAGAGCCCGCCGCCCGCTTGATTGTGACAGATTTTGGGAATTCGGGTGATTTGACATTTTTCACCGCTGTGACATCCGATGGTGACAAGGGTACTGCAGCACACCCTGTCAAAGCACTCATTCCCAGTATCAGACATCCGACCAGGCTTAATAAATTCATCTCCCCCCCTGTATGATCAAGTGTTAAATATCCACCTGGACCGTTGACGTATCTATGACCCTTGCAAGTATTTTCTTATTACTCATGGTATTTAGAACGCTGATGGATTCCCCTTTGAACCCATCGCCAAGTACCTTGCCAGGGGCTGTAATCCGCATTCCTCCGGACTGGACCAGGATGGTCACCATGTCCCCCCGCTTAACAACGGGGTTTTTCTTTAATACCCATTGTTTAAGGATATCATCGGCTTTGATATTGTGCTTTGCCATGAGACCCAACACCTGGTTTATGTCAACCACCACATCATCAACCATATCGGAAATATTTCTACGGTCCATATAAAGGTCGTTCTGGCTGATCACCCTTCCCCGCTTCAAATTCCGGGACACACAGACCACGGTTTCAAAAATATCCAACCACGCACAAAGCGTCACCTTGTTTTGCAATATGCCGTTAACACTGACCTCGGCCTTTAAGCGCACGTATTCAACCAGTTTATTGTTCCTGTTCGGGACTACGCGGATATTAACATTACCCTGGGGTACCGGTTCATCCCGAAGAACTTTAAATTTTGAAATAACAACATTGGCAGACTCCCTTCCCGAATACTGGGAAACAAACTGATCAAAGGCTTTTCTAAAAAGGGCCGGAGCAATGGTTTGATACCCTTGGGCATTATAGTCTTTATTTACCTGCAGGGAGTTTGCACTTCCCCCTTGAACATCAAACAAGAAGATCAGTGCAAATACCAGAAAAATATTTATGTGCCGTATTCTGGACATATTAATTACCTTTTAAGGTTATTGGCCGTTTGCAGCATTGCGTCCGCCGTCTGTATGGATTTACTGTTCATCTCATAGGCCCGTTGGGCCATGATCATATTCACCATCTCTTCCACAACGTCCACATTTGATTTTTCAACAAATCCCTGGAGAATCGTCCCCATGCCCTCTGATCCCGGTGTGGCAAAAATAGCCTCCCCGGATGCATCGGTACTCATATAAAGATTATGTCCCAGACTGGAGAGTCCGGCAGAGTTTGGAAAGCCATAAAGCTCAATCTCACCCAGGACCACCCCGGCCCCTGTGGGATCAAAGGCGGTGACCTGGCCATATTTATCAATGGTCACCGAAAGCGTGTCCGCAGGAACAGTCATCTCTGGCTGGAGTTTATCCCCGTTGGGGGTGACAATGTTCCCCTCGCTGTCCATTTTAAAATTACCGGCCCGGGTATAACGTTCCAGATCATTGCTGAGCACCTTGAAAAAGCCATTTCCTTCAATGGCAACGTCCAATTCATTTTTTGTCTGCTCAAAATCTCCCTGCATGAACATCTTTTGAACCCCCAGGGTCTCGGTGCCCATGCCCACCTGGATACCCGTGGGAATCTGATCTCCACCGGCGGTTTCAGCGCCACCCTGATTCAGGGTCTGGTACATGAGATCCTGGAACTCGGCACGACTTTTTTTAAAACTGGTGGTATTAACATTGGCAAGGTTGTTGGAAATAACATCAATTGTTGTCTGCTGTGCAGCCATTCCTGACGCTGCCGACCACATTCCTCGTATCATAGTGTTCCCCCGTGATTTGATAAAAACCGTCATCCCGCCACCGATCAAATAAAAGACTCTAATGATTAGCGATGAGGCGATGTCATCAAGTGCATTTCAATTTTAAGGCCCTGGGTCTTTTGTCTGCCACCTGTAAAATGCTTAAATTCCGGTGATCAATCCAAAAAATATGACGGGTTTTTGTGTAAAAATATGTTCAATATTATTATATTATTAGAGTCTCAATTTTCGTTGTGGCAGGCCATGGTGAATGATCATGGTATGCCCATGGCAGTTATCCCAGTCCAAAACCTGACATCATTTTTTCTGTCATTTCACCAATGGTCTGAATAGCCTTCTGACTGACCTCATGACACCTGAACATCTCCATCATTTTGACCATTTCTTCTGTGGGATTTACATTTGCTTTTTCCAGAAAACCCTGTTTTACGCTGATGTTTTCCACTTGAATAATATTAGTATCCGCACCGGCATGGGAATAAATGGAGTCCCCCTCTTTTACAAGATCCTGGGGATTGTTAAAGTCAACCACGGCCAATCGATCAATGGGTTGTCCATTGACAGCAACCCCACCGTCACCACCAATGGAAATCAATCCACCACTGACTTCCATGGGCCCGTTTTCTCCCATCACTCGGTCCCCATTTTCAGTGACCAGGTAACCCTGGTCATCCAT
>CAKZLA010000124.1 GCA_937124525.1 uncultured Desulfobacterium sp.
GACCCCGGCCTTTTGAGGTTCTTCACCCGTATTGACCTGCAAGAAGACATTTGGACACTGCCCCATCTCCTGGGCCAATTCCTTTCTCATGGGGGCAAAAAGGGGATAATTGACAATAATATTTTCAAGCATCCCGGGAAGGTATTTGTATTCCCGATAAATTAAATTTTCATGGAATCTCAGGGGTATAATTTCCGGATAGGCCAGGCGATCCGGCAACAAGGGGATACACCCCTGGCGCACCGCTTCCACCACAGAGATACCAAAATTTTCCTGATTGGCAGTGCTCACCACAATGGCCCCCCGGCCCAGCCATGTTTCATATACGTCCTTGGATGCCACATACCCCCAGTTAACAATCTCTTTTTGAAAAAATAACCGGGCAGATTCAAAGGCTGCAGGCACCTTTGGGCCACCTTCCCCCAGCAGTGCCAGTTGAAAAGGAATTTTCTTCAGTTTTAAAATTTTCAGGGCTTTAAAAAAAGGGCCTGGATTTTTATCAAATTCCCACCGGTGGTTCCATATGATCAAGGGGGGGGCCAGCCAGGGCACTCCGGGGGTCGCCTCTCCCCCCGGAAAAGGACACCCGGGATGAAGCACACCAGATTTTGCACCAAGTGCATGTTCACACCATGTAATGTTTCCCCCGGGTATCCGGTTTAAATATTTAGAAGCAGCATCCATAAAATCCCGGTGATGAAACCGGGAATTAAACACAATGCGCCGGGCTGCCAGGGCCGTTGTGATATTCATTAATCCCAAGGATTCATCCCGTTGTTTTCTCTGAAACAAGGGGTAGGTCAATTGGTTCTCATGGAAGTAGACCAGACAGGGGGGAAGGGGTTTTTCCGCCAGGGCCATGAAATCTGCAAGGTTCATCATGTCCGAAGTGATGATGCCATCATATGCCCCATACGTTTTTTTCTTTTCTATAAATTGCAGGGCAGCCCCCCGCATGCGCCATTTCCAAAATGTGTCCGGCAGGGTCAAAAGTTCAATGTCATGGCGGGAATGGGCCTGCCATCCCAGGGCAAATGACTTGTGGGAGCCACCAAAGAACGGCTCCATAAATAAAAATTTCATCTGTTCTTTTCCCTTTGTATTATTTTTTGCCATTTATAACACAAGTCCAAGCAAGGGGAAAACAAGGGCCAAAAATTCTAATTTCAGGCTTTATTCATCAAAAGACTTGACTATTTCACCACTTTTACGTTTTTAAAGGAATGGAAAATAACTGTTTTTATCTTTACACCTCCCGCTGGAGAGGATATTAATCAAGTTTAGAATGATTTTTTACACTTAAATTTGCCCAGGAGCATATGTAATGACAGACGATGTTGAAAAAAAAGAAGCGTCCGGCGACAAAGAAGAAAGCTTTGCCGAACTTTTTGAAGCCTTTGGCTCAGATATCAGCCATGATGTCCAGCAAGGTGATAAAATTCAGGGAAAGGTAATTGCCATCGGTACAAACAGTGTATATGTCAGCACCGGATCTAAAAGCGACGGTGTGGTGGATAAAGCAGAACTCCTGGATGAAAATGGAGAACTCCCCATTGCCGTGGGTGATCCCCTGGAGCTTTATGTGGTCTCCATGACGGAAAGTGAAATCATCCTGTCCAAAGCCCTTTCCGGAGCTGGAACCCTTGATGTTCTTGAAGAGGCCTCCTTTAACAAAACCCCGGTTGAAGGCAAGGTTACTGAAACCATCAAAGGCGGATTCAGCGTTGATATCATGGGGAAAAGAGCTTTTTGCCCCGTCAGCCAAATCGACATCAAATACGTTGATACACCGGAAGACTATGTGGGACAGCAGCTGGCATTTATCATCACCCGGTTTTCCGAATCAGGACGCAATATTGTGATCTCCCGGAGGGATCTTCTGAACCGGGAAATCAAGGCATCCCGGGAAGAATTTTTAAAAGATCTCAAGGAAGGCGATACCTGCCAGGGCCGTGTGGTGAAACTCATGCCCTATGGGGCATTCATTGAACTTTCCCCGGGTGTGGAGGGTATGGCCCACATTTCTGAACTATCCTGGTCCCGGGTGGACAAGGCCGAGGAAGCTCTTTCCCCGGATGAAACCGTCACCGTAAAAGTGCTGAAAATAGAGAAAAGAGACAACCAGGACAGTCCCAAAATTTCACTTTCTTTAAAACAGCTGTCATCAGACCCCTGGGAAAGGGCCGTGGACACCATCCGCCCCGGAGATCAATTCACCGGCAAGGTGGTGAGACTGGCACCCTTTGGGGCCTTTGTGGAAATAGAACCCGGCGTTGACGGTCTGGTTCATTTAAGTGAAATGAGCCACACCCGTCGCATTGTCAAAGCAGAAGATGCCGTGTCCCAGGGAGAGCATATCCAGGTGATTGTTAAAGAAATCAACCCCGAACAAAAACGAATTTCCCTGAGCATGAAAGATGCCCTGGACGATCCCTGGGCCGGAGTAACGGCAAAATATCAGCCCGGTCAGCCCGTGGAAGGAACTGTGGAAAAAAGGGAACAATTTGGCCTATTCATCAACCTGGAAGCCGGTGTCACAGCCCTTCTTCCCGCATCACTCATGGGAAAATCCGCCACATCCGCCGATTTTGACCGATTAAAACCAGGGGACACGGTCTCTCTGGTGGTGGAAAACACCGATGAAGATGCCCGCAGGATCAGCCTGGCGCCCTCGGATCTCAGGGAAAAAGAAAATTGGAAACCCTTTGTACCATCGGAAAAAAAGAGCCTTGGCACCATGGGCAGTCTGTTAATGGAAGCCATGGAAAAAAGCAAAAAATAGGGATTGTGTGGAATTATTCATATCTCCTGAAGGCAGCTCAACTTGCTGCCTTCAGATTTTAAAAAAATCATTGTGTACAGGAAAACAGACATGGGTAAAATTACCATTGAAGATCTAAAAAAGATAAAAGAGAAAACCGCCGGAATCGTAGGGCAGCGGGAGGGAAATGCCAAGATCACCATGCATGTTCACATGGGAAACTGTGGTATTGCAGCAGGAGCAAGGGAGGTAATGACTGCCCTTCTTGAAGCCCGGGCAGATGCAGATCGATCAGATATCATGGTCATTGCTGCAGGCTGTGTGGAAAAATGCCAGGATGAGCCCATGATAACCGTTGAAGAGAAAGGAAAAGCACGGGTACAATACCGGAAATTAGACCCGACAAAAATCCGTGAAATTTTCCAGGGTCATATTCTTGACGGCAAGATTCAACAAAAATTTCTCATTCCCATAGAATAAATTTATAACTGGCCTCTGGCCTCTGGGCACTGAAACCTCAACTTTTAAGCTTAAGATGTTAGTTTGCTCTATCATTTTTTTTGATGACCGATGTATGGGTATTCCTTGATCATGGCAAAAATTTTCACAGATACACACCATAAAATAATCCTTGAGAAACCCGGGGCAGACACCTACATCAAAATCAGTTATCCCCTGAAGTATGGTATCCACTCGGAGATTGAAACCCAGGAGGCCGTACTTCAGTTCAATCGTAACCATGAGATTGTCCGTGCCAGGGGCAAGGACAGCGGGTGGATACAACCCACGGAGTGGTTGAAAAGAAGCATGGGCAATGACTGGATTTATTATTCCACAGGGGGGTATAGCGGGGTGTTTGAAGCCACGGGTGAGTATTACCTTCCCAACCTGCCCTACCCCACCAATTCACTCCTTGGGGGCAAGCCCCTGAAGGAACCCGCTGTGATGCGCATCACCCACGCCTGGCATGACATGGTTCAGGAAGTGAAAGCCCAATGTACACAAACCAATCCGGCAGTGCAATCTTTTCTGGAACAGGTGCTGGCAAACACCCCGAAAAAACTTGAACAAAAAGCCCGGAACCTGTTTGACATCGCCGATGGCCGGATAACGGTGATGCCCCCGGATGCCCGGCATGTGGATTATGATATCATTCCCCTGACCATTTCCCATGGCTGTATCTATAAGTGTAAGTTCTGCCGGGTTAAAACAGATCACCCGTTTTCCATGGCATCTGAGGCAGAGATTTACTCAAAAATAGTCCGGTTAAAAGAACTATATACCAAGGATCTCATTAACTACAATGGACTCTTTCTGGGGGAACATGATGCCCTGAATGCCGATGCAGAACTGATCCTTTTTGCCGCCACAACTGCCTACCAGGGATTTAATTTTAAAAATGCCTACATGAAAGGGCCAAGGTTGTTCATGTTCGGCAGCGTTGACTCCCTTTTAAAGGCCCCCTCATATCTGTTTGAAAAGCTCAATGCCCTTGACTATCTTACCCATATCAACATCGGCCTTGAATCCGCCAACCAGGAGACCTTGGACAGCATCGGAAAACCCATCACCACGGCCCAGGTATTAAAGGCTTTTGATAAAATGCAGGAGATCAACCAGCAGCATCCCCGCATTGAGATCACGGCCAATTTCATCATGGATGACACCCTGCCCAAGGGACATTATTCTTCCTTCCTTGCCCTTGTGCGAGACAACATCCCCCGACCCCGGGACAAAGGTGCCATTTATCTGTCCCCCCTTCGCATCAATGCCCCTTCCCGATCTGTGCTGTTCCAGTTCAATGAACTTAAACGGCACAGTCATCTGCCCACCTACCTTTATATTATCCAGCGATTATAGCCCAACGTGTTGCCCCTCTTTTCAATCAGCAACAGATGTGATATGGGAGACCCCATGGAAAAAATAAAATATGTATCTGTCCACGGTGGCCACAGTGGTGAGTTCTGTGATCATGCCCGGGATACCCTGGAAGAGATCATTCAGAAATACATTGAATTGGATTTTGCATGGGTGGGCATCACCGAACATGTGCCCCCCACCACCGATGCCCAAAGATATCCCGATGAAATCGAAAAAGACATCACCGCCGCCTTTCTCCAGGAACGGTTTGCCCGTTACATGGCCCATTGCCGCCACCTCCAGGCTAAATACAAAAAAAGACTCACTCTTTTTGTGGGGTTTGAAACTGAAACCTGGAATGGATGTCTGTCCTATATCCAAGGACTTGTCCAGCAGTTCAGGCCCGACTATATCGTGGGGTCTGTCCACCATGTGGATGATATATGCATTGATTACTCCCCAGAACTGTATCATGGGGCTGCCCGGGCACTGGGGGGCCTTGATGCCCTTTATTGCCGGTACTTTGATCAGCAGCATGAAATGCTTTTGACCCTGAAGCCCGCCGTTGCCGGACATTTTGATCTCATTCGAATTTTCGATACCGCCTATGAAGAGCGGCTAAAAAAACCGGAGATATGGCAGAGAATCACCCGGAATCTGGCGTGCATTAAAACACTTGACACGGCCCTGGATTTTAATCTGAGGGCTCTAAAAAAAGGGGCTGTGGAGCCCTATGTCTCCAAGGCCATTCTCCACCAGGCAGCGCACATGGGTATCCGGATCATTCCAGGTGATGATTCCCACGGAGTGGCAGACATCGGCAAATACATGGATGTTGCCATGGAACAATTAAAAATGGCTGGTATCACCACAACCAATTGGCTGCCACCACGGCTGTATAATTCAACACCATGATTTCAAAATATGTAAAAAACAAGGGAGAGAGGCTTCATGAAAGCAGTTGTTCAACGAGTCAAAAATGCCCGTGTAACCGTTGGAGAGACACCCACCGGAGAAATCAACCAGGGACTCACGGTACTTTTAGGGGTTGCAAAGGGTGATCGCCCTGGGGATGCCACCTTTCTTGCGGAAAAAATTATTCATTTAAGAATCTTTGAGGATAAAGCCGGTAAAATGAATCATTCCCTAATGGACATTAAGGGAGATCTGCTGGTGATTTCCCAGTTCACCTTGCTGGGGGACGTCAAAAAAGGACGTCGCCCTTCCTTTACAAAAGCTGCCCCCCCGGATGAGGCCAGGGCACTGTATGAACAATTCATCGAAAAAGCCCGACACATGGGAATTCACACCCAGACCGGTGAATTCCAGGCGATGATGGATGTCTCTCTGGTCAACTCAGGGCCGGTAACCCTTATTCTGGACACAACAGCCCTATGAAAAACGATAGCCTGAGCGTGGTGCTTGTGGCACCCCAGGGCCCCTTGAATGTGGGCTCAACCTGTAGAACCATGATGAATTTTGGCTTTTCCGATCTGAGACTGGTCAATCCCTGCAAGGAATACCAGAGCCTGGAGGCCAGAAAGATGGCATTGAGCGCCCAGCCCATGCTGAAAAAGGCCAAGGTGTTTGGCAGCCTGGAAGATGCCCTGGCCGACTGTCATCTGGCCTTTGGCACCACCCGACGATTTGGAAAATATCGAAACAATTTTTTCACCCCTGATGTGGCCGGAAAAAAGATAGCGGGCCTGGACGATTCAGTTCGATGTGCCCTTGTCCTTGGTCGGGAAGACAACGGCCTTAGCACAGAAGAACTTTCCCTGTGCCAGCATTTTATCACGATTCCCACGGAGGACGCCTTTGCATCCATGAATCTCTCCCATGCCCTGACGCTCTTTCTCTATGAAATTGTCAAGGGCATGAAATCCGACCATCAGCGGCCCGTGGCCCAAGGACAACCTGCCACCATGGAGGCGTCAGAGCAGATGTATGCGCACATGCGAAAAACCCTGTGCGCCATCGAATATCTGGACCCCCAGAATCCCGACCACCTATTGAGAACCTTTCGAAGAATATTCAGCCGGGCCAGCCTCGGGGAACGGGATGTTAACATTATCCGTGGGCTCATGAGCCGCATTGATTGGATTAACGAACACCGAAAAAAATAGAACCCGGCATTCGTTACATGGTTTTAAAAAGAATCGAACCGTTCTAACCCATGTTGGATTCCAGGATTTTATCGAAAAATTTTGATAAAAATGCCTGAGACCCAACATGAGCCACACTTTTTTATAACTGCCACGGGCAGATCGTATTGGGATACTGACCTGCCCACAATAAATATTGAAACTCTAATCATTACAACCCTTTGGACAGAGTTTCTTATAAAAATATTTGCAAAAAGACAGACATATTTCCCCAGAAAGGATAAAGCGTGCCAACAACTTATCGTTGCCTTTAAATGGCTATAAACATACCCTGGCCTGTCTTTTTTATCAAACCATCCTTTTTAAGTTTATACACAGTGTCTGCAACTTTTTTTGCACTGAATCCAGTTTTTTTCTCAAGGTTTTTGGAATCAAGCCCCGTCTCGCTTTTCTGGATGTGCTTTAAAACTACCATACCAGCGGTGATCCGGGTTTTTCGCCCAACGGATTTTTTATTTGCTTTTAATTTTTTCGATGCCGGAGCTGTTTTGGCCTGTTTTGTCTTTTTCTTCGGGGATTTTTTAGATGCTTGTTTAGCAGGTGCTGATTTTTTTTCAGGGGATCTGGGCGCCACCACCTTGGCCTGTTCAGGCTCTTTATCCAAAGACTTCACAGATTCCTTCCCAACAGGAACTTCAATATTCGTGGATGAGGGGATAACCGAGGGTGTCGTCTCTGCCCTGACATCATTGGCAATCTCTTTTTCCGGAACGATTTCTTCTGTTATGGCATCAGCAGTTTCATCTTTTACAACATCAACGGCTTCTTTTTCCCGGGACCTGGATGCCTCGTTTTTTTTGCTTTTCAAATTCACTTCAAATTGTTCAAAAAACTTTACAACCGTACCGATTCCGGCAGAAATCGTGGTAAATTGTTTTTGAATTTTTTCCATTGAATCTTTATCTGCTTCAATTTTAATTTCAATTTTCATGGGCGAAAATTTCCTAAGTTTTTTTAAATTTTATGGGGTTAAAGGACAACATAATTTAACAAAATTAACACAGGGAATCAATTCAAGTTCGATGCTCCAATTTTTACCTGCCATACAAGTAAGCAGTGTCAGGAGTTTGTTATTGTTGTCTGCTGGATTCACAAGGATTCAGATATAATGGTGTTTTTATAAATCTTTTTCCCACAATATTCAATATAAAAAATCAGGAATTCTAATTTTGACTGTCCGGGGGGAGTTCATGGGTGGTCGAAATTAGAACCCTACCCGAACTTTTAAGGCCAATCTTTAAACGAACAACGACTTTTTTCTTGAAAAACTTTCAATTTTCTATACACTAAAGTATATGAATACGTTAAAATTAACACTACTTATTGTACAGACATCTCTTTTGGTGTATTGCCTGCCCGCCAGGGCCGGAGAAATCCAGGAAGTCACCCCGGCGGCCATGGTCCTGAGCCATGCTGTCATGTGTGAATCCATCAATGATTTTAAGCCCCAAAACCCTGCCATTGTGTTTTCCATTGATATTGGCAAAGTATTTTGTTTCACCACCTTTGACCAGATCAAAGAGACAACCCATATTTACCATAAATGGTTTCAGATGAACCGTCTGGTTTCCAAAAAAAGATTAACCCTGAAACCGCTCCAGTGGTCCACCATCAGCAGCATGCAGCTACGAATGGCTGATAGAGGCCCCTGGTACGTGGAAATAACAGACAAAGACGATACGCTTCTCCAACGTTTACGATTCAGTATATCAGATTAAAGGATCATCATGACAGATGCCTTGAGCTTCATGCTTAGCCTCCGATGGCAGGATTTTCTGGACATCGGACTGAACGGATTTATCCTTTTCAGGCTCTACGTACTCTTCAGGGGATCAAGATTGATTCGCGTCATGCCCATGGTCATGGTCCTCTGGATTTTAAAGGGGGTGGCACTTTCCGCAGGGTTGGTGGTGACCAGCTGGGCCATTCAGGGAATCATTGCGGCAGCAGCACTGATTCTTATCATCGTATTCAGAGATGAGATTGCCTCGGTGTTTCAGGCCAGAAATCTTAAGGCTTTTTTATGGGGATTTCCTTCCCGGGGGGACATCACCTCCATGGATATCATTGCCCAGAGTACCTTTGAAATGGGAAAAAATAAAATTGGTGCACTGATGGTTTTTCCTGCGGCCAAAGAGATCAATGACATTGTCCAGGGGGGCATTGACTGGGATGGGAAACTCTCCCGGGAGATGCTGTTAAGCATTTTCTGGGACAAAAACCCCGTGCATGACGGGGCCCTCATCATCAAAGAAAATCGAATTTCACGGGTGGGGGTGATTCTGCCCCTTTCCCGGCGCAGTGATTTGCCCTCCCGGTATGGTACCCGTCATCGGGCAGGCTTGGGATTGGCCGAATGTTCCGATTGTCTGGTGATCATCGTTTCCGAAGAATCGGGTCGCGTGACAGTGGTTAAAGGCAATGAAATAAAAGATGTCAGAAATATAGCACAATTGAAAATCATCATCGAAGGTCATTCGGGAAAGGGAAAGAAAACAGATTCTGCACTGTGGAAAAATCTATTTGAATATGGGACATCAGCCCTTGTGTGCCTGGCGCTGGTCACCGGCATCTGGTTTGGTCTTTCCAGGGGTAAGGAAACCCTTAAAACCATTGTCGTCCCATTGGAGTACACCGATATCCAGAAAGATTTTGAAATAATTGAATCCTCCACCAACACCGTGACCCTTCACCTTGGGGGATCGGTGCCCCTGCTCAAATCCCTGGGCCCCAAACAGATCAAAGTACTTCTGAAACTGAATGCGGCATCCGCCGGCGAGAACATCTACACCGTGTCCGGTAAAAATATTCTTCTACCCCCCGGGGTACACCTGAAAAAAGTGGAGCCATCCAGTGTCACTCTGGTGCTTGACGGCACCATTGTGAGACAGCTTCCCATCCAGTTAAACTGGACCGGGAAATTATCAGAACAACTGATTCTGGCCAATGCACAAATCAAGCCCCAAAATATTACGGTGACAGGCCCCCAGAAAATTCTTAAAACCATTACCACCCTTTATACGGAAAAGATACCCCTGGACACCATCGATAAATCCGGAAGCAAGGAAGTGGCTGTGATATTGCAGCCCTCATCCCTGAAGGTACAGGATAAAAAAAATATGGTGACTATTACCTACACCGTGGTTAAAAGGGAAGAACCCACCCTTCGGTAAAACCGTCACCTTGGGTGTTTTATTTTCCAATGCCCAGCACATCCCTGGCATATTTGATGCTTTTAATGCATGCATCCATCTCTTTTTGTCGGGCCACTTCCACAGAATCTTCTCCCATGTCCCATTCGATTTCAAAGGTAATACGATCAGTGGGGGAAAGTTCTCGAATGGTATTGTAGGCTTTAAAACAATTGATGTCTCCATCCCCCAGGGCCACCCCATGAAAACGAATGCCAAACTGATCCCGATCCAGCTTATGATCACAAAAATGGTTGGAAAAAGCATAGGGGGCCAATTTTTCCACGGCATCTTCGGGATTTTCAAGAACCCCCATGGAGTTCACGGTATCCACACAGGCCCCCAGCAGGGGATGATTTATCTGTTCAATGAGCCAGATAATTTCATCACTAAAGGTTTCAGTGTGATTTTCCAAGGCCAGTTTGATTCCCGTTTTTTCCAAGAGCGGAAGGACGGCCATCACCTCGTCATAGACATCACATAGCTGCCGCATGACCATGGGATGAAAACAGCTGCCATACAATGGACGAGGACGCCGGATATCAAGGCTGAGTTTGGCCAGATCTGCCCCCAGTTTATGGGTGATGTGAATCCCATCTTCCACGGTGTCGGTGAGCCTGCCATCGAACTCTTCGGCCCGGGAATAATTATATTCCAGATAAAGCCCATGGGCCTTTGCCGCATGATTTACCTCCTGGAGGCGACCATCATCCTTGGTTTCAAGGTCGCACCCTGTGATATGCAGCCCGTCAACTCCCCATTCCACCGCCTTGTCCATCAACTGCAACAAATTCATCTCTTTGGGTCTTGGATCAGCCTGAATACCCCAGTTTTGCCCCAATCCCCACAGATGCAGTGTATAGGTATGAAGTCCAAGTTTCATTTTTTTCCCCATGATAAACCTCCTCATAATTAACCGTTTATCCAGCTCAATTTCGCATCATTGTGCTGTAATTTGATGATTAAAGTTTCTCCTTAGCTGACGTTGCAAGGGTCGCAAAAAATCCCAAGTTTCCAGAAAACAAAGCAACGTCTATACCATTCACTCAATAATTAGCTATTCCCGGTCAATTTCAGGATAACTGTCTAAAGTTATTGACATTCACACTTTAAACCTTACGAAATCACCTTGGTAGATATTAAATAATATCAGACAGTTAAATGACAATCGGGAATTGCTGCTCAATAATCAAGTTTTTGGAGTTGTTTTTTGAAAAAGAAGAACAGGGGGGGGCAAAATGATCAAATTAATTTTAAAAAAACAAAAACAAAAGTAAATATTTTTAAAGAAGAAATTCCTTTCGGGTCAGGTTGTGTTTTTTCATCTTGTAGTGGAGAAGCTGGGGGGAAATACCCAATTCCTTTGCGGCACGGGATATATTGCCCTGGAAACGGGTCAACATGGCACATATGGCCCGATATTCATTTTCCGTCTGTATTTTACCCAAAGAGTCTCCTCCTCCCCCCCGGGAAACGTCAAAGCCCCGGACAAAGGGGGGGAATTCAGGTTCTTTATATCCATCAGGATCTCTATAATCAATAGCCCCCCCCGGCTCACCTGGAAGTGGGGGCAATACTTCAGGTGAAACATCGGATGCTGCCAGTGGTATGCGACGAATGTGGGCAGGTAGATGTACAAGTTCGATTACCCTTACACCCTTTTCCACCAGATTAGCCGCCCCTTCAATGACATGTTCCAGCTCTCGTACATTACCCGTCCAGCGATAATTGTAAAACAGGGCCATGACATCGGCGGAAATCGCATTGATATTTTTACCAAGAATGCCATTGCACTTATGAAGGAAATGGCTGATGAGCGGTTCAAGGTCCCCCATTCGTTCCCTCAACGGAGGAATACTTATGAGCACCACCCCCAATCGATAAAGCAGATCATATCGCAAGGCACCCCGTTCTGCTGCCTGGTGGGGGTCTTCATTCACAGAACTGATAATTCGAAGATCAATATCCATCTCCTGCAAAGACCCCACCCGTCTTACCTTTCGTTCCTGGAGTACCCGGAGCAGTTTAGACTGCAATCCAACGGACATGGAGTTGACCTCATCCATGAACAGGGTCCCTCCATGGGCCTGTTCAAAAAGCCCTGGTTTATCCTGGGCACCGGTAAATGCCCCCCGCACCGTTCCAAATAAAATACCCTCCAGCAGATGTTCGGGGATGGCGGCACAATTAATGGCAATGAATGTTTTTTTTTTACGTCTGCTCAGGTTATGAATAGATTGGGCCAGAAGCTCCTTTCCTGTGCCGGTCTCGCCACTGAGCATTATAGAAGAAGGAGAATCCGATGACAGCCTGGCCGCCGTCATCGCCCGGGTAAAGACCGGAGACGTGCCAATGATATCACTAAATGAAAATCGAGTTCCATTGGCAAGGAAGGTCCTGCTGCTCCCCGGTCTTGCCGATGGATCAAAGCGTTGTACGCTGCTTCGTTTATGGGGTTGGGATATAATTTCAAAGGTTTGCTCCACAATGCTGTAATCCCTGACAAAACAGATGGTACCCACCAATGTATCGTGGGCATATAAAGGAAACACATTGTGAATGGAGTTGATGATCCGGCCCAGACGAGTACGATAATAGCAGGGAAAATTTTCAACCACTTTCCCGCTGTCCAGGCATTTGATGATGGGG
>CAKZLA010000125.1 GCA_937124525.1 uncultured Desulfobacterium sp.
CTTCTGCCTTAATGGAGCGTGGTGCAAAAAGTGTTTCAGCCTACGTTGTACATGCCGTGTTATCAGGGCCAGCAGTTGAAAATATTGAAGGTTCAGTTTTGAAAGAAGTTGTTGTAACGGATTCAATTCCTGAAAGTTCAGAGGCTAAATCTTGTCCAAAAATTCGTCGAGTTTCTATTTCAAAAATGTTGGGTGAAACAATACGACGTGTGAATTTAGAAGAGTCTGTAACGGCTTTAATGAAACACTAATTAATAGTTTTACCAATAGAAAAAGCACTCTTTTATGAGTGCTTTTTTGTTTTATGGCGTTTTATTTATTGATTTAACCTTTATACAAAGTTTTTAGTGCTTTTATTTCAATCGTTTAACCGTGATAAAAGTTAGAAAAAAGTGGTAAATATGTGAAAGTTAAGTATAATGCCCGCTTCCCTCATGTTTGGTCGCGGACATGAGATGTTTTAATTCAGTAGTTTTTAGGCTTTGAGAGCCAAATTTAATGAAATTATAAAAAACTACGATATTTGGAGAAATCAAATGAGCCAAAATTGGACAGCAGAAATCCGTACAGAAGAAGGGAAAGGTGCGAGCCGCCGCCTTCGTCATACGGGTAAAGTACCAGCAATTATCTATGGTGCTGGTAAAGATGCAGTATCTGTATCTTTTTCAGGAAACTTCGTTAAAAAAGCATTTGAAAACAGTGATAACTTTAACTCAGTTTTAACTATTGATGTTAACGGTGGTAAAAAAGAATCTTGTGTTGTTAAAGACCTTCAGCGTCACCCTTCAACAGGTTTAGTGTCACACATTGATTTACAACGTGCAGGTAAAGACAACAAGTTAGTTAAGAAAGTTCCACTTAACTTTGTTGGTCAAGCTAAGTCTCCTGGTGTTAAATTAGGTGGCTTAATGTCTTTCTTACAGGTTACTGTTGAAGTTAGCTGTTTAGCTAAAGACCTACCAACTAAGATTGATGTTGATGTTTCAGAAATGGACGCTGGTACAAGCATGCGTCTTTCTCAGTTAGTTATGCCTAAAGGTGTAGTGATTACCGCTCTATCTCACGGTAATGCTGATTACGACCAATCAGTTGTAAACATTGGCGCACCTAAGCGTAATGCTTAATCTGTATTTAGTTTAGTTTACTAAGCTAACTACGGATTATTTAATACTGAAAAGAGAGCCGGCGTTATGTCATCTGTTCAATTAATTGTTGGTCTGGGAAACCCAGGCGATAAGTATGAGCAGACCCGACATAACGCCGGTTTTTGGTTTGTGGACGAAGTTGCTAGACAATATGGTGTAGAGTTTCGTCCAGAAACCAAATTTCTAGGATTAGCCGCACGTGTTCAATCAAACGGGTTAGATTTTTGGCTTTTAAAGCCAACAACCTTTATGAACAGAAGTGGTCAATCTATACAAGCCTTAGCTAAATTCTATAAAATTCCCGTTGAATCAATTCTTGTTGCTCATGATGAACTTGATTTACCTACGGGCACAGCTAAGTTAAAAAAAGGCGGTGGGCATGGTGGTCATAACGGTTTGCGTGACACAATCGCAGCAATGGGTAAAGAATTTATGCGGTTACGAATTGGAGTTGGTCATCCAGGTCATAAAGATTTGGTTGTAGATTACGTGCTAAAAAATCCATCAAAAACTGATCGCCAGCTTATTGATGATGCTAGCTATGAAGCCACTAGAGTGGTACCCGATTTAGTAAACGGTAATTTAGCAAACGCAATGCAAGAACTGCATACTAAAGCATAAGTTTTACACATAACAATTAATCGTTTATTTATTTCAACTAAACGATTATCTCATTATTATTCTGTTCCCAGGAGACACAGTATGGCAATTAAGTGCGGTATCGTCGGTTTACCAAATGTTGGTAAATCAACTCTATTTAATGCATTAACTAATGCAGGTATTGAATCAGCCAACTACCCGTTTTGTACTATCGAACCAAACGTAGGTGTTGTCCCTGTTCCGGATGCGCGTGAAGACGCTTTAGCAGAAATCGTTCAGCCTGAGCGAGTACTCTCTGCAACCGTAGACTTTATGGATATTGCAGGCCTGGTAGAAGGTGCTTCAAAAGGCGAAGGTCTTGGTAATAAATTTCTAGCAAACATACGAGAAACAGATGCTATTGTTCAAGTGGTTCGTTGTTTTGAAAACGACGATATTGTGCATGTAGCAGGTAAAGTAGATCCACTTTCTGATATTGAAATTATCAATATGGAACTTATTTTTGCAGATATGGATTCAGTTGAAAAAGCCATTCAAAAGGTACAACGAATTGCTAAAAGTGGTGATAAAGAAGCCACAGCACGCATGACGATATTGCAAAAAGTCTTAAAAGAGCTAGAGGAAGGTAAACTGGTTCGATTAATGGGATTATCAGATGATGAGCTTAAAGAACTAAGAGATCTACATTTATTGACTGTAAAACCCATGATGTATATTGCTAATGTAAATGAAGATGGGTTTGAAAATAACCCACTTTTAGATTCGGTTAGAACGTTAGCCGATGAGCAAAATGCCATAGTTGTTGCTATTTGCGCCTCTTTAGAAGAAGAAATTGCCGAACTTGACGATGAAGATAAAGCCGATTTTAAAATCAAGGCCAAGCAGTTTGTCAAAATATATGGGCAGATGGCATCAATTATGCCTTACGAAATTGTGGCTTGGGAAAAGTTATTCTGGTTTTTAAAATTTCTTATTCCCAAACTGATTGTCAAGGACCCCAGGGCAGATGAGATTGATGAATTGCTGAACTCGGTGGATCTGTCCTCCTATGGATTGCAGCGTGTGAAACTGAGCCAGCACATCCGGCTGGATGAAGATGAAATACAGCAAGATCCCCAGAATCCAAATCCACGTGGTGCCCATGGCGGGGATGAGGATCATGACCCCTTGGATGATATTATTCTAAATTTCAATGAACGCTGGTTCCAGGGCTGGAGTGCCACACCCCAGGAGCAGCGGGTTAAATTCTTAAATATTGCGGATAATATTAAGGCCCACCCTGATTTTGATGAAAAATATCAAAACAATCAGGACTCTGATAACCGGAATCTGGCATTTCAGAAAATATTTGATGATGTCATGCTTAAAAATCGGCGAAGTGAATTGGAACTATACAAACTGCTGGCAAGTGATGCTGCGTTCAAGTCTGCAATGCAGCAAAGTCTGAGAGACGTTGTTGATAATAACCGGAGAGACACTGCGCATGGATGAATATACTTTTAATTGCAGCTGTATTACCGAAAGCATAGAGGGTCTGCAAGAAGGCCTGACCCATTTTTCCGGGCCCAGTCGGACAGCCGTGATTTACGCTATTAAACCCGAAGATCCCATATACATTTATGATCCGCAAAATCTTCTGGCCGGTCATGAGCCCAAAATTAAAGAATTGTATCTTGATGGGGATGCATGGCGAAAGAGAATTGATCTTTGCTATGACAAAAAAAAGTTCAGCAATCTCGTCCCGGAAAAAAACCTGGAACTGGCCGGACTTATTTCATGTGGCGGGTGTTCAAGTTCTGTTGTTTATCAAATGTGGTTTACCGAACATCATCCGGATATGTGCGCCATCGGCCCCACGGAAAGGTGGCTGGAGCAGGCGGTCTGGAGGGTTTCCCATGATATCGCCAATGAAGAGGAGCTGTACACCGGAATTTCAGGGGGTTTTTTGAAAGAATATGCCACCCATGCGGTCAGAGATTATCTGGTGGACGAAATGAATGTTATGCTCGGATGGGATACACAGGTCCGGGTATATCCGATTCTGGAAGCCGTGCTCAAAATATCCAGAACCCCTGAAGAAGGGGCATGGCCAAAGGGCAAATTGCTTTTTGCGGAAAAGCACTCCCTTGGCAAAATGAAATTTATGATAAAGTTTCCCAAGGCAGAACAACCTTTATTGGAGAATGTTAAGCATATTAGAAAACTCCTCCAGGCCGTTGAAAACTCAGATCGGAAACTGGTGGCAGATGAAAAAAATATCATCGGCATCATCAAGGGGGACAATCTTGATTTTTCCATCACTGCCGATTTTAAAGGTCGATATGGCTTTTTAAAACTCAATGAAAATAAAGTGTGCTCTTTTTCAGATGGCAGTTTTAAGTCAACTACACGTAACGCAAAGCTTGTGCAGGTTGAAGAGGTGTTGCTGGACTCTGATATGAATCCTGTAGATGTGTCGACGTTATTTAAAATTATTTCCGGGATTGTTCACAGTGCTGCCAGGCAGCGGCATGGCTGCAGCATTGTTGTTGACCTGAATGAGACTCCTATCTTTATTGGTGGTAATTCGGTTGAGCCCCCCCTTGAACTTGAAAATTATGACGATCTGGAGTTGGCCAAATCTTTGTCCCGGGTGGATGGTGCTCTGCACTTAGGGGCTGACTTGAAACTGCACAGATTTGCCTGTCTTTTGGACGGCGATTATGTGTCCAGTGAAAACAGAGCCCGGGGAGCCCGGTTTAATTCAGCGCTTCGGTTCACGGCAAAGCATGAAAAGATCATTGTTATTGTGGTCTCTTCTGATGCACCTGTCTCAGTCATGATGGACGGCATTGTGCTGGATAACAAATGGTGGCTGAAACCTTCCATGGTTTGCAATGCACCTGTGCTGCTTGAAGAATGGGTTACAACCTCTTAAAAAACTTTGATTTTTGTTTGAGTTCTTCGGGCACTCTGTTTTCATCCTCACTCTTTTTTTAATTTATCTGAATCTATGAAGAGAATGAGATTAAGAAACCATGGACATTATATGCCTCTCACTCGATGTTTAAGTTTTTTTTAAAGGCCTAATATTATTAAATAATATTGCTTGGTTTAAAAAAATAAATATCTCTGTGGCACGTTTTTCAAATGAATAATATCAATAAGTTATATTTTTTTTGTAATTTTGCGTCACAAAAAAATATCAAATTTAAGCATAGTGTTTACAACCACCGCTTTCGTTTAAAATAAATGAGAAGTGCCCCGGCCACTAAGACCAGAACTACCCAGAAAATAAAATAACTATACTTATAATGCAATTCAGGAAAGTACTCGAAATTTGTACCATAAATTCCTGCGATAAAGGTGAGGGGAATAAATATGGCAGCAAATATGGTCAGCACCTTCATGATATCATTCATTCGATTTGCCATCACCGAATTGTATATGTTGAGGTGATCGGTTAAAAGGTCCCTGTATGTGTCGATGGCTTCTGTTGCCTGGCTGATCAGATCCTGGAGGTCCTTTAGAAAAGGAAATGTATTTTCATGGAACAGATCGTTGTCCAGCCGGGAGAGCTTAAGAATGGCCTCCCTTGCCGGTCGGATTGACTTCCTCAAATAATTAATTTCCTGTTTAAATGAGCTTATTTTCTCCATGACCGAATTGTCATGCCCCGCCAGGATCACCTCCTCCAGGTCCTCAATCTTCTCCCCTATTATTTCAATAATATAAATGTAATTATCCACCACGGTATCTAAAAGAGCATGGGCGAGATAATCCGGCCCGGATACCCGAATGCGTGATTTCTGCCGCCGGATTCTTTCCCTGACGGGTTGAAACACGTCCCCGACCTGCTCCTGGAAGGTCAGCACAAACTTGTCACCCAGGATAATACTCAATTGCTGGTTTACGATGGTCTGGTTTTTTGTATCAAATCGAATCATCTTTAATACAATGAAAACATAGGTATCAAATTCTTCAATTTTAGGCCTTTGACCCGTGTTTAGGATATCCTCCATCACAAGTGGGTGCAATTCAAAAATATGCCCCACTTCCCTTATGAGTTCAATGTCATGGAGGCCGTTTATGTTGAGCCATGTCACTGTTTCTTTATTTTTATAATGAGAGCCATCTTTAATGTCCAATAGCTCCTGTTCTGTGAGGCGTTCAGAATCGTAGTCAATAACCCGGGCCTCCACCGCTTCCATCTTCTTGGTACCTATGAAGACCAGGCTGCCGGGGCTTTGCCCATGACTTTCTTCCCTTTTTTTTAAAAAACGTGCCATAAGAACACCTCCTTTTGGGACTAAATGAGCTTGATTAATATTTCGTGCCGTTTAAAATGTAATCAGCCATCGGATACCGGAATTTCATGTTTTTTTCATAGTAGCATGCTTTGGCAAGTACATTCTCAAGGGCAAAAGTCCTGGTTTTTGCAGTTTTGACTGCCGCGCAGTGAGATTAAAATTTAACACAATGGTTATCTCCCGGGGGTGATATGGTGATTCCGCTACCATAGAGCCCATGAAGTTTTAAACAGGATATAAGAGTATTGGGCCATTGATTTAAAAAATCACTTGATCTTGTCGTACAGGCAAAATATATTGTAAGGAACATCTGTTTCTCTATGCCTTGTCTTATCTCAATACGTTCTAAGTATCTCCATGTCATATATGTGATGTAGAAAGACACCATCTGCCCCCGGATAACATTTCCAGGGAAAAAATGAAAGTCAACATAACCCAATATTTTTTAATAAGAGAGGGGAAAAAGATCATGGAACAAATTACAAACCTGCTTGGAGAAGATTCTAAATTTTTGCTGGAACATACCTGCAACACAATAAAGAAAGAAACGCTTCACCTGCCGGGGCCTGATTTCATTGACAGGGTCATGGCCCCCACAGACAGGAACAACAATGTTCTTCGAAACCTTCAATCCGTATTTGACCACGGACGTCTGGGTAAAACAGGATATCTGTCCATCCTGCCCGTTGATCAGGGAATTGAGCATAGTGGCGGCGCATCTTTTGCCCCCAACCCAATATATTTTGATCCTGAAAATATTGTCAAACTGGCCATTGAGGGGGGCTGCAATGCCGTTGCCTCCACCCTGGGAGTGCTGGGTTCAGTGTCCAGGAAATATGCACATAAAATTCCTTTTATTGTTAAAATAAACCATAACGAACTGCTCTCCTATCCCAATGGGTATGATCAGAAGATGTTTGCTTCCGTTGACCAGGCGTTCAACATGGGGGCATCTGCTGTGGGGGCCACCATTTATTATGGTTCACAGGAATCAGGACGGCAGATTCTTGAGGTCTCAAAAGCCTTTGAGAGGGCCCACGAACTTGGAATGTTCACCATCCTCTGGTGCTATCTTAGAAACAATGCATTTAAAAAAGATGGAAAAGATTACCATGCAGCGGCTGATCTCACGGGCCAGGCCAATCATCTTGGTGTCACCATCGCTGCGGATATCATCAAGCAGAAATTGCCTGACTCCAACGGTGGTTTCACGGCCCTAAATTTCGGAAAAACCGACCCCAGGGTTTACAGTGAACTGACAACGGATCACCCCGTGGACCTCACCCGATATCAGGTGGCCAACTGCTACATGGGAAGGATCGGCCTTATTAACTCAGGGGGCGCCAGTGGCAGTGATGATATAAAAGATGCCGTGAAAACTGCCGTTATAAACAAACGTGCTGGCGGCATGGGGCTTATTTCGGGAAGGAAAGCATTTCAAAAACCCATGGATCAAGGCGTGAAAATTCTCAACGCCATTCAGGATGTCTATCTTGAGAAGAAAATATCCATCGCGTAAGAAAACATGGCTCATCACGGATTTGTGTGAAAGTTCATAGCTGCGGCTGTGTAAACACTTGGAATTGCGTACAAAAATTATACCTAAATCACACTAATCCGCGAAGACCCGAAAACATTAAAGCTCATTGTAAGGAAACGGACGTCTTTGGACGTCCTTCACAGTCCATAAAAATAGATAGGCTGTAACAGCCTGTCCAATGAGGCATGCAAAACCAGCGATCCATCACTATATGCTTTGCCCGTATTCTATGCGCATCTTCTGTTTTCTTTTTGAGTGAATATCTGGTAAAAGACCATCCATGGAAACAACAATCTTCTACATTCTTATTGGTATTCTGGTTTTTGATTACGCACTTGAGCGTCTACTTGACTACCTCAACGCAAGCCGGATGGGACAGCCGATACCCAAAGTCCTTGCAGGGCTGTATAATTCTGATAAATATGATAAACAGCAGAGCTATCAAAAAACCAATACACAATTTTCATTGGTCAGCGCGACCTTCAGCCTGGTGGTTGTCCTGGTTTTTTTCTTTGTCTCTGGATTTGCCCATGTCCACTCCTTTGCAGCAGGTATTACGCCGAGCCCAATACTGCAGTGCCTGATTTTTTTTGGCATACTGATGCTCGCCCAGGATATTTTGGGCCTTCCCTTTCAACTTTACCAAACCTTTGTCATTGAAGAAAAATTTGGCTTCAATAAGATCACCTGGAAACTGTTTATCGGTGACAAAATCAAAGGGTGGCTGCTGACAGCTGTTCTTGGTGGCAGTATTCTCTCACTTATCACCTGGTTTTACTACCGAACGACGGATATGTTCTGGATTTATGCCTGGTTGATGGTGGCTGGGATCAGTCTTTTTTTTACCGTATTTTATTCCAATTTGATTGTCCCTCTTTTCAATAAGCAGACAAAATTGGAAGATGGCCAATTAAAGACTGCCATTGAAAATTTTGCCAACAATGTCAGCTTTCCGGTAAAAGATATCTACATGCTGGATGGCTCAAAACGTTCCACAAAAGCCAATGCTTATTTTACCGGTCTGGGGAGCAAAAAGAGAATTGTTCTTTTTGATACTTTGATAAACGATCTTACAACCGAGGAGGTTGTGGCAGTTCTGGCCCACGAAATCGGGCATTACAAGAAAAAACATACATTGCAGGGGATTGTTATTTCTATTTTGCAGATGGGGCTGATTTTCTATCTGCTTTCCCTGTTTCTCGGGGAGGCGGTTTTCTCCCGGGCACTGGGCGTGGAGGCAGCTGTTTTTCATATTGGCCTCGTCGCATTTGCCATGCTCTACAGCCCTGTTTCCATGGCAACTGGCCTTATTATGAATATCTGGTCCAGGAAAAACGAGTACCAGGCCGATGCCTTTGCCAGTAGAACCTTCAGTGGCAAAGCCCTTAGTGATGCCCTGAAAAAGTTGTCCATAAACAACCTTAGCAACCTGACACCCCACCCGGCGTATGTGTTTTTCTACTACTCACATCCAAGTCTTCATCAGCGTATTTTTGCCATGCAGAAAGAATAATAATTGTGGGATATTTTCCTTGTTTATTCCCTCAAGACCTCAAGACAAGGACGGTGGAACCAGAAGGAATTTTCCAAAATGTTTCTTTTTTAGAAATTCGCGTTGGGTATCTGTAATATTGCCCCCCGAGTTTTTAACAAGGCCCTGATAAATCATTAGTGCTTCACAGAACAATTTAACATCTGACCGTTTCCGGGATAGAGTGTTTGTGCAAATAAAAAATTATCTTGTGTAGGAATCCTTCAAAACTACTTTACATTTTCTAAGAGCATTCCCCATTTTTAAGGGCTTTTCCCCAAAAAACTGTAAAGTACTTTTGGGGTGATATGAAGGATGCCCTTGTGTATTTCGGTTGTAATAACAGATGGCGTTCATGGGGCGGCGCGGTGCAATTCATGCTGAAAGAAAGAGGAACAGGTTAAAATGAAATCATCCATGGAAACAAAAACCACCGGGGGAACCCTGGGAACCTTTGCAGGTGTTTTTACCCCAAGCCTGCTGACCATCCTTGGCATCATTCTTTTTCTCCGTCTGGGTTTTGTCATTGGTAATGCGGGGCTTGCATCGGCTTTGATCATCCTTGCCCTGGCCAATCTGATATCCATTTTGACCAGTTTTTCCCTGGCCGCCGTGGCCACGAATCTAAAGGTCAAAGGCGGCGGGGATTATTACCTGATTTCCAGAACCCTGGGGCTTGAGTTCGGCGGGGCCATCGGTATTGTGCTGTTCCTTGCCCAGTCTGTGTCCATTGCATTTTACTGCATCGGTTTTGGAGAAGCCCTGGCTGCCATCTTTGCCCCGGGCCTGTCCCTTTCTCCCCAATGGATCGGGGGGCTTGCCGTATTACTTCTCTTTTTACTGGCATGGATGGGGGCCGACTGGGCCACCCGGTTCCAGTATGGGGTCATGGCCTTTCTGACACTGGCACTTGTCTCTTTTTACGTTGGCGGTGCCATGCACTGGGATGCCGGATTGCTGGCTCAAAACTGGAGTTCGCAGAAAAGTTCCTTTGGATTCTGGATGCTGTTTGCCATCTTTTTTCCCGCAGTCACGGGTTTTACCCAGGGGGTGAGCATGTCCGGAGATTTGAAGGACCCGCTGAAAAGCCTTCCCCTGGGAACCTTCATGGCCGTGGGAATTTCCATCTGCGTTTATTTTACAGTGGCCGTCCTTATGGCTGGAACCCTGCCCGGTGAGATTTTAAGAAACGACTATGGATCAATGAAACAGGCTTCCGCCTGGGGGTTCTTTATTGATGCCGGGGTGATTGCCGCCACCCTGTCCTCGGCCATGGCCTCCTTTCTTGGGGCTCCCAGAATCCTTCAGTCCCTGTCCTCGGACAAGATTTTTCCTTTTTTAAACCGCTTTGCCAAAGGCTTTGGCCCCACAAATAATCCCCGGAGCGGGGTGCTCTTATCCCTTGTCATCGCCTTGGGCACCATTGGCCTTGGCCAGTTGGACCTCATTGCACGCATTGTCTCCATGTTTTTTTTGATTTCCTATGGCCTGCTCAATTATGCCACCTATTTTGAAGCCAATGCGGCAAGTCCCTCTTTCCGACCCCGGTTTCGATTTTATCATCCATGGATCAGCCTGGCTGGGTTTCTGGCCTGCCTTGGGGTGATGCTGGCCATTGATTTCAAGATGGGGCTTTTTGCCATTGCCATCATTACAGCTATTTATCTCTATCTTAAACAGACATCAGGACCTGCGCGATGGGCCGACGGACAACGGTCCTATCACCTGAAAAAAATTCGGGAGAATCTTCTGGCTGCCCAGGAGGATCTGGAACACCCCAGGGACTGGCGACCCTGTGTGCTTGCCGTGGCCCGGGAAACAGAGGCCAGAAAACAGCTCTTAACCCTGGGGGCATGGTTTGAAGGGGGCAGTGGATTCACCGCGGCGTTGACGGTGGTGGAAGGCAGGGGGCCCCGCATGGGAAGAGAGTGGCTCAGGGCAAGGGAAGCCCTTACCCTGGAACTTCAGTCGTTGAAACGCCGTTCTTTCCCGGTGGTGATAACGGCTGCATCCCTTGAAGAGGGGCTTCAGGCCGCCGTTCAATCCTTTGGTATTGGGGCCGTTCATACCAACACGGTTCTCTTGAACCGGCAGGAATTTGCAGATCCAGAAGCCTCCGCGGAATCAAGCCTCACATCCCTTGTGAGATCGGTTTCCCGGCTCCGGTGCAATACCGTAGTTCTGTCCATGAAGCCAGATGGATGGGACCCGGTGGAAGCCATAAAGTCAGAAGAAAAAAGAATTGACGTGTGGTGGAAAGGCGATAATTCAAGCCGTCTCATGCTTTTATTTGCCCATCTCATGGCCCGGAACACCGCCTGGGAAAATTGTATCATAAGGGTGCTGGCCATAAACTATGACACGGATTCCCCGGAAAACAAAGCCGCCCTGCAGACGGTGCTTGATGATATCCGGATCAATGCCCTGCCGGTCATTGTCACAGATATCAGCGATGATGTTATTGTGGAATACGCAGGGGATGCCACCCTTGTTTTTATGCCGTTTTCCCTGAACCGCAACCGGGTGGCAGGGCCCCTGGGAGCTCCCTGCAATGATGTGCTTGAGCGCCTGAACACCGTTGCCATGGTGATGGCTGCTGAAGATATCAATCTTGATGCCGAGCCCGAAGAGGGGCCGGTGCAGGAACTTTCAGCCCTCATGGATGCCCTTGAGCATGCAGAAAAACGTGCCCTCAATGCCCAGCAGGAGGCCGCAGCCACCCGGGAGAAGGCAAGGGAGAAAATGGAGGCGGTGGAGTTATCCGGCGGGGTCATGGATGAGGCTCAGATTGCCGGATTGAAAGAGGCATTGTCAGCCCAGCGTCATGCCGAGGTTGCCATGAAAAAGGCTGCCAGAGAAAACAAAAAATCCCAGGATATTGCTGAACAGGCCGAAGCCAAGGGCATCCCGGTGGACAACAAGGACAATTAAGGATAAAGGTAGTTGTAAATTTATTTATGGAGGATTAATAATGGCCCATCTTCTTGTGCCGGGGATAATAGACGTACCACTTGGCATCCTTCAAAACTACTTTGCACTTTCTTAGAGCCTTTCCCATTTGCAGGGACTTTTTTTCTAAAAGACTATAAAGTACTTTGGAGTTTTTATAAGAAACTCCATCCAATGATTTGTAATAACTGGAGCTTCGATATTTTTTGTGGGCAGTCCAGATTCCCAATATGATCTGCCCGCCATGAAAATCTACCCACTGATCTGAAGCTCAAGGAGAGACAGGTGGCCATCCTCCATGGCGGACTTCCCGATGTGGAGCAGCAGCATATTGTGGAGGATTTCGGCAAGGAAAGCGCTCCGGTGCGCCTGCTCATTGCCTCGGACGTGGCATCGGAGGGCATCAATCTGCACTACCTGAGCCATCGGCTCATCCATTTTGATATCCCCTGGTCCCTGATGGTGTTCCAGCAGCGCAACGGCCGGGTGGACCGCTATGGCCAGGAGAAAACCCCACATATCCTCTACCTGGTGAGCCAGCCTGATAACCAAAA
>CAKZLA010000126.1 GCA_937124525.1 uncultured Desulfobacterium sp.
TTGCCCATCGGGGGGGCTCTGCTGAGGCAAACTTGGAGGCTACCTTTTCATATAACTGCCACGGGCAGACCGTATTGAGAATCTTGCCTGCCCACAACAAATATTGAAACTCCAGTTATTACAAATCATTGGACGGAGTTTCATATAAAACAGATAAGGAACTGAATAGAATGAATAAACAAGGAAAACTATATGGCATCGGCGTGGGTCCCGGAGATCCGGAACTGCTCACCCTGAAAGCCGTAAGGGTCATCAACGAGGCAGATGTCGTCTTCACAGCCGCTTCTGCCAAAAGAAACTACAGTCTGGCCATGGAGATTGCCCGTCCCCATCTTTCAGACTCTGTGACCCTTGAATCTTTATCCTTTACCATGACCGAAGACAAGGGTGCCACAGAAGCTGCCTGGGATACCAATGCCGAAAAGATTGCCGCAGTGATGAAGGAGGGCAAAAATGCAGCCTTTCTGACCCTGGGAGATCCCATGACCTACTCCACCTTTGGGTATATTTTAAAGAGCCTGAAAAAAATCATGCCCCAGGCCGAGGTGGAGACCATCCCCGGGATTACCTCCTTTCATGCGGCAGCGGCACGGTTGAACAGGACCCTGGTGGAGGGAGAGGAATCTCTTCTTGTTACCTCCGGGGCCTATGGCGGTAATCAACTCCAGCGGGCGGGAAAAAGCGTTGAAAATATTGTGATGATGAAGGCCTATAAAAACATTAAAAAGAACAATGAAGCCCTTGCTGCCACCGGTATGCTTGAAAACAGTGTTGCTGTCACCAAATGCGGTCGTCAGGGGGAGGAAATCATCCAGGATATCCGAAGCCTGGAGACCCGTGATCCAGATTACTGGACATTGATTCTGGCTGGCAGATGAAGGATCGTACCCCACGATATGGCCTTCTTGTGTTCTCCTTTGGCCTGACGTTGCTGCTTTTTGCCGGAGGCATGATCTGGGGGGAATCCATTTCCCCGGGATATGCCCTGAAGCGGCTTGCCATTCCGCTTTTACGGCTCATGGGGTTTATTGTGCTGGGCCTGGCCCTGGGTCAGGTCATTGAAGCCACCGGGTGGACACGTCATCTTTCCGTGGTGGCAAGGCCTTTTTTCAGGTTTTCCAATCTGGGGAATCGTTGCAGTGCCGCCTTTACCGCAGCCTTTCTTTCCGGCGTGACCTCCAATGCCATGTTGCTGGATTTTTTCCGGGAAAAAAAGATCTCCAAGGCCCAGCTTTTTTTGACCAACTATGTGAATCAGCTGCCCGCTTTTTTTCTGCATCTGCCCACAACCTTTTTTATTGTGATTCCGTTGACAGGTGCTGCCGGGGTGCTCTATTTTGCCCTGACCTTTTTTGCCACCCTCTTGAGAACCATTTGTTTTCTGGTGTTTGGTCATTTTTATCTTTCCAAAGGAAACGCCTTCCCTTTAAATTCCCATGGAAAACCGGAAGGGCTGGATAAAAAAAAGGAAAAAAAAGAAACCATGTTGGGTCGGATTCGATCCCGACTGCCGGGCAGGGTGATAAATATTGCCGTGTATGTAATCCCCATCTATACATTGGTGTTTCTTCTCAATGTCAATGGATTGTTTCTTTTTTTGAACACCAGCCTTTCACACTATTTGACCCTCCAGTTTTTGCCGGTGGAGTCCCTGTCCGTGGTGATATTGAGTTTTGCTGCTGAGTTCACCTCGGGGTTTGCCGCCGCCGGTGCATTGCTGGATGCCGGGGTGCTGACCACCAAACAGACAGTACTGGCCTTACTTCTGGGTAATATCACGGCCTTTCCCATCCGGGCTTTGCGCCATCAACTTCCCAGGTACATGGGGATCTTTTCCCCAAAGATGGGGTTGCAACTCTTGCTGTCCGGTCAGTGTTTTAGAATCTTAAGCATTATTGTGGTGGGTATGATCTACTATGTGGTGGCATGAAAAATTACAATAAAGGAAAATATCCATGTCTAATGTTCATGTGATCGGCCTTGGTCTTTCCAGGGAAGACCTTACCCTGAAACATCTTGGAGTAATTGAGACAGCAGATCTGCTGGTGGGGGGACGGCGTCATCTGGATTATTTCAGCCAGACCCAAGTTGAAAAATTAGTCATCACCCGGGATATTGCATCGGTGATCCAGGAAATAAAAAAACGCATGGGCTCAGAGAAGATCGTTGTACTGGCCTCGGGGGATCCGTTATTTTATGGTATTGGTTCCACCCTGGTAAAGGCCCTTGGCCGGGAAAATCTGGTGATTTATCCCAATATTTCATCTCCGGCAGCAGCCTTTGCAGCCATGGGGGAACCTTGGCAGGATGCCCGTCTGGTGAGTTTCCATGGCCGGGTACCGGATACATTTGAGCATATGATTAAAACAGAGGGTAAGCTTGCCATTCTCACCGATGGCACCCATACCCCGGGCTGGATTGCAGATTTCCTCATCTCCAGAAAAATAGAGGACTTCCAATGCCATGTGTTTGAGTGCC
Source organism: uncultured Desulfobacterium sp. (assembly GCA_937124525.1). The sequence goes on from CAKZLA010000126.1 coordinate 2,479, forward strand.
TGGGCAGTGGGGATGAAAAAAATCATGCCTTTGATGATTTGTCCATGGTGGCCAAAAACACCTTTGCCATGCCCAATATTGTGGTGCTGAAACGGCAAGAAAGTCATGAACCCTCCGATGGTGTCCATGAAATATCATCAAGATTTTCCATGGAGGGGTCAGGGGACAGGCAATCCGTTTCCCGTGAAACAACGGTTAGCCCCATCTATTCTGGAATGCCCGATGATCAATTCCACCATGAAAACGGTCTTATCACCAAATCCGAGGTGAGAAGCGTTACCCTGTCAAAGCTGAGGCTCGATGCGCAGAATTACACTTTCTGGGATCTGGGGGCCGGTTCCGGCTCCGTGTCCATTGAAGTTTCCAGGTTTTTGCCCCGGGGGCAATTATTTGCCGTGGAAAAAAATGAAAAACGAATTCCCCTTATTAAACAGAATATTCATAAATTCGGTGTATCCAATTTAACGGTGTGCCACGGGAGTCTGCCAGGGGCCATGGAGAATTTGCCGGACCCGGACAGGGTTTTTGTGGGGGGCGGTGGGAAAAATATCACCCAGATCATTCAATGGGCTGGAAGCAGGCTTTCCATAAATGGGGTTATGGTGATTAATACCGTTTTGGTACAAACCATGCATCTGGCCGTGGAATCCCTTAAAGAAATGGGATTTAAAACTCAATTTGTCCAGCTTCAGGTGGCGGTTTCCAGTCCCATGCCCTTTGGGGAGCGCCTTGAAGCATTGAATCCTGTGTGGATTATCACAGGAGAAAAAGAAACACTGTAGCCTGTCGATACTTTAATGATGTATTTTCTTATAAAAATAACGTGTTACTGATAAAAATAAAGGAGAATCAATAAAAATGTCAACCAACCCTGTAGTGTTTGTGGGGGCAGGCCCCGGAGATCCAGATCTCATCACGGTGAAGGGGCAAAAAGCTCTTCAACAGGCAGATTTGATTATATATGCCGGTTCCCTGGTTCCCCGGGAGCTGCTCACCTGGAACCCAGAGGCCGAGGCCGTGGACAGTGCGCCGTTGAATCTGGATGAGATTGTGGAGATGATACAAAAGGCCCATGGGGAAAATAAAAAGGTGGTTCGCCTGCACACCGGAGACCCTTCCCTTTATGGTGCGATTTTTGAGCAGATGAGGGCGCTGGACAAATATGAGATCTCATATAAGGTGATCCCCGGGGTCACTGCAGCCTTTGCGGCAGCCGCTGCCATGGGCATGGAGTATACCCTTCCCGAGGTGACCCAGACCCTTATTCTCACCCGGATTTCCGGTCGAACCCCGGTGCCGGATCAGGAAGCCCTGGCCTTACTGGCAGCCCACCAGAGTTCCATGGCCATCTATTTAAGTATTGCCCACGTGGAACGGGTTCAGGAAATTCTGGCGGAAAATTACGGCCCGGAGAGCACCTGTGCCATTGCTTACAAGGTGAGCCACCCTGAAGAGCGCATTGTGTTTACCAAAATAAATGCCCTGGCCGCCACGGTAAAGGCAGAGAAACTTAACCGTCAGGCCTTGATTCTTGTGGGGCGGGCCGTGGAAGCGGCCCATGAAAAACCCGAAGTGATAAAGTCAAAACTCTATGATGCGGGATTTGCCCATGGCTTCAGGTCCTGAAAAAATATGCATCTGGGCCATTACCCCGGGGGGGATCATTCTGGGGGAGAAACTCCAGGCCCATTTTCCCGGAAGTGATTTTATGGTGTCTTCCGGTGCCATGACGGGAAAGACAGTGCCCGGAGGAGCCAGGAATTTTAAAAGCCTGGCCACGGCCCTGGGGGAACAGTTCAATAACTATGATGCCCACATCTGTATTTTTTCCACGGGGATTGCCGTGCGTCTGTTGGCACCATTGCTGGGTTCCAAACTGGAAGATCCGGCGGTGGTGGTGATGGATGACAGAGGATTCCATGCCATTAGTCTGATTTCCGGTCATCTGGGGGGAGCCAATGAACTTGCCCACCGGGTGGCCAAGGCAAGTGGCGCCACACCGGTGATCACCACGGCCACGGATGTTAATGCCCTGCCATCCATTGACATGATTGCCAAAGAATGCGGGCTTGTCATTGATAATCCTCCATTAATTAAAACGGTGAACATGGCATTTTTGAAAAAAGAGACGGTGGCCCTCATTGATCCATTACCCTGTCTTCTTAACGCATTGCCTGAAAAATTCCGGGCAGGGCAGGGCCAGAATGGAACGAAGATGGTTTCCATCCAGTGCAGTGATGCATTGCTTTTGGTTCCACGTGAAACTCTTTTATTGAGGCCAAAGTCATTGGTGGCGGGCATGGGATGTAACCGTGGCACCACCCAGACAGAGTT
>CAKZLA010000127.1 GCA_937124525.1 uncultured Desulfobacterium sp.
CCTGGTCTCCGTGGCGGTAAAACAGATGCTGCGGCTGGATCTTAATCTTCCCGGCCACTCCTATGTTGTCTATCTCTTTTTTTTGGTGTTCGGGCCGTGTTATGTGAACAAAAAGGGGGCAGCTTTTTACATGGGCATTGTGGCCGGGGTATTTGCGGTGATTGCCGGGTCCAGAAAAGGGGTGCTGGATGTGCTGCGTTTTGTCATGCCGGCTATTTTTCTGGAGCTGACCCGGTATCTGCCCACCCTGGGACACCCCATGGTCAACCGGGTGGTGGAGGGAGTGCTGGCTGCCCTGATCATGCATGTGGTTAAATCAGGGATCAACCTCATCACAGGAAAACCCCTGGAGGTGGTGCTGATCAAGTTTTATCCCGGCCTTGTCACCTATCCTCTCATCGGGTGTGCCTGTGGGGTGTGTGCCTATTTCATGTATGGTGCAGTACGGGAGTACAAAGGTAGATAAACGGTATCTATTTTGATTAGAGTAGCCGATCATGGACATGGATAATATCGGATTGCATATAATTCGATTTCGCAGATCAATTGTGTGAGATAGGGGCGTAAGATCAGGCTTGTGGTAAAGCCAGTGCCCATATTCACCTGTTTGGGACTGCGTAGCATACTAATGCTATGTGAGCAGACTAAAACAGGTGAATATGGGTGCTGGCCAAACATTTATATTACCACCCCGAATATTTATGGCTTGTGTTAACGGTCATGTCATACCGCAAAAACAACATTCATCTGCGGTTAATGTGCCTGGTTTTTATGGCCAAAGCTGCTTGATGCGATCCTTGGTCAGGGTGACCCAGGCCGGAGAACCCGATGAATCCTGCACCGCTTCCACCGGAAGGACCTGACGTCCGCCCTGGTAGATGATTTTCACCTTGTCATCCCCCAGCACAACGCGTTGATCCATATCCAGTGGGCCCCCGTCAAGGGGTTTAACCACATCCACAAAGGAATGCCTGCACAGGGCTTCCACACCGATGCTGGAACCACTTTTATCAAAATGATACCATCCCCGGAATCGCCCGTCGTTGCCCCCCAGTCTTAAGCCCACCCCTGCCAGGGCACCAATGATGCCATCGCCGGTGCCCCCGTGCTCGGACAGGTGGATACCCAGATCTGCGGCCAGTCCATAGGCCATGGGTTTATTTAACACTGTGTTCTTGGCTTTGTTTCCATAGGCCATGAGACGTTGTTTGTTCAGCTCTTCATTGTCCACAGCAACGCACAGGCCTGCATCAGAACCCGGTGCGCTTTCAACCTCAAGCCCCTTTTGCATGAAATCAATGAGGGGTTGCAGGGTCTTTTCATCAATGCTGGCCTTAAAGCACATGGAACTGTTGTGGGAGGTGTAGGGAATGTCCTCATGCACAAACAGTTGATGGCGGCTGATGGAGGTACAGACACCCCATCCTTTTTTTTCAATGGCTTCGGCAAACAATTGGGATAGTTGGCCGGTGCCCCTGCTCTCAAGATTATCGGTATCGTCTATGCACACAAGGATTTTCATTCTTCACCATTTTTATTTTTGTATTGGCTTCTAATTGACATCAGTTCCAAAAACTTGATCATTGAGGTTTTGCTTCCTAAAACCGAAGAACGGCCCCAACATAAAAGGTACGTCCCTGGGCAGGATATCCATAACTTTGTTCGTAATCTTCATCCAGCAGGTTTGCACCCCTCAAATAAATTTCCAGGGCATCCTGGAACAGTTTCTGGGATACTTTGCAGTCAACAATTTGAAAATCGTCCAGTTTGGCCTTTGCCAGCGGGGATTTTTTGCTGTAGTAATATTGATCCGCCACACGGAGAAAAGAGGCCTGGGCCGTGAGACCAAAGGGAAACCGATAACTTCCCTCCAAAGAAAACTTTTGTTCGGGGCGATTCTGGAGTTCATCCTTTTCAGTATTGTCGGATTTATCCTTGGAAGTCATAAAAGAGGCACTGCCGGTGAGGGTAAGGTTCTCAATAAATGTGTTGACCACTTCGAATTCAACCCCTTTGAACCGGTATTCTTCATAATTTCTGTAAATATCATCCACATCCTTTTCGATGAAATCTTCGGCATCTTTGATGTAACCGGTGACGGACACCGTTGTGGCTGCGGGCAGTTCCTGGGAAATTCCCACCTCCCAGCTATAGATGGTTTCTGCGTTGAGATCAGGATTTCCTGCGTCCTGGGAATAGAGTTCCTTGGTGGTGGGGAACTTGATACTCCGGCTCCAAGAGCCCTTTATTGTGGTGCTGTGGGTGACATCATAGCTGACACCGGCCATGCAGGAGAAATCATCCTCATCATTACCCCCATCCTTGTCCATGGTATGGAATCCATATCCCAGAACCACTTTGAATCCATCGGTGATCTGTGTGCTGTACTCCAGGGCAAGGCTGGCAAAATCAAGGTCAGACTCAATATCAAAGGTTTCTTTCTTTTCCTTTTTATTAATCTCGTATCCATCTGACTCCCAGGAGTCCCTTTCAAAAAGGGCTGCAAGGGTTACGCGGTCCGATGTCCGGGGGAGCCATGCAAGCTGTAGATTTGCCCCACTGACCTTGCTGGTGGCATCCTCGATATAGCTGCCTTTCTTGGAGATGCTGGTGTAGGTATCGTCATCATAGCGTTTGGTGGTGGTATCTCCCTGGCTGGCAAATACCCATCCCCGCAGTTGCAGGGGGGCCTTAAAAGTATAATCAAATGCCGCTTGAAGGGATTGGGTTTTAATCTCTTCAATACGGTCATATTTTATGCTGGAGGCAAAGAGATCTTTTTTATTGTCTATGGTGGAGGGTGGCACACCGTTTTCGCCATCCTGGTAATTAAAGGTAACACCCAGATTCAGGACATCTGTGGTAGCATAGTTGAGCCCCACAAAGGCCGTCTGGCGTTCAAAATCACTGTTTTCCCGGGTGTCATCCTCCTGCATGGATGTATTTTTGAAATCATTGGACACGGCCACAGCATCCAGGCTGGTGTTCCCCAGGCTGACCACAGCGTCTGCCTTATCAGTGCCCCCGGTGAGGGTGGCGTTTGTGGAATAATATCCATCTTCACCAAATTCATTGAGGAGGGTGATATGGGCATTTTCATCACCGGTTTTGGTGATGATATTGATAATTCCTGCGCTGCCATTTGCCCCGTAAAGCACGGAGCCTCCCCCGGTGGTCACCTTGATGCGGGCGATGTTGTCCATGGGTATGGTGGTGGGATCAAATTGCCCGTCATAGGTATCTTTAATGGGAATACCGTTGAGCAATAGCAGAACATGACGGGTCCTGAGTCCCCGTATATCAATTCTGGGAACGTTGGCCGCGGCATGGCGGATGTAAACCCCGGGGATGAGCTTCAGGGCTTCATTCAGGGATCTGACGCCCTTTTGTTCAATATCAAGGGCTGTGATGGTGTGAACCGTGGCCACGGATTCTGCGGAATTGACCTGGTCGGTGACCACCACCTCGCCCAGATTGTAAAAGGAAGATTCTTCTTGGGCAAAAGCCGTTGAAATTAAACTGCATAAAATGATTGCAAAACAAAGGGGTAATACTTTTTTCATGGATTTCTCCTGGATTTATGAATGCAATGGAGCATCGATTTTAATGGTTAATTATGGTTAATTGAGGATGACCGGTGGTATGAATTTCCAGACATAAGGGCTGGTAATTTAAAGATCCTACCAATATGAACAGGGGTTACCTGTTAATACACTGCTTTTTTTGTGAAATGGATTAAATAGTGGGTGTGCAGTTCCTAATGGGGTTAAAAAATACTTTGTAATATTCAGGCAGTTTTTTACTGTTATTTGCCCCAGCAGTCAACCATAATTGTTATTATGGGTTGCTTTTGGGTATTTGTCAGCCCCTCATGGATTGATACGAATATAAATGCGAATTACTATGAATTACCATGGAGTATGTTAAAGTTACCATGATCATGGTCTTTGTCTGGCGATTGCATAAAGTTTTTGATTTTATTAAAACCGATACTCAAGTTCGGGTTTGGGTCTAACTTCACCAACTTGGGGTGGTCAGAAAAATGAAACACAATAAATTTGCCTTGTAGCATAATATCTTGTAAGCTTCTTCTATCAACTGGATGATCCGGTGTTTTAAACACTTGGTTTTGGGCAGCGGAATAAGGCATTAAAAATCAAAAATAATTGGAAGTAATATGAGTAATAGCGCTGAAATTCGTTGGAAACAGCGATTTGAAAATTTTGAAAAAGCCTTGCTCCTCCTTCAGGAAGCACTGACTGTAAAATTTGTTTCGGAGTATTCGAAATTGGAGCAGGAGGGTATTGTCCAGCGTTTTGAGTATACCTTTGAATTGGCATGGAAAACGATGAAGGATCGCCTGTTTTATGAGGGATATGATGAAAAAACCCCTCGTTCCGTCATTAGACGCGCCTTTGAGGTGGATTTTATTTCCGAAGAGGAAACGGAAGTTTGGCTGGATGCGCTGGATGCGCGTAACCTGCTGAGCCATACCTATAATGAGACAACTGCTTTGACTGTACTGGATCATATAGAAACGAGGTACAGCCACATCCTGACCCATCTTTATGAACGGTTGAAATCTGATGCGAATTTGAAGTGAAAGACGGTTTGAAAGACAAATACCACCGGGCGATCATTGAGATCCTCTCTGCCAATGAGCGGGTGGAGCGAGTAGTGCTCTTCGGCTCCAGGGCCATGCAGACCCATACTCCTGCCTCGGATGTGGATCTGGTCCTGTTTGGTGACAGACTGACCTTGACCGATCAGACCAGAATGGCCGCCGCCATTGAAGCTCTGACCATGCCTCAACGTGTGGATTTGTTGCTCCACAAACATATTGACAACGAAAAATTAAAAGAACATATCAGTAAGCATGGAATGAATTGGTTTCAACGGTTTCCCACAAATTGCCCGTATTAATTTTGCATTCCAGGAAAAATTATGAAGATCAAAGAAATAAAAAAAATAACAGATCAGCACCATTTAAACCTCTTTTCCATGTCCTACCTGGATCAAAGGGATCATGAAAAATCATGGGTGTTTGCATCCAGAAAAAAGATACCGGAAGTGGCCGATAAAAATTCTCCTGTCCCAGATGCCGTGGTGATTGTACCCTTTCACCAGAAACAGCAAAAGCTTGTGATGATCAGGGAATTCCGGGTTCCCCTGGGGGGATTTCAGTATGGATTTCCCGCAGGACTGGTGGACCCAGGTGAAACCGTGGAAAAGGCGGCGGCAAGGGAGCTTAAGGAGGAGACCGGCCTTGATCTGGAACATATCTTAAGGACAAGCCCCCCCATCTACTCCTCGTCGGGCATGACCGATGAATCCATTTGCCTTGTATTTGCAAATTGTGGGGGAGAACAAAGCCTGGAGGGCAACGAAGCCTCCGAGGAGATCAGTGTGTTGTTCCTCTCCCGGGAGGAGGCAAAAAACCTTTTGAAGACTCCAGAATTAAAATTTGATGTTAAATCATGGATTATTCTGGAACATTTTGCCAACACCGGGACAGTCTAAATCTTGCCATCCTTCATTTGCCACCTTATACTATTGGTTTACCAAGCTAATTTCTCAGGAATTATTTCCCAAAAAGGTAATATACTTTTGGCGTAATATGAAGGATGTCTAAGATGTTTTCCAATTTTATCTATTTTCTGGTGGCCCTGGTGCTCTACTCCACCTGCGATTATCCAGGTTCCGATGCCATCATGCCTGACCATGGGGTGCCCATAGCCCTGCTGCTGGTGGCTGTTTTCTGGAGCCTTTGCCGGTTTTTTTTTCTTCGTCTTAAAAAACAGGAAGACCATCTCTCCGGGCAGGGGCCGGATATATCCATGGACAAACTCATTGCCCGGTTTTCCATGGGGGCACTTTGCCTTTTTGCCGTGGATCTTTATCTGCTGCACTTGAATTTGTTTTTGGATGATTTCAGGATTTTTCAATTATTTCCCACCTTGGAAGCCCTGGTCTTTCTGGGGGTGTTTCTGTCTTATCTGGTCATTGTCTGGTCCTGTGCCTGGCCCGTGCAGAAAAAATATTTTCCCGGGACTGTGTCTAAAAAAGATTTTGTTCGTTCCAACATCTCCTTTTCCCTGCCAGCCCTGCTACCCTGGTTTTTGATTTCCCTCATGGCGGATTTTCTGGAACTACTGCCCTTTGAACAGCCCGGGGCCTTTCTTGCCACCCCCCTGGGAGAGATTGTCTATGTGGTCATTTTTATGCTGGCCATTGCCGGGTTGGGGCCTTTTTTAATCCAGAGAGTGTGGGGCTGCCGATCCCTGGAACCGGGTCCGGCACGTCAACGCATTGAATGGCTGTGTCAACGGGCAGGGGTGAAGTACCGGGATATCCTTAAGTGGGAGCTTTTTGGTGGCTCCATGATTACCGCTGGGGTTATGGGGATCTGGGGGCGGTTTCGATATATCCTGGTGACTCCGTCTTTGATCTCCCTGCTTGGAACCGATGAAATGGATGCGGTGATTGTCCATGAAATCGGCCATGTTGAAAAGCATCATATCCACTTTTATCTGTTGTTCTTTGTGGGGTACATTGCCTGTGTTTATGCCTTTCTGGACCCCCTGGTGATGCTTATAGTGTCCGGGCCGATGCTGGACGTGATGGGGGGGGTGGGAATGTCCCGGGAAGCCATGATGACCCTGGTGCTCAGCTGTGTGCTCATTGTTTTGTTTTTGCTCTATTTTCGATACGGTTTTGGGTTTTACATGAGAAATTTTGAACGCCAGGCAGATCTGCATGTGTATCAATATTTACCCCATGCTCGATCCATGATCACCACTTTTCATAAAATAGCTGCCCATAGTCGCCAGGCCTGGGACAAACCCAACTGGCATCATTTCAGCATTAAGGAACGGGTGCATTTTCTGGCACGGTGTGAGGCCGACCCTTCCTTCATTGCAGGTCATCATAAAAAAGTGCGTGGCATGATGTGGGGGTATATTGCTTTTCTGGTGGGGGTGTGTGCCCTGGGATATCATCTGAATTTTGGTTCAGGTAAGGCCGGTATGAACCGGTATGTGACGGAAAAAATCATTCTCCGGGAGCTGGAGCAAAGGAGTGGTGATTTGGAAATTCAGCTCCTGGCTGGGGATTATTATTTCGATGCCGGGGCCTTTGACAAAGCCATTGTTTTTTACCAGACGGCCATTCACACTGATCCGGACAACCCCCATGCGTTGAATAACCTGGCCTGGCTTTATGCCACCTGCAAAGATCCCTTTTATCGTGATCCCCAGGCTGCCCTGATTCTGTCACAAAAGGCTCTGACGGTGGACCGGGTTGCCCATGTGGTGGATACCTTTGCCGAGGCCCTGTTTGTTAATGCCCACTTCCAGGAGGCCCTAGATGCTGCCGTAGAAGCCCTGGAGATAGCCCGAGATCACCAAGACTATTACCGGAGCCAGGTGGAACGATTCAAAAAATATGTGGGTGCCACCAAACCAATAAACCTGTGAATTTGGGCATGAATCTTGGTGATTATCTTTTTTATCTTTTCACCGGACCAGCTGGTTCATCTCAAAGATTGGCAGGCACACCGACAGCACAATAAATCCCACAACCACTCCCATGACAAGGATGATCAAAGGCTCCAGCATGGCAGTCATGGCCGTAAGGGAGGTATCCACCTCTTTTTCATAAAAGGTGGCGGTACGTTCCAGCATTTTTTCCAGGGTACAGCTTTTTTCCCCCACTTTGATCATCTGGGTGGCCAGGGGGGGGAATGCCCGGTGATGTTCCAGGGCACGACCCAGCTCGCCTCCCTGTTGCACCTCTATTTCTGCCTGGGTAATGATACCGGAAAGAACCCTGTTTCCTATGATGCTTTTTGCGATGTCAAGGGCCGTTAAAACAGGCACCCCGTGTTCCAGAAGTGAACCCAATATCCTCGAAAACCGCGCGGCTGCGGACTTTTTTAAAAGGGAACCAATTTTTGGAAGCATAAAAATAGTCTGGTCTACAAAAAATGCTCCTTTTTCGGTTTTTTTAAGCAGATAAAATCCCGCGATAATAATGAAAACAATCAACACCAGTACCCACCAGAAGGATTTTAAAAAACCACTGACGGTGATGAGAAACTGCGTGGGACCCGGCAGGGTCTGATTCATGTCGGAAAAAATACCCACCAGCCCCGGCACAATATAGGTGAGCAGAAACAAAAGTACCAAAACTCCCACCAGGGCCATGAGCACGGGATAGGCAAGGGATGCCTGTATTTTTGACCGGGTCTCTTCCTGGGCCTCCATGAGATCGGCCAGACGCTCCAGCACAATATCAAGGGTGCCCGAAGATTCCCCGGCCTTAACCATGTTGATGTAAATGGGGGTGAAAATGGAAGGATAAAGGGCCAGGGCCAGGGAAAAACTATTGCCTTCTTCAATGGCGTTTTTCATCTTGGATATCACCCTGATCAATGACTTGGACCGGGTCTGCAATATCAAGGTGTCCAGGGCAGAGATCAGGTTAAATCCAGCGGACACCAGGGTGGCCAATTGACGGGTCATCATGGATATTTGGGATTTGGGAATCCTGGAAAATAAGATCCCACCTGCATCGGACAATTTACCGCCAGCCCCGCTGGGGGTGGTTTCGGCATTGATTTCATTGATGGAAACAAGATAAACTGCTTTTTTTCTCAGAAGTGATCCGGCAGCGGTTTTGCTGTCCGCGGTGATCAGTCCTTGCTCTTTTTTCCCCTTGCGGTTCAGGGCGGTATATTCAAAGGTGGTCATGGATCATCCAGACTTTCTGTGTTTAAAACTGTGTATGGATTCATGATTAGTATGTACGCCTAAATGGCGTACATATCAAACAAAAAATAGGGAACTCTCTATTTATCCATGTCAGGCTTGACCTTTTTATGGTAAATAAGAAGGATGAGTAAATAACACAGAAAATAAGAGATAAGAATCTAATACCCATCATCAATATTAAGGAATAAAACCAATGATTATCATTTCAAACGTGACCTATCCGCCGGAGAGTGCCAAGGAAGTGGCCAGAAGATTTTTAACCGCACCAGTACTGCCAGATTATCTCACCAAAAAAGGGCCCTATATTTTCGCCGATGTCAAAAAGGGCATTCATTCCATTACTTTTTATGAACTTGACAATGCAAGGCTTGCCCAGGGGTTGATTGCTGTGGGAGAAAGCATGGCTGTTTACATTGGTGTGCCGGGATACAATTACGAAATCAAGAGTTACCTTGAAATTGAAGAAGGACTTGGAATGATCGGGTCTTAATACTCGTTTCAAGAAGGATTACCCGCTTAAGCCGGGATAGCTTCAAGGATTTAAAGGCTGGCCCGCCTTAAGTGGGTAGCCGCAAGCAGCTTTATCCCCCTGCATCTTTGTGGATGATGCAGGGGGTGGGTGCATACGTTTTAGCAACACCTTATACTACGGAGGGCTGAGCCTCTGTTATTTCATCAAAGGCCTTGTTCATGGTCTTCACCGCCAGTCGGATGCAGTGTTGTTTTTGATCGGGTATCTGAATCAATTTTCTGAAGATATCCCGGTCGGTGATAGTGCGGGCATATTCGATGCTCTGGCCCTTGATCATCTCCATGCACACCATGGCAGCAGAAATGGCACCAGGGCACCCTAAAACCTGGATTTTTGCGTTTTCAATGATCTCATTGTTCATTTTTAGGAAAATTTTCATGGTATCCCCGCACTGACCGGTGAGCTCACTCACATGGTCGGCATCGGCAAGGCTTCCCATGTCCGGCTGGTTCAGGTAATAGTCAATGGCCGTGTCTGAATAACCGGAGTCCACAAGCATGTCGCGAACGCTTTCATTGGGCTTGGCACTTATTTCCATGGTGGTTTGCCTCCCCTTTAATGTGCACACCCGCCACCAATGGCGTGGCCTTTGCAAGTTTGACCGGGAAGAAATTCAGACAGCTTTCCCCCATTGAGCAGATCCAGGTTTTCTTGAACTGTTCCCTCCACGGCCCGATAGGTTTTGACACCCCCGGCCAGAAGTTTACCCAGGGCACCTTTTCCAATGCCCCCCACCACGATGGCGTCGGTTTTGATGTTTCCCAGGGCTTGCAAGGGCTGGCAATGGCCATGGAGATGCTCCCTGTCTTCGTTTTCAAGAATTTCATAGGTCTGGGTTTCAGTATTCACCAGAATGAAAAAGGCTGCAGATCCAAAGTGGTTGTACACTTCACTTTGAAGCCCATTTTCATTGTTTGTGGGAAATGCTGCTTTCATTGTTGATTTACTCCTGTAAAAGATTAATGCTCCTGTTGGTCCCATATGTTCGAAATCGCTGTATTTACACTGATAACGCCATCCTATGAAATCCAACATGGTCAAAATTATATGCTTCCATTTTTGCAAAACAGACAATAGATTATGTATGAAAATTTTAAATGTCAAGGTATGCAGATTCCAAGGTCTGTCCAGTATTGTGGGGTCTTTCAATTCAAATTAGCCAAAGCTCAAATGGCCCCATTGCCATCTTCCCAAGATTATCATGTAAGTGTCTGGTTTTATTGAGTTAACTCTAAAATGATCCAAAAAATATATCCTTACAAATCAAATACTTAAAGTGAAGGCTGGGAAAATGGGAATACGCTCGTTCAAATTAACCCTGGAAAAAGCTTGTCTGGCCGTGGAAAAAATATTAAGTTGGGTTCTGGGTTCTGGGTTCTGGGTTCTGGGTTCTGGGTGAAAATACGCCCTATGTCATTTATCAATGTAATCGGTCAACGCCACTCCAAAGCTCCATCGTGGCTCTGTAAAAGCTCTGTACCACATTGCGAAGCCTGCTGAACATTGGCGAGGCGAACCTTACCCCTCTTGGGAGGGAGATAATAACCGAAATGTTTACAGGTCTCCCCGGGGAGGGGGTCAAATGAAAATCATGATATGTGGCAGTAACGGTCAGTTGGGATGGGATTGTATCCGTGTATTTGGGGGGGATAACGAGATTTTTCCATTCAGTCGCACCCAACTGGATATAACCGATTCCCATGCAGTGGAAATCACCATGGCCCAGATAATGCCCCATGTGCTCATTAACTGTGCGGCCTTTACCCAGGTGGACAGATGTGAAACAGAAAAAGAGACCGCTTTCAAGATAAATACCCTGGGGCCGGAATATCTGGCAAAGGCCTGTGCCCGGCACCGGGCAACCCTTGTCCATGTATCAACGGATTATGTGTTTGATGGGGAGCGTGAACTGCCACTGGCATGGTCGGAAACGGATGAACCCCACCCTGTATCAGTGTATGGTCAGAGCAAACTTCAGGGGGAGCAGCGCATTGCAAAGGCATGGGAGCACCATATCATTCTTCGTACTGCCTGGCTCTATGGTGCCCATGGCAATAATTTTCTTAAAACCATGCTGCGCTTGACCCTTGCCAATCCTGAAAAGGAATTTAAAGTCGTAAATGACCAGTATGGCTCTCCCACCTGGTCCCTGCGACTGGCACTTCAAATAGAGCGGTTGGTAAAGGAAGAGGGCAGGGGCGTCTACCATGCCACGGCCGAAGGGTATTGTTCCTGGTATGAACTGGCTGTTTTTTTTCTGAAAAAGATGGAGGTACCCCATAACCTGATTCCCTGCACCACGGCGGAGTACCCCACGCCCACATCCAGACCCTTTAACTCCATCCTTGAGAACAAACGCTTAAAGCAGGAGAACATCCATCGCATGACTGGCTGGCGTCATGGAGTGGAACAATTCGTATCCCGTTTTCACAATGAATTACTGGAAGCGGCCAAGCCGGAAATTCAGTGAAAAAAGGGCATCCTTCATATCCCTTTACAAATTAGGTGACACTTTCTTGGGGAGATTCCCAGAAAATAAGAGAATGTTTTGAAAAAGTGTCAAGGAAGGAAGCCGAAAAAAAATACTGGAGATTTGTGACCCATGAGTACTGAAGGAGATTGAATATGGATGCCATGATAAAACCGGATCTTTCCGGATTTGGAAATACAATTTGTGATTATGTGCGGTATGTGCTGGGCAAACCCATGGCTGATGCGACATCCACTGATTTGTTCAATGGGGTCTCTTCGGCGGTGCGCAAACTGCTCATGGATATCCGCATTGACACGGAACAGCGCTATGATAGAAGGGATGTCAAGCGGATGCACTATATCTCCATGGAATATCTCACCGGGCCCCTCCTTGCCAACAATCTCTTAAACATGGGTATCCAGGAAGATGTTCGTGGAATTTTAAGGCACATGGGGCTGGATCTGGATACCCTCATGGCCTGTGAGCCCGACCCCTCCCTTGGAAACGGGGGCCTTGGTCGACTGGCGGCCTGTTTTCTGGACTCCCTGGCAAGCCTGGACATGCCAGGGTTCGGATATGGCATAAACTATGATTATGGACTGTTCAAGCAGAGCATCATGGGCGGATACCAGCGGGAGAAACCCGATCACTGGCCAAGTAGATCCTCACCATGGCTCATTGCAAGATCCGGTGAAAAATGCATGGTTCCGGTGTATGGCCGCATTGTGGACACCGAAGACATTGATGGGGGGTATAACCCCATGTGGTCGGAATGGCAACTGGTGGTGGGCAGACCCCATGATATTCCCGTGGTGGGGTACGGGGGGCACACCGCAA
>CAKZLA010000128.1 GCA_937124525.1 uncultured Desulfobacterium sp.
TGCCGATAATTAAATTTTTTATTCTGGCAATATATGACCGAGGAGCCCAAGTTGAGCGGCTAAAAACCGGATCAACGCGTATTACCCCGCTAAGGGGGAAAAAAAAAGGAATTATCACCATCCGACTTAAAAGCCATACTCCATTCAAAACGTGCCAACATCTATTTCAAGGACTGTGTCTATGAAACAAGCATCCCACGGCTTCGTTTAACCGCACAAAAGTCTCCGCACATGGTACACACAGATTCCTCTTCTGGCTGGGAAGAGGCCCGATAAGCCCGGGCCTTTTCCGGGTCCATGGCAACTTCAAACTGCCCTTCCCAATCCAGTTCAAACCGGGCTTTCCCCATTTTAATGTCGGGTTCCATGGCATTCGGTATGCCATTTGCAATATCTGCGGCATGGGCTGCAATGCGGGAAGCCATGATCCCCTCTCTTACGTCGGAAAGCTCGGGCAGACGTAAGTGTTCCGCCGGGGTGACATAGCAGAGGAAATCCGCCCCGTGCATCGCCGCCAAAGCCCCCCCTATAGCAGAAGTTATATGGTCATAACCCGGTGCTATGTCTGTGACAAGGGGTCCCAGTACATAAAAAGGAGCATTGTGGCAGAGCTTTTTCTGAAGTTTCATGTTCATTTCAATTTCATTCAACGGCACATGGCCCGGCCCTTCTATCATTACCTGAACATTTCTTTCCCAAGCTCTTTTAGTCAGTTCTCCCAGTGTAATAAGCTCTTCAATCTGAGGCCCATCTGTTGCATCTTTCAAACAGCCAGGGCGCAGACCATCACCCAGGCTGATGCAGATGTCATTGGCTTCACAAATGTCCAGAAGCCTGTCAAAATGCTCATAAAAAGGATTTTCTTTCTTATTTTTAATCATCCATTCCATGAGAATTGCCCCACCCCGGCTCACGACCCCAGTCAACCGGGGATTAGTGTGGATACTTTTCACGACTTTTTGGGTTAAACCCGCGTGAATAGTAACAAAATCTATACCATCTGCCGCATGAATGTCAACGGTTTCAAACCACTCATCAAGGGTGATGTCCCAGCCTTTTTTGCCCGTGCGGGTGAGAGTATCATAGATGGGCACCGTGCCGATCATCACAGGCATTTTTTCCACCAGTTTTTCTCGAAAGGCCCGGGTATCACCGGATACAGAAAGATCCATCACCGAATGGACCTTCATATCTACGGCCATACCTGCTTTTTCAAGCTCCAAATCAAAGTTGCAACAGTCTTTGGACACCCCAAGATTGACGTTTACCTTTGTTGTTAACCCCCTGCCGATGGCAATGCCTTTAAGATTTTTATGATGAATATTGGCGGGAATGGTAATCTCACCTACAGCCATCCCTTCCAGAAGTTCTTTTTCTGAAATGCTTTCCATGGCAAGCACATCTTTCATTTGGGGGGTAATAATTCCTTTTCTGGCCGCATCCATCTGTGTGGTATATGTTTTCATAAATTCTTTGATTCCTTATAAATTGAGTTTTTGTATATTGTTTTTATTTCTCGAATGGTTTCCGGGATATCCTCTGCACCCACAATTTCCGTCACAAGACAGACACACCGGGCCCCCTGGTTTATGACATCGGCAAGATTATCCCTTTTAATGCCGCCAATGGCCACAAAGGGAATGGTGTGGTGGGTGGCAATATGCTTAAGATATGAAAAGCCCACAGTATCACACACATCTTCCTTGGTCTGTGTGCTGAAAACCGGCCCCACCCCGAGATAATCAGCCCCATCCTTCACGGCCTTTGCCGCTTGATCCGGGGAATGGGTGGAACACCCGATGATCATCTGATCCCCCATCAGCGCACGCAAGGCTGTCACCGGCAGATCATCCTGACCCACATGGACACCGTCGGCTTTGACCATCAACGCCAGGTCGGCAAAATCATTAACGATGAAAGGAATCCCCGCCTCCCGGGTAATCTTGCAGATGGCCAGACATTCCTCATACATTTCCTGCATGCTTTTTTCATGGCGCTTTTCCCGGTACTGGATGACATCAATGCCCCCCTGCACCATTAATCGGGCTACGGTGACATTATCCCTTCCCCGGGAAAATTTCTCTGCCAGGATTCCATAAATGCCATGGGGCAATGCCCTTTTTTTTGGTGGCTTAACATTTTCACTGCTTCTCATTTCCATATCCTTTAATTCCCGTAATTGGTTCCTTTGTGTTTCTCTCCATCCAGCATTCAACCCATCCGTTTCAAGATTTCAGCGGCCATGAGGGCTGCCACCATGTGAACCTTGGGAGGGAACAGGGGATTGTTCGCCTCATCGGTGATCAAATCCCCCACAATGGTGATATTATCCATGGATTTTATCCCAATGCTGCTCAAGTCATCCCCGGCAATACCCGAGGCACAGATCACCGGAATGGATGTCCCGGAAAAGGCTTCCACCACCTGCTTTTTGGTCTCTTTATCATCCACCCCCTCCACAATGATGTTGCAGTGGCGGAACCGAGCTTTGATATTTTGAGAATCCAGCCGGTCACACACCGCATCAATGGTCACTTGAGGGTTAATTCGCTTAAGGTTCTGGCCAAGCATTGCTGTTTTATCCAAGCCGATCTGATCATGGAAATAAAACTGCCGATTCAGGTTGGAAGACTCCACCTGGTCAAAATCAACTATGGTTAAATGCTGCACCCCGGAACGAACCAGCAGGTGGGCCACACTGGACCCAATGCCCCCGGCCCCGGCAATGCCGACCTTGAGCTCCCCATTTTGCTGTGAAATCATATGCGATCCCAGTCCTTAAACACAGGCTGGTACCCACTGTTTTGGATCATTGCCACCACCTGGTCCACATTGCGCTCATCGGCAATGTCAAACTGGGCACTTTCCTCCTTGGCGGCCATGGCATAGCCCCCCACATCGGTTTTAGAACCGGCAGAAAGCCGGGTCACCCCCAGATGTAGCAATTTATCCCTAAAATCGGCGGCCTCCCTTGTGGAAATACTCATGCCGATGCGGGGCAGATAGATGCGAAGGGCTGTCATGAACTGCACAAATTGAAAATCAGATAGTATATTCCGGGGGGAGATGGCACCGGTGGCCGTTCTCATGCGGGGCATGGACAGCCCAAATTCTACATGGGGATATTTTTTCTCCAGAAACCTGGCATGGCAGGCCGTTATAAAGACCTCCTGGCAAAGATCCCCCAGGCCGAACAAGGTGCCGACATTCACCGATCTAAACCCGGCCCTGGCACCACGTTCCGGTGTTTCCAGGCGATAGGCATAGTCGGCTTTTTTACCCGAAGGATGAACTTCCTTGTACACTTTTTTATTGTAGGTTTCCTGGTACACGGTCAAGGCATCGGCACCGGCACGGTTCAGCACCTCATAATCTGGCTGATCCATGGGGAAAATCTCCAATGAAATGGAGGCGAAATATTGTTTTATTATCTTAACCGCTGATTCAAGGTAATCCAGCGGCGTTTTTAAAGGGGCCTCGCCGGTGAGAATCATGGTGTGGCGAATCCCCGTGGCTGCAAGTATCCGGCACTCCTGTTCAATCTCCTCCAAAGACAGTTTGGTCCGCTTAAAATGGTTGCTTGAATTAAACCCGCAATACACACAGCCATTGGCACAATAATCGGAGATGTAGATGGGGGCATAGAGCCCCACCGTGCGCCCAAAATACTGGATGGTTTCTCTCCTGGCCCGGGTGGCCATTTCTTCTAAAAACAGCTCTGCTGCCGGGGATATCAGGTTTAAAAAATCAAACCTATTGAGCAGGGGTTTATTAAGAGATCTCTTGACCTGATCCGGCGTTACCTCTGCCAGGTATCCATGGACATCAAAGGCAATAAGCTCATCAACCTGATCCAGAAACATCATGCCGTCTCCCTTAAAAAGCCCGTCAGGGGAGAAGAGGCCTGGGCCTGGTTTGTTTCTCCTGCCATATCCGAACAAAAGGCCATGCGGCCCGCAGCCACACCCATGGCAAAGGCCCGGGCTGCCATCACCGGATCAAGACTTGTGGCAATGGCCGTGTTCACAAGAACCGCGTCCGCCCCCATTTCCATGGCCTGGGCCGCCTGGGAAGGTCTGCCGATGCCGGCATCCACGATCACGGGAATATCCATGGATTCAATGATGATGCGAATCATCTCTTCCATTTTTATGCCCCGGTTGGAACCAATGGGGGAGCCCAATGGCATCACAGCTGCGGCCCCGGCATCCTGGAGGCGATGGGCCAGGGTCAGATCAGGCATGATATAGGGCAATACCTTAAACCCTTCTGCGGCCAGAATCCTCGTGGCGTTAAGGGTTTCATAATTGTCGGGCATGAGGTATTTCATCTCGGTGATCACCTCTATCTTGATGAAATCTCCACAGCCTGCGGCCCTTGCTATGCGGGCGATGCGAACAGCCTCATCGGCGGTTCTGGCTCCGGATGTGTTGGGCAACAGGGTTACACCCTTGGGAATATAGGACAGTATATTTTTTGCACCGGCATCGGCATCCACCCGGCGAAGAGCCACGGTGATAATCTCAGACCCACAGCCGTTAAGCATGGGTGCAATGATATCCCGGGATGCAAATTTGCCGGTTCCTGTGAGCAGTCGGCTGTTAAAGGTTTGTCCACCCAGGCAAAACGAGTCATCCCTTTTCATTGTTTCGTTATTATTTTTCCCACTCCTTTCCATTCATCCACCTCCCACAAAGCTTAACAATTCAAGGGTATCCCCTGGACGGACAGGGGTTTTATCCCAGGCATCCTGTTTAATTACATTATGATTGTATTCGATAATTACGGAACCGGGATCAAGCCCTTGGGCTTTAACCAGTGCCATGAGATGGGGGGCGGATATGGTGACCATCGCCCCGTTTAATTGAATTTCCATACAATTCTCCTTGTTGGTTAACAAAAAGAACCTTGACGGATCTGCCCTTATCAGGACAATAAATGGCGATGTGAATGGAGTGGATTTCTCTTGGGATAAAACGAGAAGTGATGCTTGAGATCTTCCATAGCTTCCCTACGCCGGTATTAACCGTGTCAGGTTCCAAGGGTCAGGTTTTAACCTTCTCAGCTTTTTACAGCTCCCCCAGCGAACATAAATCTTCAGTAAGTATGAAATCTTTAATCTAATTTGTCAATATTTTTTTAGGCCGTTATTTAGACGGCCTTTGATTTTCTAAGAATTGAGCACAATCTGTTCCAGCTCTTCTTTCAAATCCGAGTCAATGGAGGGCATTTCATAGGCGGCCAGCATTTCATTGGCCCGGTCTGAGGTCCGTTGAACCAATGATTTCTCCCGGGTGGCCCATTTATCATAACTGGTCCGGGGAAACAGCCGGGGATGAAACAATTCCGTTCTAAATCCTGCCATGGTGTGGGGCTGGGTCATGAAGCTGTCATGGGGACCTAAAGTTATGAGCAATTCCACAACATCATCCAATGCCTCTGCTTTACGTTCCTTAAAAGCGGTATATGCCTGAACATATTCGGCCAGCTCCGCGTCCATAATTAATTTTTCCCGGGAGGCCGATGCAAACCCTGCCAAAATACCGCAGCCGGGCAGAAAATTGATGCGATTACGGGTGTCACACACAAAATTGAACATGGATTCTGCACCGGCATGGAAATCACACTCCTGGGAATCGTTCATACCCACATTTCCCCGGGTTAAAAGTCCATAACGTTTAGCAACACCGGCAGCCAGATCTGCCATGATACGGCTCTCGGGGCCCCCCAATGTCACACACATGGACCGCATGTCCGTACCACAGGGAAAAGCTCCATAAAAAATCGGTAATCCCGGCTGGAGCAGCTGGACCAGTACCAAGGCGCTCAATATCTCACAATTGTTAAGCACCACATTGCCCATGAGTGAACAGGGGCCGGTCATGCCCGACGATGGGCATGGAGAGATGCAGATGGCAATGTTGTGCCGGGCCATGCCCATGAGCAGTTTCCCCTGGTCTCCGGCCAGGGCCAGGGGGGACAGTGTATTGATGGTGGCCTGGGCAAACACA
Source organism: uncultured Desulfobacterium sp. (assembly GCA_937124525.1). Next base: position 6,012 of record CAKZLA010000128.1, read on the forward strand.
TCATTGGTGGGCTTTCTGAGCACCTCTGGCGTCACATCAAAGGCCCGACATAAAAGCTTAAGATCATCAATGCACGACACAATATAGGGCTTATCAGAATAGAGAATCTGGGCCGCCATCATAAATTCATAAAGCCGGTGCACGGGAATATCTCCGGGATAAACCAGGGCCCCCATCAATCGGATGGGGTCCAACATTTGCCCCAGTTTCATGGTCTCCACATAGTCCTGACAGGTGGCCTGACGGCGGACGCCTTTGGTGGACATCACAAAGGGGGCAGATCTTCCCGTGCCGAAAAAAACAGAGTCAAGATCAAAGGGGGTATGATATCTGGGATTCCGGGCTAAAAGAGTGAATTGACTCGGTGCAAGACAAATGGCGTTTTCCACCTGATCTTCATTGAAAAAAAGGATATTACCGTCACTTTTAATGCCACGCCGGGTGGCAAGCTTCACCAGTTCAGGGCACTCCACTCGGATACCCCGTTTTTCAAGGATGGCCAGGGTGGCATTGTGGATGAGCCGGAACCGGGAGTCGTCCAGAGTTTCCCCGACGGAATTTGACGGATATTGATTGTGTGGCATTGCACAATACTCCATTTAAATCAGAGATTTTTACGTTAACCCAAAGGGCCTGATGATGGGGCATAAGTACTATGTTCACCATACCGTGTAAATACTAAATTGATATATCACATATAAAAATTAAAATTTTATAACCCTCTTTTCGCTCATTCTTATAACATGTTGTAATCAAAACAAAATATCAGCATGTTTTTTTGATGTCCAACTTTTTGGTATTAATAAATTCAACATGTTATGAAAAAATGAGCGAATTGCAGGTTATAGAGAGTTCATTGGTTCTAAATTTTAAACCCGCATCGACTCAATGGCTTAAAATCAGAATTGGATTCATCACAAACAATTTATATGATATAATATTTTTTAAAACCCAAGCCCATGAATTCAACGTTCAGGTAGCAGTCAAAAAAGGGATTGCTCACACACCTTATTCCCTGTTTTTCCATGATTCATCCAACCATAACAGGTGGATAAAAAATGAACTCCAGAATAAGAGGAGACATAAATCATGACAAAAAAACTTACAACCCTGATTCCATGTACCTTACTTCTTATGCTCACAGCAAGCTGTGCCAGACTTCCGGAAAACAATCTGCTTTTATATCAGCGTTCCATGATCATTGAAAACGTCCAGATGGAGGAAGCTATTCTTGCAAAGGCATCTTTAATTGAGAGCAATGATCCTGATGTCAACAACATTAAGATTCTTCACCTGAAAGGAACGCCCTACGAAATGGGATTTCAGCATGGACAGATGTTGAAGCCACAGATACAGCAATGCATCAAACGGGTGATGGGCCTTGCCAGCCACTATTCATCATTTGAAATGATGGACGAAGTGTACGATCTCATGGCACCCTATATCCCCAGGGAAGAAAAGGAGGAAATGCGGGGCCTTGCCCATGGCGCGGATCTGCCCCTAAGGTTAATCCACTGGTTTCACACCTTCCCTTCCGTGTCTGAATACAAATATAAAAAACGGTTTTTCAAAAACTTCAAACCCACCACCTGTAGCAATATTGTGGCCTTTGACCAGGCAACCCAAGATGGTCAGATGTATCAAATGAGGGTGTTAGACTGGAACCGGAGAATGGGGGTTCAAAAGTGCCCGGTGATCCTTGTACACGAGCCTGATGTGGGAAATTCATCTGCCACCTATGGTTTTGCCGGCTTCATCGGCTGCGTCACGGGAATGAATGAACAACAGATGGCCTTTGGTGAGATGGGGTATGGGAACCCACCCGGGGAAAGCCTTGAGGGCATTCCTTTTGTGTTTCTTTTCAGAAAGCTCATGCGGGAGGCAAATACCCTGAATCAGGCCGTCGATATGATAAAAAAT
>CAKZLA010000129.1 GCA_937124525.1 uncultured Desulfobacterium sp.
TTCATATAAAAAAATAATGCCGGAAATGAATATGTCGTGTTCATCTCCGGCATTGTTTTTAGGGCTTGGTCATAAGATGCGTAACCCTGGGGTGGGGTCAGGCTTGCGTTATTGACACTTTTGTTGAAAATTGTCTTTATACACAGTTAGTTGTCAAAAGCACAATAACACAAGCCTGACCCCGGTGGCCCATGCTGTGACCAAGCCCTGTTTTTATTTGTTTTGTCCCGGGGGCTGATAGGTACAAAGCGGTTCCTGGGCAAGATAGTTCCCCGTGGCCTCAAAGGCCCGGGCCCTGCAGCCGCCGCACACTTTTCTGTATTCACAGATGCCGCATTTTCCGTCCAGGTTGTCAAAATTTCTGAGTTTGTTAAAAACCTCGGAGTTTTCCCGCACCTCTTTAAAGGTGTTCTTTGTGATATCCCCGCACAGCACATCCAGAAATCCGCAGGTCTGCACCTCCCCGGTGTGGCTGATGAAACAAAAGCCCGTTCCGGCAAGACATCCCCGGGTGACGGCATCCAGGCCATGGGACTCAAAGGTGACTTTTTCACCATCTTCTTTGGCTCGCTGGCGCAGAATCCGGTAGTAGTGGGGGGCGCAGGTGGCCTTTAACTGCAAGGACGTTTTATCCCGCTGGTCATAGAACCAGTTCAGGGTTTTTTCGTACTCCCGGGCATCAATTTCCTGGTCCACAATATATTTTCCCCGGCCCGTGGGTACCAGCAGAAAGATATGATGGGCCACGGCCCCCAGGGATTCTGCCAGGGAAAGAATTTTCGGGATTTCATCCAGGTTACTTTTGGTGATGGTGGTGTTGATCTGGAAATCCAGGCCCACGGATTTTGCATGTTCAATGCCGTTAAGGGCACCGGCAAAGGCTCCTTTAACTCCCCGGAAGGTATCGTGTCCTTCTGCGGTGGAACCGTCCAGACTGATGCTGATGCGCTTAATGCCGGAATCCTTCATCTTTCGGGCATTTTCAGCGGTGATCAGGGTGCCGTTGGGTGCCATGACCATTCTTAAGCCGATCTTTGTGCCATGTTGGGCAATGTCAAAAATATCGGGTCTTAAAAGGGGTTCCCCCCCGGTGAGGATGACGATGGGCTGGCCGGTCTCCCGGATCTGGCCCATAAGTTTAAAGGCGGCTTGGGTGTCCAGTTCATTTTCATACACATGATCTTCTGCCGCAGCCCGGCAGTGCACACAGGCCAGGTTGCAGCGTCTTGTGGTTTCCCAGGCAACCAGCCGGATGGCGTTCTTTGTGCCATGTCCGGCACCGGGATGTCCACCGCCATGGGGGTGCTGATGTGTCATCGTCCAAGTTCCCTGGCCGCTTCCATGGCCGCGTAGGTTAAGATGGTATCGGCTCCGGCCCGTTTAATGGACAGCAGGGTTTCCATGATCACCTTGATGCCGTCCACCCAGCCCATCATTTCAGCGGCTTTGATCATGGCATACTCTCCACTGACATTGTAAGCGGCCAGGGGAAGATCAATTTCCTGTTTCAGGCGTGCGATGATATCCAGATAGGGCAGGGCCGGTTTAACCATGATGATGTCCGCGCCTTCCTCCACATCCATGGTGGCTTCACGCACGGCTTCCAGGGCATTGGCCGGGTCCATCTGATAGCTTCTTCTGTCTCCGAATTGGGGGGTGGAATCCGCCGCGCTTCTGAAGGGGCCATAAAAAGCCGAAGCATATTTCACGGCATAGGACATGATGGGAATGTGTGAATACCCTTCTTCATCCAGTGTGCCCCTTATTTCTGCAATGCGGCCATCCATCATATCCGACGGGGCCACCATGTCGGCCCCGGCCTTGACATGGGACAGGGCTGTTCGGGCCAGAAGGTCCAGGGTGGCATCATTGTCCACCTTTCCCTTTTCCACCATGCCGCAATGGCCATGGTCGGTGTACTGGCACAGACATACATCTGTCAGAACTGTCATGTCCGGTAGGGCATCTTTTACGGTTTTAATGGCCCTTTGCACAATGCCGTCCTTGGCATAGGCCTGGGTGCCCAGGGGATCTTTTTTGCCGGGAAGCCCAAAGAGCATCACCGCAGGAATGTTAAGATCCGCCGCCTCTTTGACCACCTTTACCAGGTTGTCGCAGGAAAGATGAAACTGGCCGGGCAGGGGCTCAATGGGTTTTTTGATGCCCTTTCCTTCAACGGCAAACAAGGGCAGGATGAAATCATCCACAGAAAGGCTGGTTTCCCGGATCATTCTTCGAAAGGACTCTTTTTCCCTTAATCTTCTGGGTCGGTACTCAGGAAACAACATTATCACCCCTCCTTATTGGTTTTTTTGTCGGTCTTTTTAATCTCTTCAGCCGTGAGATAACAGGCGGGATCTTCATCCCAGGGATCGCCCTTGATGGATTCGGCCCGGGCCCTGAAATTGCCAGCACACACGGAAAGCCATCGGCACTCTTTGCACCGACCCCCCACATGGTTTTTTTTGTCCTTCATTTTCATGAGAAATTCATTGGTGGTATCTGTCCAGATCTCGGAAAAGGAGCGCTCCTTGATGTTCCCAAGGCTTTTTTCCCGCCAGAATTGGTCTGGATGTACCTCTCCATCCCAACTGATGCACCCAAACCCCCTGCCGGAGTTGTTGCCTTCATTCATATGCAAGAGTTCCAGCACTTCGGCGGCCCGTTCCGGATCTTCTTCCAGCAATTTCATGTAAAGATAGGGGCCATCGGCATGGTTGTCCACGGTGAGAATCTCTTTGGGTTTGTTTCGATCATGGAGATCCCGGGTTCTTTCCATGATCAGATCCAGGGTGTCCCGGGTTTCCTGGTGATTGAGATCTTCTTTTGCAATGTCCGAACCCCGACCGGAATAAACCAGGTGATAAAAACAGGCCCGGGGAATTTCCAGTTTTTCAAGCAGATCAAAAATACCGGGGATTTCATGGACATTGCGTTTATTGATGGTAAATCGAAGGCCCACCTTGATGCCTGCATCCTGGCAGTTTTTGATGCCCTGCATGGCTTTTTTAAAAGCGCCTTTGAGTCCCCTGAATTTATCATGGGTCTCTTCGAGTCCGTCCAGGCTGATGCCCACATAGGAGAGGCCGATCTCCTTTAAAACCCTTGCCTTTTCAGCAGTGATAAGGGTTCCATTGGTGGAGATAACAGCTCTCATGCCTTTTTTAACCGCATATTCAGCATATTCGGCAAGCCGTGGATGCACCAGGGGTTCCCCCCCGGAAAAGAGAATCACCGGCACACCAAAGTCTGCCAGGTCATCAATCATCTTAAGACTCTGCTCATGGTTCAACTCATTTTCGTAGGAGATGTCCTCGGATTGTGCATAGCAGTGTACGCACCTTAAATTACAGCGTCGGGTCATGTTCCACACCACCACCGGTTTTTTATCCGCTGAAAACTGGAGCAGATGGGAGGGTAACTGGCCCGATTGGCGGGAGTAGCGCAGGGTATCCGAAGGTTCCACAGTGGCACAGTACAGCTTTGAAATTCCAATCATGATGATATCTCTTTCTTGATGAGGTTTTCCAGAAAGGTTTCATGTTCCAGCAATGCCTGTCTGGAGATGTAAAACCTGTTTTTTTCAGATTTCCGACAAATGAGGCTGAGTCCATCGTAAAAATCATCGTAGATTTTAGCCATGATCTCTTCCGATGTGACCCCATGCATAATGAACTGTTCCATGATAAAGTCAATGGCATCTTCTTCAAAAACGATGTTCAGTTCATGTTGTTTAAAAAAATCAAGCTCCATTTGTTTAACGGATTTGTAATGGGTCTTTATTTTTTCCACAGCCGTTCCCAGTTCGGTGATGTGTTTGCAGAAATATTGTGCAACCAGTGCACTTCTCTGGGAAGAGAGTTCAATGCTGTGTGTGCGGTTCAGGTTGTCTTTATTCTTGATGATATACTGCTGTATAAATGTTTTTTCCTGGCCCAGGGCCACATCATGGACCAAGGCAAAGGCCTCTTCATGGTCCCCGGAAAGCAATTTTTCAAGACACGCTTCTGGTGCGGATATAACCTCGGGTGTGATGGTGAACCGGCTGATACCGGTGGAGGGCAGGGCTTCTTCAAAGGAAATCAAGGTCTCTTCAATGACACTGACAAGCCCCCTTGCACCGGTGTTCTCCTTAAATGCCATGCCGGCAAATGCTTCCAGGGCCGCTTCGGTGAAAACTGCTTCTATGCCATAGGCGGCAAAGTCCAGCCGTTTACCCAGTATGACGGGATTGTTGGGCATTCTTAAGATGGCAAAAAGATCTTTCTGGGTCAGAGGTTCCAGCACCGAGCGCACGGGCAGTCGTCCAATGAACTCAGATTCAAATCCAAATTTTAACAGATCTTCTGTTTTAAGGGCCCCAAGGAGTTCATTATCCGGGGTTTCCCGGGAAAGGCTGGCACCAAATCCAATGGATTGGCGGGTGATGCGTTTTTGCACAATCTCAGACAGGCCGGAAAAGGCCCCGCTGACAATAAAGAGGATGTTGGCGGTGTTGACGCTTTTTTTGCTCCGCTTGCCGGTTTTTTGGAAGCTGTCCAGTTCCTGCATCATGGACACAGGGTCGTGGGGGACCTTGAGGTTCACCTCGGTCTCTTCCATGGGTTTTAAAAGTGCCCGCTGCACCCCGGCCCGGGAAACGTCTGCGCCATGTAAATTGGGGCTGGCGGCAATTTTATCTATCTCATCAATGTAGACAATGCCATACTGGGCAAGTTCAATGTCATCATCGGCCTCTTTCACAAGGTCCCGGATGAGATCTTCCACATCTCCGCCCACATAGCCGGTTTCGGAAAATTTGGTGGCATCGCCCTTGACAAAGGGCACCCCTATTTTTTTTGCAATGAGTTTTACAAGATAGGTCTTACCCACACCGGTGGGCCCCAGCATGAGAATATTGGCCTTGATATTTCCGGTGATGCTGCCACTGGAGTCGGGGTGGTCATTGAGATGCCGGATGCGGTTAAAATGGGTACAAATTTTGGTGGCCAGAACGGATTTGGCCCGTTTTTGACGAACCACATACTGATCCAGGTGGGAGATTAGCTCCCATGGGGTGAGGTTAAAATTAAGAACCTGCTCTTTTTTCAGGCCACTGGGACCCGTGGCGGTCTTGTCTTCCTGGGGAAGCATTGACGGAGAAAGTACCTTGACTTTTCCACCGAATTTCTTGTTTAGAAATTCGCCAAGCTCTTTTTCTATTTTCTTGGGGTCGGGTATATTTTCATATGTTTGAGTCATAATTCAGTAACTATAATCATAAAAAGGTATAAATCAAGGTGAAACAGAAAAGGTGAAACAAAAAAAGCCGCATACAATAAAATGTATGCGGCTTTTTATATATATGGTGCCGAAGGGGAGACTTGAACTCCCACGGGTCGCCCCACACGCCCCTCAAGCGTGCGTGTCTACCTATTCCACCACTTCGGCATAATCCTTACTTTACTTGCTGCTGTCTGTCTGCACAGGTGCTTCAGTCTGTGCGGGCACTGATACGTTTGACATAATTGTTTTGTCTGATCTATGACCAGCTGTGTAGGCCAGTGTCAAGGATGTCAGCATAAAAATAACAGCAACCGCAGTTGTTATCTTCCCCAGTATGGTTGCCGGACCGGAACTTCCAAACAGCGTCTGTCCAGAGCCACCCCCAAAGGATGCCCCCATGTCTGCGCCCTTTCCGGTTTGCAGAAGAACTATGAGAACCAAAAGTACACTGGCAATTACATGGATTGAGAGAATTACAGTTGTCATATTTTATCAATCAAAGTTAATTATTTTAATAAAAGTATCAGCTTCAAGACTTGCCCCGCCAACCAGCGCACCGTCAATATTTTCCATGGACATCAGGATTGAGATGTTATCTGGTTTGACCGAACCACCATATAGTATCCGGGTGGCGTTTGCAAGCTCTTTTCCAAAAATTTCCATTATCAAAGATCGTACATATTGATGGGTTTTTTCAACTTCTTTCGGCGTTGCCACATTGCCGGTTCCAATGGCCCATACAGGCTCGTAGGCAATGACAAGTCCGTTCAACTCATCGGCAGAACGAAACTCTTTTAACCCATTTCGAATCTGTTTGTCAAGCACATAAAAAGTCTTTTCTTCTTTTTTTTCCCCATCGGTTTCACCAATGCAGAGAATGGGGGTCAGCTGGGCTTCAAAGGCGGCCTTGAGTTTCTTACAAACGCTTTCATCGGTTTCATGAAAATACTGGCGACGCTCCGAATGGCCAATGATAACATAGTCTGCGCCGGCAGCCTTGATCATCTGGGCAGACACCTCCCCTGTGAAGGCCCCCTGTACTTCATAAAACATGTTCTGGGCACCGGTCTTTACAGGGGTTCCGGTAAGGCATTGGCTCACCAGGGGAAGAGAGAGCAGGGTGGGGGCGATCATGATATCCCTGTCCTGTATATCCCCGGCCAGCTGTGCCAACTTTTTGGCAGTGGCCACGGCCTGTGGGCCGTTTTTAAACATTTTCCAGTTTCCGGCAATCAACGGTTTTCTGCTCATATCTGCTCCTTTTTACAGTCAGTGGCCAAGTCAGTGGGGTCAGACCTGCGTTATTGCGCTGTTGGTAACGATCTGGCGTAAAAGCAGAATTTAACAAAAGCATCAACAACCCAGGCCTGACCCCATTTATAACACTGATCATTCACGTCTGTTTTCTTCACCTCTGAGGATGGCGCTGGCCTGGGAAATGCTTCGTTTGCCGTATTCCACCAGAATCTGTACGGTCTCCATCAAAGGGGTTTTCTCCCTTATTTCCATGGCCTTCATTAAAATAGGCAGATTGACCCCACTCATCACCTCAACCTTGTCCTCTTCAAGAAAGGAGTAGCTCAAGTTGGAGGGAGTGCCACCGAACATATCCGTAAAGATGATGACTCCCTTGTCGTGCCTTACCTTTTTAATGCCATTTTTAATTTTTTTCAGCAGTGCATCTGGATTTTCTTTGATATCAATGGAGATGGCGGCAAGACTTTCATATTTCATGTCCATGATAAATTCAAGGGTATCTATGAGAGATTGCCCCAATCCGGCATGGGTTACCACAAGAATTCCTGTCATATTTTCATTATATCCCTGTTGATGTCTCTGTGTGTAATGGTAACGGTCTTTTTTTTATGGTTCAGGTACTCAAAGAGTTTCCTGGCTATGGCAACGCTGCGGTGACGTCCCCCGGTGCATCCAATGGCGATGGTCAGGTAAGCCTTTCCTTCTTTTTCATACAGCGGAACTAAAAAATCAAGAAGGGTGTGGTATTTTTCAAAAAATTGAACAGCCTCATCCGTGGTTAGAACAAAGTCCTTTACCCCACGAGATTCCCCATCCAGATCTTTCAGCTCGGGCACAAAATAGGGGTTTTTTAAAAACCGCATATCCATGACCAGATCAGCTTCCCTGGGAAGGCCATATTTAAAGCCAAAGGAGAGGATATTGATCTTAATTCGGGATTTTATGGATTTTTCTTCCTGGGCAAGGGCTGTTATTTTTGCCTTGAGCTGGTGAACGTTCAGGGTGGAGGTGTCGATGATAATGTCGGCGGTGCTTCGAATGGAAAGCATTTTCTTTTTTTCGGAACGAATGCTGGCCACGAGGGTCTTATGATGATCCACGGGGTGGTGTCGCCTGGTTTGGCTGTATCGACTCACCAATACATCTTCATCTGCTTCAAGGAATATGGTTTCCGGGTTAAATCCGTTTTCCCGCAGCTCTTCCATGATGCCGGTGTAATGGCACAGGAAATCCCCGGCCCTCATGTCCATAACAAAGGCAAATCCATTGATTCCAGGGGCGTTTTGAATGGGAAGTTCAAGGAATTTGGGCAAAAGGGGCATGGGCATGTTGTCAACGCAATAGAATCCCGCATCTTCGAGAGCTGCCATGACAGTGCTTTTGCCAGAACCGGACAGGCCGGTTATGATGAATAATTTTGTATTTTTCACGCATGATCTCCCGACGGATGGTGACTGACAGTCAATGCGTTTCCTCTGTCCCTGACCTGTATCCGGGAGGGGCTGAAGCAAGCCAGGGAAGACACGATATCATGCGTGTTTTCCCTGGCTTTAAGCAATTGAACTCAGAACTCGTCATCCACATCATGGATGATTTGGACAATGTCATCCACGTTTTCAGCTTTCATTAACCGGTCCTTAAAATCGCTCTGCTTGAGCAGACGTGAAATCTGGGCCAGCACCTTCAGGTGACTTCCTGTGGAATTTTCCGGCGTAATTAGCAGGAAAAAAATGTGAACCGGTTTGTTGTCCAGGGAATCAAAATCCACACCGCCACGACTGAGTCCAAACCCCACCACAATGGAATTGATGGCATTGAGTTTTCCGTGGGGAATTCCAATTCCTCCTCCGATTCCCGTGCTGCCGAGCTGTTCTCGTTCCAGCAAGACTTTTAAGATGTGCTGGCTGTTGGTCTCTGCCATGCCGGATACTGCGGCTGCAAGTTCCTCCAGTACGCCTTTTTTGTCATTGGATTTCAGATCTGCAATAATGGCAGATCTGTGAAGAATCTCTGATATTTTCATGTAGGGTTACACCTGAAGTATATAAAATATTAGTTGTGGGGCTGTATGAGACCCAGGTTTCCATCATTACGTCGATAAAGGACGTTGACGCGCTCTGTCCGGGCATTGCTGAAAACAAAGAAATTATCCTCCCCTGCAGTGAGTTGGCTCACCGCATCGTCCACATCCATGGGCTTCACGTTTATGGATTCCAGCACCACTTCAGGAGCTGGGATAATCTCCGGTGAAGGAGTGGCACTTTCAGTGTCGGGCATGGCAGGGCTGACAAAGGCGAGATCCTCATCCTTGATACTTTGTTTGTTGCCGGACATGTGCCGTCGACTTTTTTCCTTATTTTTTTTGATTTGTGATTTAAGTTTTTCCACGAGCATATCAATGGAAGAGTACATATTTTCCGATGATTCCCTGGCATGGAGTTTCATTTTATCGCAAATCAGGGTGATTTCAACAATATGTCTGATTTTTTCCACGGAAAGCACCACACTTGCCTCAGCGGGACTTTCCAGCATTTTGTCAAAGCGATCCATTTTTTTCTGAACATAGGACTTTAAAGCATCGGAAGGATCAATTCGTTTGAAAGTTACGGCTGTGTGCATAGTATTACCTCCCTAAAATTGTTTTCGTTTGCTGGATGGAAGAATGTAGAGCATCTCCCTGTACTTTGCCACGGTTCTTCTGGCAATGGTTATATTGTCCTCTTTCAGTAGTGCTGCCAGCTTTTTATCACTCAACGGGTGCTGGGGGTCCTCTTTGGCCACAAGGTCTTTGATTTTTTCCTTGACACTTTCAGAGGCCATGGCATCGCCATTGGTGCGTCTGATGGAGCTGTTAAAAAAATATTTCAGTTCAAACATCCCCTGGGGGGTGTAGGCATATTTGTTGGTGGTCACCCGGCTGATGGTGGATTCGTGCATCTCAATGTCTTCGGCAACGTCTTTGAGTATCATGGGCTTTAAATGGGCAACGCCATGGTCAAAGAAATCCCGTTGGAATTTGATAATGCTTTCCATCACCGCATAAATGGTTTTCTGACGTTGGTGAATGCTTTTAATCAACCAGGAGGCAGCCTGCATTTTTTCATGGAGATAGGCCTTGGCATCCTTGGGTATTTCCGTGCCGTTGGAGATGGATTCCTTGTAGTAGCGGTTGATTTTCAGCTTGGGAAGGCCATCATCGTTCATGACAACCTTGAAATCATCGTCATCCTTGTAAACGTAAATGTCCGGAAGGATATAATGGGGTTCTTCCGAGGAGAATTTTCGGCCAGGCTTGGGTTCCAGATATTTAATCACATTCACGCAGGCAATCACGTTTTCAATGGTGATATTCAGGGCACCGGCTATTTTTTTGTAATTTTTATTTTCAAGGTTTTTGATGTGCTCTGAGATGATCCTTTCAAGGATGGGGTTGTCAATGCCCAATCGTTTGACCTGGATGAGCAATGCCTCTTTAAGGTCCCGGGCGCACACGCCAGGGGGGTCAAAGGTCTGCATGGTTGTAAGAACGGTTTCCACGGCTTCCAAGTCAAATCCGCCGGATTGGGCAATTTCTTCAATGGAAGCCCTCAGATATCCGTCAATATTGAGGTTGCCAATGATTAAGCTGCCGATTTGTTCCTCTGTTTCCGAGGGACTGTTCATGAGCAACTGCCACTGCAGATGTGCTTCCAGGGTTGTCTTTTGGCTGGTGAATGCCTCGTAGTTGGGGGCTTCCTGATGATCTCTTTCCGTGTGAACCCGGCCGGTGGAGTTATATTCATTGATATAACTTTCCCAGTCAATGTCATCCCGGACCTTCTCATCAATGGTGACCTCTTTAACCGGCTCTTCCGTGGGGGGGACAGGGTCCTCTTTTTCCACATGCTGGTTGTCTTCCGGAGTATCTTCCACCGCTTCTTCCAGGGCGGGATTCTCTTCCATCTCCTGCTGTATCATACCTGCAAGCTCCAGGCGGGACAGTTGGAGCAGTTTGATGGCCTGCTGCAACTGGGGAGTCATCACCAACTGTTGAGTCAAAGTTAAATTTTGTTGAAGTCCAAGTACCATATCAGAGTTTAAAGTCATCTCCCAGATAGATTTTACGTGCCAACTTGCTTGATGTGATTTTCTCGGGGGTGCCCGATTCAATCACAGTTCCCTCATTCATAATATAAGCGGTGTTGCAGACACAAAGTGTCTCCCGTACATTGTGATCGGAAATGAGAACTCCGATGCCTTTTTTTGTCAGTTGAACAATGATCTGCTGTATATCTGCCACGGCAAGGGGGTCAATACCGGCAAAAGGTTCATCCAACAGGATAAAGAGAGGATCCGTGGAAAGGACCCTGGCAATTTCAAGCCTTCTGCGTTCTCCGCCGGAAAGTACGCTTGCCTTTTGATGGGCAAGGTTGAAAATACCCAACTCTTTCATGAGAGCATCTGTTTTTCCAGCAATATCCCCCGGGGGATCGGGCAACACCTCCAGCACTGCGGTGATATTTTGTCGAACGGTGAGTTTTTTGAAAATGGATGCTTCCTGGGGAAGATACCCAATACCGTTTCTTGCCCTCATGTACATTGGATAGTCTGTAATTTCCTCCCGGTCAAGGAAAACCTTGCCTTCATCGGGTTTTATCAACCCCACTGCCATGTAAAATGTGGTGGTTTTCCCGGCACCATTGGGACCCAGCAGGCCGGTGACCTCACCGTGCTTCACACAAATATTCACATCTTTTACAACGGTTCTGCCATTGTAAATTTTTATCAGATGGTTGAGACTTAATTCCGGCATGATTAATTTGTTCCAGGTTTGGGGGTGTTGGAATCAAAAAAGGCCTCCACCCGCCTGGTTTTACCACCTTCCACCACCACGCGACGGGTGTCCTGGAACAGGGTGATTTTTTTACCGGTGACATAATTTTTGCCCGACAGTACCGTGGGGGCTTTTCCCGTGAGCACAATGGTTTTTTTTGTGGTGTTGTACACGGCTTTATCTGCGGTTGCCGTGGCATCCTTCTGGATTACCTTGACATTGCCCGAAGCAACGAGTTGCTTGACGTTGTCATCTGGAGTTTGTGAATCTGCCTTGACTGCCCGACTTTTTTTCTCTGCTTCGGAATAGAGAAACACTATGACATGATCTGCGTGTATAGTTGCATCCAGTCTTGTGGCCACCACATTTCCGGTGAACTCCACTTGGGAATTTTTATCATCAAACATCATGGTATCCGAGGTAATGTGCACTTTTTCTGCCGGAACATTGGCTGGTTTCTCTGCCGCCTGGAGCCGGGTCGGGGCGACGATATTGCTCAATAGGCAGGTCAGGGTCAGTGTTGTTAAAAATATTTTTTTAAGATTCAATATTGAGCACCTTTTCGGTCATTTGTTCTCTGAAAAAAAACCCTCAAAATTACCCATTAGTTGCATCACGCGCGGATTTAGATTCACAGTTAATTGATCTGCTGTGAGCCTTGCCTGGGGTGTCGTTAGAACTACCGGAGTCGTTGAATATATTATATGTCTTTTCTTTTCATATTGCAACCGGTCAGTTTCCAGACGTCGGTCCTGGTGACGGACCACCACGGTATCGGAAAAGGTCATGTCCTGGGCTTCGGTGTCAATGCTGCCGGTCCGGGACGTCAGGTGAATTTCCCCACCGTTGGTGAGGAAAAAATGGACCGAAACATCCTCCAGAACAGCCAGGTGCTTTTCTTTTAAAATGCGGGCGGATGCGGCATCCAGTGTCCATTCTTTAATGCCGTTTCTGGTGGATGTCTGGCGCATGGCCCCAAGGGCAATCAAGGTCTTGGAATCAATGTCAATGTTTTTCACCACCTGCTCCTTTGAGGTGATGCGGTTGACAAGATAGAGGGAAAAAAGCGCTGCCACCACGCAGCCCATGATAATGGCAAGGGTAAAAAGGAGCCTGTTCCTGCCCTGGAGAGCTGATTTCATGCCAGAAATTCCTGGACTATTTTTTCCCATACCCCTTTTGCCTTGAGGATGTTTTCACACACCTCCCGCACGGCCCCATGGCCTCCTTTGCAGGTGGTGATGCCATGGGCCCGGGAGAGAAGTTCAAAGGGGGCACCGCTAACGGTGAAGAAAAGGCCTGCATTGTTATAAACTGCAAGGTCCGGCAGGTCATCGCCCATGAAGGCGGTGCAGGCAGCCGGAATCTTTGTCCGGGTGAGAATAGTTTCAAAGACCTTTGATTTGTCTTTAACGCCCTGGAAAACGAGCTCAATGCCCAGATCCCGGCATCGCATGAGCAAGGCATCGGACTGTCTGCCGGTAATGATGCCCACCTCTACACCGGCTTTCATCAGCAGGCGTAACCCCAGTCCATCTCTGACATTAAAGGTTTTGATTTCAGCCCCCATGTCAGAATAGGTAACACTGCCATCGGTTAATACTCCATCTACATCCAATAACAGCAATTGGATGCCTGCCATATCATTGGTTGGCATCATCATAGGGCTGCCTTGATTTTCATCAGGGAGGTCAAAAGTGCTTCCATCTCGTGGAGGGGAATAGAGTTGGGGCCGTCACACAGGGCAGCATTTGGATTGGGATGGGTCTCAATGAACAGGCCATCTGCCCCTACGGCCATGGCGGCCCGGGCCAGGGTGGGGGCAAATTTTCTTTCTCCAGCAGATGCGTTTCCCTTGCCCCCGGGCAGTTGAACACTGTGGGTGGCATCAAAAATCACAGGCACCCCCATCTCCTGGATGATCTCAATTCCCCGGAAGTCCACCACAAGATTATTATATCCAAAGCTTGTGCCCCGTTCGGTGATACTCACCTGTTGGCACCCGGCAGACCGGGCTTTTTCTATGATGTTTTTACAGTCCCAGGGGGCAAGAAACTGTCCTTTTTTGATATTCACCGGTTTGCCAGTTTGAGCTGCCGCCACAATGAGATCTGTCTGACGACATAAAAAAGCCGGGATTTGGATAAAATCAAGAACATCAGCTGCTCTTTCTGCCTGTTCCGGCAGGTGGACATCGGAGATTACTTTTATGCCCAGATCTTGTTTGATTTTCTTAAGAATTTCAAGTCCCTTATCCATGCCAGGCCCCCTGAAGGCATCAAAGGCGGTTCTATTGGCTTTGTCAAAGGAGGTTTTGAAAACAAAGGGAATTCCCAGTTTGTGGGTGAGTTCAGCCAGGGTCTGGGCCACCTGGTGCGTGGTGTCATAATTTTCAATGACACAGGGGCCAGCAATGAGAAAAAAAAGGGCTTTCCCCTTGGGGGCTGTGTTCTGTAAAAAATGATTCATTGGTTTTATCACCGTAATTTTTTAGGGGTTGGGTTTTTTAAAACCTATATTTCCGGGGGGTAAAAGTCAACAATGGAAAAGACCTTGATAACTTGTGCCAGAGCTGCTATTTTATTCAAGATTTTTGGTTTTAATGCTAACCTACTGAAAAGATAGGACCTATTAATGAGGAAATTCCTTTTTTTTATATTCATTCTGTTTGTGATTCTTCCCTGTGGCTGGCTGCTTTTCAATGAATTTGAGCAGAAAGATCCCGACATATCCATGGCATTGCCTTCGCCCTATTTAAAGCGATCCTATGAGATATCTGCCTCCATCACCGACCGGGGCACCGGACTCAAGCAGGTGAAAATTATCATTGCCCAGGGGAATAAAAAAAAGGTGTTGCTGGATAAAAAATATCCTTTTATGGGATATCAATCCCTTTTGATGGGTGGCGGTGAGCACACAGAAATCTTTAGCGTGCCTGTGGAGTCCTGGAAATACGGCATGGTGGATGGAGATGCCGTCATAACGGTGGAAGCCTGGGACCACTCCTGGAATGGCTGGAAGCATGGGAATAGTGCCTTTGAGGAACAAAAAGTCATTATTGATACCAAGCCCCCTCGCATTGAGGTGTTAACCAAGGTGCACAATATTTCCAAAGGGGGGGCAGGGTTTGCCGTGTACCGTCTTTTTGAACCCGGTATTGAAAGTGGTATCCGGGTGGGTAAAAATTATTTCCCCGGTTATTCCGGAGTGTTCAAAGACCCTGATGTGTACACGGTTTTTTTTGCGCTGGGCCACCTCCAGGGGCCGGGAACAGAAATTTATGTTCAGGCAGTTGATGCGGCGGGGAACATTGCCAAAAGAGGATTCTATCACTACATCAGGGAGAAACGGTTTAAAAAGGATACCCTGAATATTTCCGATGGATTTCTTTCCCGGAAAATGCCGGAATTTAATCTCAGGGAAAAAGAGGCAGACTTTATGAAGGCTGCCAATCCCGATCTTGAAAAGTTCATTTACATTAATCAGACGTTGAGAAAAGAAAATATTGAAACGGTGCTGGCACCCTTGACAGGTTCTGAGCATACCCTGCTGTGGAAAGGAAAATTTTTAAGACTTTCCGGGGCCGCCAACCGGGCAGGCTTTGCAGATCATAGAACTTACAAATACAATGGGAAAACCATTGACAAACAATATCACATGGGCATAGATCTGGCATCGGTGTCCCGGGCACCGGTACCCGCAGCCAATGCCGGTATTGTAATGACCACAGATAATGTGGGGATTTTTGGCAATATGGTCATGATTGACCATGGACTGGGGGTGGCCACCATCTATTCCCATC
>CAKZLA010000130.1 GCA_937124525.1 uncultured Desulfobacterium sp.
GAGTAAAGCGAATCGATGTTGATTTCTCTGAGGAGGGGTTATGCCTGATGCAACATTAAGTTCTAAGCATCAACTTGTTTTACCAGCTGCTATTCGAAAGCAATTGGGTATTAAGCCTGGGGATCAGATCGATGTTCAAGTGGAGGGAGATCAGGCTGTTCTTCGAAAGTCTCCAAAATCTTATGTGCAAGCTCTTGAGAAGGTCGCTGGCACTCTCTGGAAAGAGTATGCACATGAAATTGAATATGATCGGAAACAATGGGATCGGGAGCGTTAAGCCAAATTCCGGTAGGGAGTCGAATTGCGCTTGATACGGTTGCTTTTATCTACTTCCTTGAACGACACCCTATTTTTTACCGACCAGCTCAAGATCTATTTGAACAAATTGAAAAGGGGAAGATTGAGGCGGTAGCTTCAACCCTGGTTCTTACTGAACTGCTGGTGCCAGCTTTTCGTGCGAATGATTTGTCGAGTGCGCAAGACGTATTCCGGCTACTCACACACTTCCCTCACCTCAAGCTTATCGAAGTGTCTGCAAGTATTGCGTATTCCGCATCACAGATTCGGGCTGAATCATCTCTTCGAACCCCCGATGCCTTGCATCTCGCAACCGCGCTTCTGGAGCAGGTTGATTGGTTTGTGACCAATGACAAGGCATTTACGAGACAGAAGGATCTTTCGTTAAACGTTGGGCTTTTCTCCAAACGATGATCGATCAATGCTAAAACTGGAGGCTGATGAATGGGAAGAGCTCATTGCCTCTCAATCAAAAGGCTAGAGCTGAGAGCCAGCCTATTCGGTATTCTATGAACGGCTAACGTTCCAACTTCTCTCTCCTTGCCCCAAGGGCACCTCAAAAAAACACCCATCATTTCTGTTGGTATTTCTATGCAGTCACTATAGCCGATTCAATGAACGTCCGTACCTTTGAAGTATGCGATATCGCATTGAACGTCCGTATGAGTAAATTGGAACGTATTAGATTTGCTCTAGTTGCAAAATTACACGAGATGCGTACAATTCCATAGCAGAATATGTTCCGTTCATAACCTCGTAAGTCTAAACCAGGGTGAGAGGAGACGGTGATGAGGCCTGTCAGTCGACGACGGTTTCTGGCGTTTGCCGCGATGATGGCTGTGAGCGTGCCCTATGGTGTGGACATATTTAATCGGCGTTCCCCTGTTCTGGGAAGCGAGGCTAGTGCAGAGCCGTCGGCGAATCCGGGTCGTGGTCCCGAAGCGTGGATGACTGAGTGGATGCAGGGGATCGGCAAAGCTCCTGGCGGCTTACTCAAAGTTTCACGGTTTCGGGAGCCGATCTATTTTTTGCTCGCGCCGATTTCCTGGATGCCGAATCCTGGTCAAACCGGCTATGAAAAGGTGATTGCGCCGACAGGCTTCGTGACGGACTTGGCCAGCATTCCCGCCGTATTTTATTCCCTACTGCGTCCTGACGGTGAATATGCCTATGCGGCCATCATTCACGATTATCTCTATTGGACACAAACGCGTCCACGGGATGAAGCAGACGATATCTTTAACATGGCCATGGAAGATTTTGAGATTGGCACCGTCAAACGACAGGCAATCTACAGGGCCGTCAGGATTGGGGGCCAATTTGCCTGGGACAACAACGGGAAATTAACTGGTGCCATCTGTAATTGCTGTTCTGATTGCTGCTTTCCCCATCAGCTTGCCCGGGAAAAGAAGGCGGAAAAAATTTGGCCTTTCAGCCGTTATGTGGCTCAATATCAGGCCGAGATGTGTACCTTGTGCGGGATATGCAGCAAACGCTGCCCCTTTGGTGCCATCTTTTTTCAAAAGAAAACTAAGGCAAAACCGGCTCGTTTGTCTTTGTTGACGGATCTGTGCCGGGGGTGTGGTCTTTGTGCCACGGGTTGTCCCACCGGGGCATTTGTAATGGAACCCGTGCAGAAAATCCAGTAGTGAAGATCTAAATAACTGTCATGTTGTATCGACAGAATGGAAAATTAAATTTTAATAATATCAAATTGTTGGACATAGCTTCATATGACCCGCATGGCAAACCAAGATGGTATCATGCCGCCCCCGGGGGCTCTGCTGTCGGCAGTTCCATGTGAAAAGCAGGGAAGCTTGGGTCCCCCTGAATGGTGATGAAAATTTCTGATTAATCTCAAATTAATGAGGCTGCAATCAATGACAAATCAAACGCCAGAGGAAAAAGCACGAGACAACATCGACAAAATGCTCAATTCTGCCGGATGGGTGGTGCAGTCAAAAAAGAAAGTGGACTTGTCAGCGGCCAGGGGGGTGGCGGTCAGAGAATATCAGACAGACATTGGGCCTGCGGATTATGTGTTGTTTGTGGACAGAAAACCCGTCGGGGTCATTGAAGCCAAACGTGCCGAGGAAGGCGAAAAAATCACAGCCCATGAAGACCAGGCAGCTTATTATGCAAAGGCAACCCTGAAATACAATCTCAACAAAGCCCCTTTGCCCTTTGTGTATGAAAGCACCGGGATTGTAACCCGTTTCACCGATTATAGCGACCCGAAACCAAGATCCAGATCTGTCTTTTACTTTCATCAACCAGAAACCTTGGCCGGGTGGTTTGATAAGCCTGAAACCCTGCGGGCAATGCTTGGGGAAATACCGGAACTCAACGAAGACGGCTTGCGCCCTGCCCAGATTAATGCCATCAGAAATCTTGAGGCTTCATTCAAGGACAATCGGCCCAGAGCACTGATTCAAATGGCCACCGGTGCCGGAAAAACATTCACCGCCTGCACCTTTGTATACCGTTTGTTAAAACATGCCCATGCAAAACGCATTTTGTTTGTGGTGGATACCAAAAATCTGGGGGAGCAGGCAGAACAGGAGTTCCTCAAATATCAACCCACGGATGACCATCGAAAATTCACCGAGCTTTACAATGTGCAAAGATTAACTTCAAGCCATATAGCCTTGGATAACCAAGTTTGCATCTCCACCATTCAACGGCTTTACGCCATTCTTAAAGGGGTAGAGCTGGAGTCCTCCGCAGAGGATGAAAACCCCAACGAATCAGCATTGGGCTGGCAAAAAAAAGAACCCATGCCCGTGGAATATTCTGCAAAAAACCCCATTGAACAATTTGATTTCATCGTCATTGATGAGTGCCATCGCTCCATTTACAATTTATGGAAGCAGGTGCTGGATTATTATGATGCCTTTTTGATTGGATTGACCGCCACCCCTGATAGGCGCACCTTTGGATTTTTCAATGAAAATGTGGTGAGCGAGTACACCTACGAAGCATCGGTGATTGATGGGGTCAATGTGCCCTATGATGTGTTTACCATTGAAACCGAGATCACAAAAGCCGGTGCCACCATCAGGGCAAAGGCCTATGTGGACAAACGGGAAAAGCTCACCCGGAAAAAACGCTGGGAACAACTGGATGAAGATTATCAGTATGATCCCAATAAGCTGGACAAAGATGTGGTAAACCCCAGTCAGATACGCCACATCATAAGGGCCTATAAAGACAGTTTGCCCGGCATGTTTCCGGATCGCTTTGATGAAAAGGGTGAGTTTGAAGTGCCCAAGACATTGGTCTTTGCCAAAACCGACAGCCATGCCGATGATATTATCCAGATCATCCGGGAGGAGTTTGGCGAAGGCAACGAGTTTTGTAAAAAAATCACCTATAAGATTGAAGAAGACCCCAAGTCGGTGTTGAACCGTTTCCGCAACTCATGGGCACCGCGCATTGCCGTGACAGTGGACATGATCGCCACCGGAACGGATGTGAAACCCCTGGAAGTGCTGCTTTTCATGCGGGATGTCAAAAGCAGCAATTATTTTGAGCAGATGAAGGGCCGTGGCACCCGTACCATCCAGTTTGATGATTTAAAACGTGTGAGCTGCACCGCCAAACATACCAAAACCCATTTTGTTATTGTGGATGCAGTGGGGGCAACCAAGTCCCGGAAGACCGACAGCCGTCCCCTGGAACGTAAACCCACCGTTCCCCTTAAAGATCTGCTGGGTGCCGTGGCCATGGGAGTTGTGGATGAAGATCTGTTCACCTCCCTGGCCAATCGGTTGATCCGGTTGGAAAAACAGCTCTTTGAGGAAGAAAAGGGCAGGTTTGAAAAAATCACCCAGGGCAGGAGTATGAAGAGGGTTGTAAAAGACCTGCTCAATGCCTACGATGCCGATACCATGGAAGAGATCGAACAAAGGGTTAAAAACGAGAATAGGGGAGGGGCACCTGCTGATATTGAAAAAATTATTCAAAAAGAAGTGGAAACCCTTCGACAAAAGGCTGCTTCCCCATTTACCGGAGCCCTTAACGACTACATAGAAAATGTCCGCAGGGTGCATGATCAAATCATTGATACACTGAACCAGGACCAGCTTGTGAAATCAGAGTGGGATAGCTATTCCAAAGACAAGGCCCGGGAGGTTGTCAGGGATTTTTCCGAATACATCACAACCCACAAAGATGAAATCACCGCTTTGAGCTTTTTTTATGATCAGCCCCACCGCAGAAGGGATCTCACTTTTAAAATGATAAAGGAGCTGTTTGAAAGGCTGAAACTTGAAAAGCCGCTGTTGGCCCCGCATTATGTGTGGGACGCCTATGCACAATTGGAAGCGGTAAAGGGCAACAACCCCAAAAATGAATTGGTGGCGCTGGTTTCGTTGATCCGCAGGGTTAGCGGCGTTGATGAGCAGTTGACCGCCTATAATAAAACCGTTGATAAGAATTTTCAAAATTGGGTGTTTGGCAGGCAGGCCGGGCCGGTAAAATTTACCCAGGAGCAGATGGACTGGCTGAGAATGCTCAAAGAGCATATTGCATCAAGCTTTCATGTGGAAGTGGATGATCTGGATTATACGCCCTTTGATGCCCAGGGTGGCAGGGGTAAAATGTGGCAAATTTTTGGTGATGAAATGAATGAAATTATGGATGAGTTAAATGAGGTCTTGGCTGCTTGATGAGAGATGATTGGATTAAAATTGAATTGGAAGAAGTTTGTGATAAGGCAGAAAAAGTAAAGAGAAAAAAAATGCCTTTGTCAAATTCACTCATTTATCTTGATATAAGTGGAGTTGACAATAAAATAAATCAAATCGTTGATCATAAAAATTATACTTGGGAAGATGCACCATCAAGAGCTCAGCAAATAGTTAAATATGGTGATGTTTTATTCTCGACAGTAAGAACTTACCTTAGGAACATTGCATTAGTCTCAAGAAAAAAATATGAGAATCAAATTTGTTCATCAGGATTTGCTGTTATAAGAGGGAAGAAAAGTATTCTTACTTCAAAATTTGTTTTTTATTTCAGTATTTACGATGGATTTCTACAACCATTAAATCAATTACAAACTGGTAGTTCTTATCCTGCCGTAAGGAATATTGATGTCTTCAAGCAAAATATTCTCCTCCCCCCCCTCCCCGAACAACGAGCCATAGTCGCCAAAATAGATCAACTTTTCAGCGACATGGATAACGGTATCGCCAATTTAAAAGCTGCAAAAGCCAAACTGGAAATATACCGTCAAGCTGTTTTGAAAAAGGCGTTTGAGGGAGAATTGACAAAGTTATGGAGGGAAAAGCAAACGAGTTTACCCACCTCGGATGAATTGCTTGAACAGATCAAAGATCAAAGACTAAAATATTACCAAAAACAACTGCAAAAATGGGAACAAGCCGTTGTGGAATGGAAAAAAAATGGAGAGGACGGTAAGAAGCCCAATAAACCCCAAAAAGGAAAACAAATATCTCGTACATCAGTTGAAAAAATCATTGAATTACAACATATACCAGATACCTGGAGATTCATTCATCCCGAAGAAATCGCATCTTTTGATAAATACTCAATTGGCATAGGGCCTTTTGGGAGTAATTTAAAGGTTATGGACTATAAATCATCAGGTATCCCCATAATTTTTGTTAAAAACATCACACGAAATGATTTTTCTTTGGAGCAGAAGTTTGTTACTGAGAAGAAGTATACAGGCTTAATAGCACATTCTGTACAACCTTTAGATATTCTGATTACTAAAATGGGAAATCCTCCTGGGGATTGTGCTATTTATCCTGCAAACGCCCAGATTGGAGTTATTACATCAGATTGCCTGAAATTTCGAGTTTTTGAAAAATATGGAGAAAGACGTTTTTTTAAATATTGCATTGAGTCTGTTTTTATCAAAAAACAGTTGGGCCTAATCACACAAGGAGTTGCTCAAAAAAAAATAAGTGCTGAAAGATTTAAAACTTTATGGTTTCCATTTTGCTCCTTGAAAGAGCAAACACAAACAGTTCAAGAAATCGAAACCCGCCTATCCGTCTGCGACAAACTATCCGAAAGCATAGACCAAAGCCTCAAAAAATCAGAAGCCCTGCGACAAAGCATCTTGAAAAAAGCCTTTGAAGGCAAGCTGCTCAATAAAGCCGAACTACAGGCCTGCCGACAGGAACCGGACTGGGAACCAGCACAGAAGCTCTTAGCCAGCATCCAGAAAAAAGAGACCAAAAAACCGTCAAGAAAGAGAAAATCATGACCAACGAATCAAGTTTAATATCCAAAGTCTGGAATTTCGCCAATGTGCTTCGTGATGACGGGGTGGGTTATGGTGATTATTTGGAGCAGATCACCTATCTGCTGTTTTTGAAAATGGCAGAGGAGATGTCCGCACCGCCCTATAACAAGAGCATCCATTTTCCGAAAATAAAGGATGAAACCGGCCATGAACTATCAGACGGGGAGATCTGCAACTGGCAGACCCTCAGCCAAAAGCGGGGGGCGGAGCTGGAATCTTTTTACATCCGGATGCTGCGTTCGTTGGCCTCTGAAAAGGGAATTCTGGGGGATATTTTCACCAAGTCACAAAATAAAATCCAGGACCCGGCAAGACTGCTGAAAATTATTGACATGATTGGCACGGAGCAATGGACAATGGTGGGGGCGGATATCAAGGGGGATATCTACGAAGGGCTGCTGGAAAAAAATGCCGCCGATACCAAGAGCGGTGCCGGTCAATATTTTACCCCCCGGTCTTTGATCAAGGCCATGGTGCAATGCATCGCCCCGGAGCCGGAAAAAAAGATCCATGACCCTTCCTGTGGAACGGGCGGTTTTTTCCTGGCGGCCTATGATTATATCACCAGTCATCACCCACTCAATCGGGAGCAGAAAGCTTTTCTGAAAAACAACACCTTTTCGGGGAATGAAATTGTGGCCGCCACCCGGAGACTGTGTCTGATGAATATGTTCCTTCACAATATCGGGGAAATAGATGGTCTGTCCTTTATTTCCGCCAACGATGCCCTGATAAGTGATGAAGGTCTCCGGGTGGATTATGTGCTGGCCAATCCGCCGTTTGGTAAACAAAGCAGCATGACCATCACCAATGAAGCAGGGGAACAGAAAAAAGAGGATCTGAACTACAACCGTCAGGATTTCTGGGCCACCACAAGTAACAAGCAGCTCAATTTTTTACAGCATATCCGCAGTCTGCTTAAAATAAACGGGGAAGCCGCCGTGGTGCTGCCGGATAATGTGCTGTTTGAAGGGGGGGCCGGCGAAACCGTTCGTAAAGAACTGATGCAAACCACTGATCTGCACACCATATTGAGGTTGCCCACTGGCATTTTTTATGCCCAGGGGGTCAAGGCAAATGTCCTGTTTTTTGATAATAAGCCAGCATCAAACGAGCCCTGGACAAAAGAAATGTGGGTGTATGATTACCGAACCAATGTGCACCATACCCTGAAAAAGAAAACCATGCAGTTGGAAGACCTCCAGGACTTTATTGATTGCTACCACCCCGCAAATCGCAATGACCGGAAAGAAACCTGGTCTGAAGAGAATCCCCAGGGAAGATGGCGAAAATTTTTCCATGAAGAGATCATCGCCAGGGACAAAACCAATCTGGATATTTTCTGGCTCAAAGACAAGAGCCTGGCAGATTTGGACAATCTTCCCGATCCTGATATCCTTGCCATTGAGATCATTGAGAACATTGAAGCAGGGTTGCACAGTTTTAAAGAAATTATGGAAACCATCAATGGAATTGGCGGGGAGGGTGACAGCCATGATAATTAATAAAAAATGGCCCTTTAAAGTGGGGACGACTTCTTTTATTGATCCGGGTCCCATTGTTGACAATGTGAAAAAACTGGGACCGGTGTTTGATGAGATTGAGCTGCTTGTTTTTGAAAGCCAGCCTTTTATGACAAATGATGGCCCTGTGCCGGTGTTGCCTAAGCCCCATGAAATCAAGGAGCTGGCGCAGCTTTCCCGGGAGCTTGGGGTGACTTATAATGTTCATCTTCCGGTGGATGTTTCCCTGACATCTCCCTCTAAAAAGGAACGTATCCTGGGAGTGGATACCATTAAGCAGGTGGTGGAGCTGTTTGCCCCCCTGGCCCCTTCCACCCACACCCTGCATCTGGAATGGACCCCGGACAATGTCGGGGATGGAAAAGAAGGTTTGAATCAATGGCAGAATTGGGCATTGGAAAGCCTTGAAACCCTTTCCCCTTTTTTAAATCGTCTGTCTGATATTTCCATTGAAACCCTGGAATATCCCCCGGAATATTTATTTAAAGTCCTGGACACCCTTGCTGTGGATCTATGCATTGATGCCGGTCATTTGATTAAATATAACTATGATATCAAGGCATTGTTTGATCGGTATGGTCATCGGGTGCCCTTGATTCATCTCCATGGCGTTGATTTTTCCCATGAAAAACCAAAGGATCACCAGGGGCTTGATAAAACCCCCATGGACCGATTTTTGCCCACATTGGAGATCTTAAAACAGTTTAACGGTGTGGTCTCCCTTGAAGTTTTCAACCGGGGCAATCTCCAGGATTCCGTCAAGTATTTAAATCATTTAATTTAAAAGCAGATCATGAAAAACCTTATACGAGGGCACTGTACCTGATAGCCTAATCTTGACGAAATTATTGTTTATGTGTATACTACACACAATATGAATAGCCGAGCAATTATTAAAAAATTACAGGATGACGGATGATTACAGGATGACGGATGGCTGCTTCATCATACAAAAGGTGATCACCATCAATTCAAACATCCTGACAAACAGGGCAAGGTAACTGTACCGCATCCCAAAAAGGACCTTGCCATCGGAACGCTGCGTAGTATTTTTCGGCAAGCCGGTTGGGACTGGAGGTAACAAATGAAATATCCTATTGTAATCCATAAAGATTTAAACTCTGATTTTAGTGTCACCATCCCTGACCTTCCAGGTTGTTTTTCTGCAGGATCAACAATTAACGAAGCAATAAACATGGCACAAGAAGCGGCTGAATGCCATATTGAGGGGTTATTAATTGATTCAGAGCCTATTCCTATGCCTTCAAATATCGAAATATATAAGGACCACTCTGATTTCAAAGATGGTATTTGGGCCATAGTTCAAATAGATATCAGTAAATTGTCATTAAAATCCAAACGGATTAATATTACTATGCCTGAAAGACTCATCAAAACAGTTGACCTGTATGCTAAACGTTCTGGTTCAAGTAGGTCAGGCCTCTTGTCTCAAGCTGTTACAGAGTATATGTCATTGCATCAGTAGGCTGTCAGTGAACAAAATTTTTTACATCAAGAGGACTATTTTGTCACATTTTTTACTCGTGAGCATTAATCATGGAAAAAAATAATTTATCTCACCAGATAAGACAACTGGCAGATATTGCTGGCATTGATGCATTGGGATTTGCCGCTGCTGGAGAATTTAAGGGGTATCGCCTAACAATGTCCAGACGTCGATCTCCAAAGTTGTCTTTGCCGGATGCAAAAACCGTCATTGTTGCAGGTATTTATATTGGAGGTCTTACCCTTCCTGCCTGGTCGAATCCCCATTGGGGAAGAGCGAGCAGGCTATATTTGTCAGGTTTTTTTCTGGATGTTGTAAAGCCCCTTGCACCTGTTGCAGATTTGCTGAAAAGTCGCGGATACTCGGCAGTTTTCTGCGACGGTTCTGAAGCAGATGGCTCTACGTTGCCTTTAAAACTTGCTGCGATCCGGGCTGGACTGGGTTGGCAGGGAAAGCATTCTCTTCTTATTTCCAGGAAATTTGGTACCTTCCTTGCGTTGGGAGGCATTATCACCAATGCGGCCCTTGATCTGAATGAAACAGAGGAAAAAAACAGGTGCGCTGAGTGTGATCAGTGTCAGGTGGCCTGCCCCCTGGGGGCCATTGATCGCCCCCATGTACTGGATACCTCAAAATGTCTTTCAAATCTGTTGCAGGAGGATCATTTGCCGGAAGCGGCAAAAGAGATAATGGAAAATCGGGTGGGGGACTGTGAAATTTGTCAAGAGGCATGCCCCTGGAATAAAAAACATCTGAAGCATCCATTGGATACAGGATTGACAAGGGCTTTTAAAGGAAAAACCAAAGAGTGGGAATCGTTTTTTCATCTGCCGGAACTTGTTAAATTGACGGAAAAAGGCTACAGGGACTCGCTGGTCCGTCTGAATACCGGCATTCCCTATGATCTGTTCCATCGCAATGTGTTGATTGCCATGACCCATGCTAAAACAGCTTCCACAAGGCCCTTGTAATAATAGAATCAATGAACCGACTTCTTTTTGTTTGGCAGCCCGATCAACTTATATTTTTCTTGACACGGCAGAGCCATAACGCATATGGTTGGATTGGTTCGCAAACCCTTAACCCTTTATGAAAAAGCAAGGAAGCATCATTGAAAATCCACAAAAAAGATGCCGTCAGGATTGAAGATCTGTATAAAAATTTTGGAGACCTCAAGGTGCTAAAGGGTATATCTCTAACTGCCAGAGAAGGGGATGTGATTTCACTTATCGGCTCCAGCGGTTCCGGAAAAAGCACCTTTTTAAGATGTATTAATCTTCTTGAAAAACCCACCTCTGGAAAGATTTCCGTGGGAGAAGAACTTATCCGTTTGAAAAAGAACCGCAATGGCAAGGTTGTTCCTGAGGATAGAAAGCAGGTTGACAGAATCAGGACAAAGCTTGGCATGGTGTTCCAGCATTTCAATCTGTGGGCTCATATGACTGTCCTTGAAAATATTATGGAGGCACCGGTTCATGTGCTTAAGCGTTCAAAAAAAGAGTCAAAAGCCTATGCCATGTCGCTCCTTGAAAAAGTCGGTATTGCCGATCGGTGCAACTATTTCCCCTCCCAGCTTTCAGGCGGACAAAAGCAGCGGGCAGCCATAGCCAGGGCGCTTGCCATGGACCCTGATGTTATGCTCTTTGATGAACCCACATCCGCCCTTGATCCCGAACTTGTGGGAGAGGTATTAAAGGTGATGCAGGATCTGGCAAAGGAAGGGCGTACAATGATTGTCGCAACCCACGAAATGGGATTTGCCCAGGAGGTCTCTTCGGATGTCGTTTTTCTTGATCAGGGCGTAATTGAGGCAAAGGGTTCCCCTGATGATATCTTTAAAAATCCAGGTTCTCAGCGTTTAAAACAGTTTATAGCAAATTTTATTTGATGATAAAGAATTGATAGTCTTTCAGAAAGGATG
Organism: uncultured Desulfobacterium sp.; assembly: GCA_937124525.1. The sequence goes on from CAKZLA010000130.1 coordinate 11,529, forward strand.
CCCGCGTAAGTTCTCAATAAATTCGGGCATCCAAGAATTTGTCTTGAATAGCACCCAGCGTTTAGAGGCTGAAGCAGACTTTATCACCCCGGCTATTGAGAACTTACATGCCCGCAAGCTAAGCACCTGATTCTATTTGTTAAAATGGCAATGTTGTTAATTGCAGTAGCAGACTAATTTATGAAGACTCCCATAGCACAATAACATCAACTCTTTAAGAAAGAAGGAATGTCACAATGAAAAAAGGAATTCTGGTTTCCATTATTGTCTGTTTTTTTATGGCTGCAGCCACAGCCTTTGGTGGAGACATTAAACAGGTGCGTATTGGTACAGAAGGTGCGTACCCTCCATTCAATTTAATTGATAAAAACGGTGATCTCCAGGGCTTTGATGTTGATATTGCAAAGGCTCTTTGTGAAGCCGCAGGTGTAGAATGCAAATTTGTTGTTCAGGACTGGGATGGAATGATTCCAGGGCTTCTTGCAAAGAAATATGATGCCATAATCGCTTCCATGGCCATTACAGAGGAGCGTGAGAAAAAGGTTGCCTTTACAAATAAATATTACATGACCCCTGCAAAATTTGTGGCAAAAAAAGGGGCTGGCATTGACATTACTCCTGAAGGACTCAAGGGGAAAGTTGTTGGTGTACAAAGAGCCACCACCCATGAGAATTTTGTGCGGGATAAATTTGGTAAATCTGTAACTATAAAATCCTATGCCACCCAGGATGAGGCTAACATGGACCTTGTCTCCGGCCGGGTTGACCTTGTTATCGCAGATTCTGTTGTGCTTCTTGAAGGATTTGTCAATACGGATCAGGGAAAAGATTGTGAATTTACAGGCCCTGGATTTACAGATGAGCAATGGTATGGAAAAGGTATCGGCATTGCCATAAGAAAAGGGGATAAAGAGCTTGTCGCGCTTTTTAATGAAGCAATTACAAAAATAAGGGCAAGCGGTGTGTACAAAACAATCAATGATAAATACTTCGACTTTGATGTTTACGGAGACTAAAAAGGGAATCGATCATTGTTTGATCTTCAAGGATATGGTTCTCTTCTTATAAAGGGAGGACAGCTGACATTGACCGTTGGTGTCTGCGCCATGATAATTACCGTACTGGTGGGATTGGGTGCCTCTTTGTGCAAGCTGTCTGAAATAAAGACGCTCCAGCGCATGGCCGGGCTCTACACCACCGTGATTCGGGGGATTCCAGAGCTTGTGCTCATCCTCTTGGTTTATTATGGCGCTCCCACACTGATGCAGGATACTCTCAAACTTTTCGGTATTGATACTTATATCAGCATCAACCCCTTTATAGCAGGAACCTTGACCATAGGGTTTATTTACGGGGCCTTTGCGACTGAGGTATTTCGCGGGGCCTTCATGGCCGTTCCAAAAGGACAGATTGAGGCGGCCCGCTCCTGCGGCATGGGAAGAGTTTTAACCTTCAGGCGCATTCTACTTCCCCAGATGTGGCGATTTGCCATTCCCGGCCTTGGCAACGTATGGATGGTTTTGATCAAGGCCACGGCATTAATATCAGTCATACAGCTCCCTGAGTTGATGCGCAATGCTGATCTTGCCGTTAGAAGCACAAGAAAGCCCTTTACCTGTTATTTTGCAGCTTCCTTGATTTACCTTGCCATAACCATAGTCTCTCTTTTATTTCAGCAGTGGGCGGAAAAGAGAGCAAGCCGCGGAATAAAGAGGGCACTATAATGGATATCGGCATCATAGTTGAAAGTTTGCCCCGCCTTTTAAGCGGCGTTATGGTTACCGTTGAGATTACTTCCTTGAGTGTGATTCTTGGTCTTATTCTTGCCATCCCTCTCTCCATCATGCGTGTGTCATCCAATCCTTTCATCCGTCTGCCTGTTTACGGGTTTAATTTTTATTTCAGGGGGACCCCCCTTCTGGTACAGCTTTTTTTGATTTACTACGGAAGTGGACAGTTCCAGGAAGTTTTTTCAGAGTGGGGAATATGGCATTTTTTCAGGGAGGCTTACTTTTGCGCGATCCTCTCACTTACCCTTAATACCGCAGCTTACAGCAGTGAAATATTCCGGGGAGGCATTGAAGGGGTTTCCCATGGAGAGATAGAGGCAGCAAGGGCATGCGGCATGTCAGGCCTCCTCCTTTACAGGAGAATAATCATGCCTGCGGCCCTTAGAATAGCCTGGCCAGCCTATACCAATGAGGTGGTTTTTCTTCTACAGGCATCGTCACTTGTGTCGATTATCACCCTCATGGATATTACCGGGGTTGCCAGGGTAATTGCGGCAAGATCCTTTGCCTTCTATGAGATTTTTATCACAGTTGCCCTTATCTATCTTGCACTGGTTTACGGATTGATTTATGTCTTTAAAAAAATGGAAAATAGAATTTTGGGATATCTTAGCCCTGATACCCTTTCATCCTGATCTTCTGATATAACTGGCATGACAGGCCCCAATATACTTATGATTGATAAACTTGATATGCTAATGCATTCCCTTATTCAACATGGGAAACTAAATGACAGAATTTATCTGTTAAAACTTGCCCATGAAGATTGCCCTGGGATTATTGTTCAACTAAATGACCTTGCCCAAAAAAATGGCTATTCTAAATTGATAGCCAAGGTTCCATCCAAGTTCCGCCAATGCTTTGAGAATGACGGTTATTTTGAAGAAGCTTATATCCCTGGGTTCTTTAATGGAAAAAGTAATGAAAAAGAAAACCCTGGGGCAGATGTCTTGCTTATGTCTAAATACAGGGATACACAGCGAAACAATAATCTTGAAAAAGATCCCATTGATGCCGTGTTGACGCTTTCCCGCAAAAAAGGACAGCTTCAGAAAATCCCTCAATTGAATTCTGCCTATACCTTTAGGATTGCAGAAAAAAAAGATGTTTATCACATGGCAGACTTGTATAAAAAAGTTTTCCCAACCTATCCTTTTCCCGTTGATGATCCAGACTATCTGGCACAAACCATGGAAGAAAACAGCCTTTACTTCAGTATCTGGAAGGAGGATAGACTGATCTCCCTTTCTTCTGCTGAAATGGATAAAAAGGAAAAAAATGCAGAAATGACCGATTTTGGGACACTGTCTGGGCATAGAGGTCGGGGCTTTGCCCTTTTTCTTCTTGAAAAAATGGAAAAAGAAATACAAAAAAGAGGCATAAAAACTGCTTATACCATTGCAAGAGCCTTATCTTTTGGCATGAATATCACCTTTGCCCAGGCAGGATATACCTATTCAGGTACATTGATTAACAATACCAATATTTCAGGTCAAATTGAAAGCATGAATATTTGGTATAACACCCTGATATAGGGCATGTTGAGATGTAAAAAGTGTGATGGATTTTTTCTATCTTATACATGATCCCGCACGGCCTTGACATGGTAAAAACTTGAAAAATCGTTTTTTCCCACAAAACCCATTTCCAGGTTTACGTACCAGCCGGAAATAAAGGAACAGCGATCGCTGCTCCATAAATAGGTCTGGCGGTCATCAAATATGGGTTCAAGGCAATGGCCAGCGCCCTGGGGCAGGGGAGACAAAATGGTTATCAGCTCGGCAATGGTGGGCAGACGCCAGGGTGATGGCATTTTTTCTTGTTGATTCAAACGTGCCACATAGGCATGGGCATTCTCCCAGTTCATGGGGTAGGGAGAGCCGGAAGCCTCCCACACCAGACCGGTGGCATGGTCCACCACCTGATCCAATCCTATTTTTTTAAAATTGTTTTTCAAAAAGGCCGTCGGTTCCATGAGAGAATTTAGCTGGAAGCGTTCCTGCGCATCCCCTTCAAAGGTTTTAATGGGGGTTCTCCGGGGCGGATCACAGGAGATCTGCATGGGTGGATCATCCAGAAGGTCTTCCGGCAGGGCACACATAAGTTCTTTTTTTTCCATCCATTGTTGTTTTAATTTTTCAATATCCAGGATCATTTCCTGGGTTGTCTGGAATCTTAGGGATGGTTCGGGATGCATGGCTTTTTTAAAAAACAGATCCCAATGTTCATCCAGATCACTGTTGTATGGGCTGGCCAATACCTGGTTGTTTTCCGGCAATATGCCGGTGACCATGCGAAAGAGCATCACCCCCATGGAGTAAAGATCACTTATCTCCGTGGCCTGCTCCGGGTTCTTCTCCTGCTCCGGTGCCGCATAATAGGGAGATCCCACCTTGACGCTGCCATGGACCTTCAGCGTTTCTCCCCGGAGTTTGGACAGTCCGAAATCGCCGATTTTAACCACATCAAGTTCAGTTAACATGATGTTAAAGGGCTTGATATCCCGGTGGACAATGCCCGACCAGTGGAGACAACCAAGACCCTCCAGGATTTGCCGGGTGTAGTGAAAGGTCTTTTCAAGACTCAACACCCGTGTGGGCCGTTCGGTTTCCATGGATTCTCCCATCAACTGCCCAAGATTATTGCAGTAAAAATCCATGGTGTAGAATAATTTACCATCTGATCGATCAAAATCAAACAATTCCAATATGTTGGGGTGGCGGATTTTTGCCATGGTCATGGCTTCCTGGGTGAAAAGGGCTTCCACGGCCTCCTGGCCCATCACCGATATCAAAAGGGGGTTGGGATCAAGGTATTTGAGCGCACCGATTTTTCCGGTTACCGGATATTGGATCTTAAAAACCTTTCCCATGCCGCCCTGGCCAAGGAGCGCGGTGACGCTGTATTTTCCTATTTTTTTCATGGATTTAAATTTTCTCAGTTTGGGGATAATTTGGTGGCAAAGGATTCGGGAAGCCCGGCATCCCTGATTTTTTGCATGGTCACCGGGTAGGGGTAGGGCACATACAAGACTTCCATGGTGTGTGTAAGGGAATCGTAGAGCACTACTTTTGCGTCCTTGTTGGCATCCCGGGGTTGCCCCACACTACCAGCGTTGATGAGATACCTGGAGTCTTTTTTCAGTGTTTGAGCTCCCCGGTCCAGGGGGTGCCGGGTAAGCTCTCCATGGCAGGTGCATTCAATGAGTTCCAGTTCATGGGTATGGCCGCAAAAACATATGGGTTGTGCAAGCTCTAATATTTTTCTGGCAAGGGCTTTATCTGACAATTGAAACGGGTATAAAAAAGGAGAGTGGGGAGGCACCCCATGGACAAAGCGCAGGTTCTCTTTTATCATGTGTTCTTTAAAGGTGTGAATGGTCTTAATATGATGTGGCAGAAGGGTTGCGTGGGTTTTTATAACAGACTTTTGGGCTACGGGGTTAAACCAGGTGATAAATCGGGGGGATTTGACCACCATTTCATGGTTGCCCAGGATGGATTGTATTTTGTTCCGGGCCAGCAGGTCCATCACTTCGTTGGGGTTGGGACCATATCCTATATTGTCTCCCAGGGATATTATCTGATCCACAGAGCAGGTTTCAATACGTTCAATGACCGCTGTCAGCGCTTCCAGATTTCCATGGATATCAGAGATAACGGCAAGTTTCATGTTTTTTAAATCCAACCCAGGTATTTTTGTCATCAGGTATCCCCAAAAGTGAATTTTCACTTTTGGGGATAGGCTTTATTCTTGTCACAACATGTGCAATGCTATACCGGGTGGAGTTTGAAATCAAACAATAATTTTTTTCGGCAAATCAGGCTGATTTGATTGAATTATTTACTCCCTGTGGAGACAAGAGTCATCGCCAGGATTTAGCGTGTTCATCGGTGATGGATTCAAAGGTGCCCCGGGTCAACTTTTGTAAATCACCGGGGGCCAGTTCTATTTCCAGGCCTCTTCGTCCCGCACTGACATAAATGGTGGAAAAATTTTGGGCCGAGGCATCAATGATGGTGGTAAGGCGTTTTTTCTGGCCCAGGGGGCTGACCCCGCCCAGCACGTATCCGGTGTAGCGGGCCACATCTGATGGCGTGGCCATGGCGGCTTTTTTGGCACCATTGGCCTTTGCCATGCGTTTCATGTTCATCATGGCAGTCACTGGAATCACCCCGACAGCAAGTTGACCATTGTCCAGGCTCACCACCAGAGTCTTAAATACCTGTTCTCCGGGTATCCCCATTTTTTGAGCGGCTTCGGTGCCATAGGAGTCGCTTGCCGGGTCGTGATCGTATTTGTGTATGGTATATGGAATTTTAGCTTTTTTTGCTGCATTGATGCCGGGTGTCATGGATATTTTTCTTCCTTTAGCTTGGTGAATGGGAGGCATCTAAACGGTCTGAATAAGACGGAAAGACACCTCCCTACTATGTCAACATAAAAAACGTGATCATTGGTTTGATGCTGAAATCAGATATCCAATGTCCATGCCAGTCTTTTTCTACATAAACATCTCCTGGCTGATGGCTTCACCAGGGGAGATGTGAAGGAAATGTTCAGGGTCATGGGGACCGTAAAGCGTCTGTTTGAAAAAATTCAGATCACTTTTCACCTCTGTAAGAGTCATGTCAAAGAATTCGGCATTTTTTTGGGCTTGATCTCTAACGACGTCCATATCCTTTCTGGGGGAGGTGATTAATGCAAAATGGGTGTAATGTTTTAATTCTTCCTTCATGCCCCATTCAGATTTTTTCTGGCCCATTTTGGGAATGTACTCAAGTTCCATGATGGCCAGGGGGTCCTTTTTGTTTAATATGGTCCCCGGTGTCAGGTAATAGTGGGCCGTTCCCAATCCAATTCTTGATTTTCCTTTGCCCACAAATCCCAGAAAAAGATCCAGACAATCATGGACCCTGGGGACGATCAGTGTGGCCCCCCGGGCACTTACGCCCACCACCCCATTGGAACATAGGCCATAGCCTAAAACAATGGTCTTGTAAGAGCTTGATATTTCATCAATTTTTGCCTGGAGCACCTCTGGAATCCTGACAGGGGTTCGATGAAGATCCGTGTCCAGATAGTGGATATCCGGCCCCGTATCATCTTTCATCAGGGATTCAAATTCATGGCGCAGGGACCCACAGGCAATGACAGCATGGGAAGAACATAGGGTTTTATAAGGAGTCATTGGTTTCCAATTCCATGTTTTTTTTTCGCCGGAGGAAAGCCCAGACTTGTGACAAAGCAGTTCATGAACTCCGGAGACTCTGCCAGTTGGAGATGTTCCATTTTATCCAGGGCATTTTCCAGAAAAAGGCGCTGGGTTCCCTGGGTTAAAAGGATGGTGCTGCCGTCAATGGAGGCATTGCCGCAAAAGATTACTTTATCCGCCGAATTTTCAGGTAAGAGACCAATTCTTTCCATGTTCGCGGGTTTTAAGTAGTTGCCAAACCCCCCGGCCACATAGATGCTGTCCAGATCATCGCAGGTGATATCACAACTTTGGAGGATCAAATCAACACCGGTTCGAACGGCACCCTTGGCCAACTGGATTTGCCGGATATCTTTCTGGGTCAGATGGATACCTTTTCCATATTCAAAGGCTGGCTGGTCGTCATGTGTCATCACAGCGGCATTTTTTTCATCTTTGTTTGAAAGTTTTCCCGAAGGGTCCAGAATACCTGTTTCCAGAAGCGCGGCAATGAAATCCACAATACCGCTGCCGCACAGCCCTTTTACCTTGCTGTTCCCAATGGTCTGGAATTCAAGAAGCCCGTCTTTGGTGACCCTAACCTTTTCCACGGCACCATCTGTGGCCCGCATGCCCGTGGAAAGCCCCATGCCTTCAAATGCTGGACCTGCTGCTGTGGAGGTGGTAAACCGACGGCCTTTGACGTTGAGACACATCTCGCCGTTGGTGCCCATGTCAATATATAGAATAGACTTTTCATCATCAAAAAAATCAGGACAGAGGATAAGCCCTGCGGTGATGTCTGTGCCCACAAAGGCGTGCATGACTGGCGGGAGATATACCCGGGCTGCTTTGTTCACATGAAGGCCGAACATCTCTGCCGGGTGGGTGGTACCCCCCTTGATATCAAAGGTAAAGGGAACCCGTCCCAGGGGGGTTGGGTCTATTTTGGCGGCCAGTTGGAGCATGGTGGTGTTGGCACCAATGGTGACATCCACGATTTCATCGGGGTGGGTGTGGGTTTCCTCACAGGCATGGGCCAGCAGATCGTTTAATTTATTTCGCACCAGGGATGCCATTTCATCAAGGCCTTCCGGAGTTTCTGCATACTGGATGCGGGTGAGGACGTCATGACCATGGACCACCTGGGGGTTGAGACTGGAGCCCGATGCCAGAATTTCGCCAGTGTTCAGAGAGACCAGGGAAATCACCATGGTGGTGGTACCAATGTCAATGGCAAGTCCCTTGGGGGTGTAATCCGATTGCCAGGTGTCCAGTGTGATTTCATCGGTTCCCCGGTCATGGACAAGGGACACTTTATCCTGGTTTTTGATGAGTTTGATGGCTGATGCTGAACCGTTTTTTCCAATTGTATTGTTCTGAAGAAGGATGCGGCCCTGGTTCCGGGTTGCCTTATCGTAAACAAAATTATCCTCCAAGTGGATGGTGATATCTTTTTCCGGGATGGCCTGACAGGCCAGCCTCAGGCCCTTTTTGTCATCTTCCTGGGAAATATCCTCATGGGGGGTGGATGGAACATGGGCCGGTGTCTCCACCCACACCTTGCATGCGCCACATACCCCCTGGCCACCGCAGGGGGTTTCAATGCAGATACCTGCTCGTTCCAGACCATCATGCAGGGTTTCACCCTCGTTCATCTCCACTGTTACGCCAATGGGTTCCACAATTATATTTATCATAAAAAGTCGCCTTCAGGCCGCGAAATCCAAATGCTAAGATCTAAGATTTGGGAAATACGCCTTTATTCCGGCAGTTAAGTCCTGCCAGTTTGTTAAAATATGGGACTTGGGTTTAACATTGTCCATTCGGGTCCGTTGGTGTGATGGCCAAGTCCAGAATATATGTAGCCGGTCCCTGAAAACAGGTGGCTGACTGTACCAATTAAAACACCGTAAAAATAGTGATTTAACAGAATCTGTCAATGTCTTTTAAAAGAAATTCGGGTTGGTGTTTTCTTATTGTTGGGTTTTTATTCGCAATTAGAATTGCGATGCCTTTTTTATGTACATTAAATTCCTTTTTTGTAATATTTTTAATTTAAAGTTCATTATTGTATTATTTTTTATTGATATTGCTATGTGGATTGTTAGAGGAATGTATGTAAAATAATATTTCAGTATATAATTCCTATTAAATTAGATATTTATATTTGTTTATGGCTTTTAAATGATTCAATGGCATTGAAAATGCTTAATCATACTTTAACGAATCTGAGTGAGTATGTTGAGAATTTTATTGTTTACGTTGAAAGGAACCTAATACTATGAAAAAAATTGAAGCCATCATTAAGCCGTTTAAGCTGGATGAAGTAAAGGAAGCCTTAAATGCGTTGGGCATCACTGGCATGACCTTGTCCGAGGTGAAGGGATTTGGTCGCCAGAAAGGTCACACAGAGATCTATCGAGGTGCAGAATACCAGGTGGACTTTGTTCCCAAAATAAAATTGGTCATCGTCGTGGAAGCAGCCATGACTGAAAAGGTGGTGGAAACCATCCTTACAAGTGCTGGTACCGGAAAAATCGGAGACGGTAAAATTTTTATCCTTCCCGTGGAAGAAGCCATCAGAATCCGCACCGGGGAAAAGGGTGGATCTGCCATTTAAAAAGCACACCTCACCCATCTGGGGTGACAATAAAACCAACCCGGACTTTTCATGGGTCCATAAAATATGATTCAAACTGGAATGGAGAAAAACAATGAAACCTTTTATGATCGCAACTGGTATTACTCTTTTTATGACATTGAATGGATGGGCCGCAGATGATGCACCAACGGCACTATCTAACAAAGCGGCCATTGATCTGGTGCAGACCCATGCCAATTATATGTGGACTCTGGTGGCAGCTTGTCTGGTATTTTTCATGCAGGCAGGTTTTGCCATGGTGGAGGCAGGTTTCACCCGGGCCAAGAACGCCATTAATATTATGATGAAAAATCTCATGGATTTTTCAGTGGGAACCCTTGCTTACTGGGCCGTGGGGTTCGGGCTTATGTTCGGGACCACCTCCACCGGTTTTTTTGGCACCTCCGGCTTTTTCTTAAGCGATTTTACCCCTGATGGTGACCCTTGGGTCCTTGCATTCTGGATGTTCCAGGTTGTGTTTGCCGCCACAGCCGCCACCATTGTGTCTGGTGCCATGGCCGAACGGACGAAATTTTCCGCTTATCTTGTTTACAGCTTTTTTGTCAGTGCATTGATTTACCCCATTTTCGGCAGCTGGGCCTGGGGAAGTCTGTTCAATGGCAGTGGATGGCTTGAAAAACTTGGATTCATTGATTTTGCAGGGTCCACTGTGGTTCATTCTGTGGGGGGCTGGGTGGCCTTGGCCGGTGCCATGGTGCTGGGACCCCGGTTGGGTAAATATACCAAGGATGGCGGTATTCGTCCCATCCTTGGCCATAATATTCCCCTGGCATCCCTGGGAGTATTCATCTTGTGGGTGGGCTGGTTTGGATTTAACCCCGGCTCCACCACCACAGCGGATACAAGTATTGCCATGATTTTTGTCAACACCAATTTGGCGGCGGCCACAGGTGCTGTCATAGCCATGATTGTTTGCTGGATCAAACTGGGGAAACCAGAGGTGGGCATGAGCCTTAATGGTGCCTTGGCAGGTCTTGTGGGAATCACCGCCGGATGTGCCAATGTGACCCCCGGAAGTGCCATCATCATTGGTGGTGTGGCCGGTGTGCTGGTGGTCTTTTCAGTTCTGTTCTTTGATAATATTAAAATTGATGATCCAGTTGGTGCGGTTTCCGTCCATGGCGTGTGTGGTGCCTGGGGAACCCTTGCCGCAGGCCTTTTCAATATGGGTGGATGCACCATGGGTATTGTGACCACACAGCTAATCGGCATGGGGGCCTGCTTTGTCTGGGCCTTTGGTCTGGCTTTTCTCATGTTTAAGATCATTGCTTCCACCATGGGGTTGCGGGTGTCTGCTGAAGAGGAGATTGAAGGGTTGGATTTTACCGAGCATGGCGGTAATGCATATCCTGACTTCAAGCTCTAAATATCAACATCCGTGGTCACCACTGCGGTAGACTTTAAAAGAGATTTTCCTGGGTCTTGGACCATTGGAAAATCTCTTTTTTAGTGTTGACATAATGAACCGTCTCGTATAAAAGGCACCATTCTAAATGTGATTCTCCAGGCCTTTTCGGCATGATAATGTGCTTTTAACCGATCCACGCCCCTGGGTGAAATTTTTTTCGGGATCTGATCAATGGGTTTTTTTACGGCGATGATCTGTTTTACCATTGCTTTGATGGGTCATATGGACTATTCCATTCTCATGGGGTTATCTGTTTTCTTCGGGGTTGTTTTTTCCATCTACCCCGTGGCGGTTGCCCGGGCCCAGGATAATATCGATGTGGAGAACATTGTTCCCATCAGTGCGGCTTTGATTCTCAGCTATAGCGTGGGCTCCGGCATTGGTCCGTTGGTTGCGTCGGGCATTATGAAGGCGACATCGCCATCGGGGTTTTATTTTTTTTGCACTATCTGTTCTGGTATTCTTGCCGTGACAGCCCTTTATTTTAGGAAACACTTGTCTGTTGATACAGATGACTTATCTGCCTATGTCCCCATGCCCCGAAAATCAGCGGTTATAAGTTCCCTGCATCCTGAAAACTGGGATGATGACAATCAGGAGTGATCAAAAACGATGAGGTGGTAAAGAGGAGGCCTTTGTATGCGTGAAATGAACCGGAGAAATGGGAAAAGAAAATTAAAATGCTGCATGAATCCAACCATGGCATGGGCATTTTTCATTGTGATGTGGATTTTGATCATACCCCCAACGGTGTTTGGGGCTGACCCTGGAAAAATTGAGGTGTTTGTCAGTATTGCGCCCCAGGCATATTTTGTCCAGCGCATTGCCGGAGACACAGTGGGGGTGTCTGTTCTGGTTCCCCCGGGTAAGAGTCCTGCCACCTATGCCCCGGCATCTGGCCAGATGGTGAAACTTTCCCGGGCGTTATTGCTGTTCACCATTGGGGTTCCCTTTGAAGACGCATTAATACCCAGGATTCGGGCAATGGCTCCGGGGCTTTCCATTGTGGACACCAGTAAGGGTATTTCACTGCGCCAGCTGGATGGGGAAAAAGAGATCCTTGATCAAACCCATGGGCATGGGGAAAAGGAGCTAACCATTGTAAATGGTGGTGGTGGGGAGTTGGAACATTCTGAACAAAGGGCTGAGGAAGATGACCATCATGACCATCATGACCATGGGGTAAAGGGGAATGATCCACACATCTGGATGAGTCCCCAACTTGTGAAAAAACAGGCTCAAACCATATGTGATGCCCTCATTGCCCTGGTGCCGGAAGATGAAGAACTTTTTCGTAATAATCTTCATCTTTTCCAAAAGGATCTGGATCTCCTGGACCAGAAGATTGCAACGGTGCTCCAGCCCCTTCGAGGGGAGACTATTTTTGTGTTTCACCCGGTGTTTGGTTATTTTGCAGATGCCTATGGGTTGAAGCAATTGGCTGTGGAGCGGGGCGGTAAAGCCCCCAAGGGCAGGGATCTTGTATCATTTATCCAGTTGGCAAAAAAAAACAATGTGCGTGTAATTTTTGTGCAGCCCCAGTTTGATCAACGGGTGGCCCTGAAAATTGCATCGGCCATTAATGGTGTGGTGGTTCCCCTGGACCCCCTGGCCCAGGATTACATTGAAAACCTTTCCTACATGGCGCTGACCATCCAAAAGGCCCTGGTGAAAGAGTGATTGGCTCTTAAAATTGATGATTTCGTAAAAAGTTCGGGGTTGAATGTTGTACCCTTTGTCAGAAATAGCTGGAAATTGTCTCAGTTGATTTTGTCGGGTGTGGGAACGCCCAGGTTCAGAAGTTCCTGGAGCACCCACTCCACCATGGCATCCACCTTACCGGCAAGGACGGGGGTTAATTCCGGATTCAAGGTTTCTATGTTTTGGGGCTCCACACCAAGAATGATGGTTTCCGGAATATTATCCATGAGTCGGCACAGGGTCAGGGCCTCCAGAAGATCCACCTGGTGCATGGAGTTTTTACCCAGAATCCTATTGGGGATCTCTTCGCCTTCAAGGCGATGAAAATCGCCGGGAGTGCTTTTGTTTAAAATGGTGTCCACCACAATGAGCTTGTGGGCATGGGAGATGACACCCAGCAGATTTACCCCCAGCACGCCGCCGTCCACAATGGTGACATGGTCTGGAAAGACATAATTGTTTTGAAGTTGTTCCACTACTTTAATGCCAAAACCATCATCGGAATAGAGAATATTCCCCACCCCCAACACCATGATTTGTGGTTTCATTAAATCCCCTCTGTACAGCAAGACAAAACCCGGACCATGGCCCGGGTTTTGTTGAATCGCTGGTATGTTTTGAATTGACTAATAATAAAATATTAACACCCCTGGGGCTTAATCCAGGGGAAAGATTTTAAACTACCTGGACCTTATACGTCTCATTGGTATGGGGATCAATGACATGTACAGCACAGGCAATGCAGGGATCATAGGAATGGACAGTTCTCAAAATTTCCAGGGGTTTTGATGCGTCGGCAATGGGCGTTCCAATGAGGGAGCGCTCCACGGGTCCCTTGTTGCCCTTGGCATCTGTGGGTCCGAAATTCCATGTGGAGGGAACCACATACTGGTAATTTTTGATTTTGCCGTCTTCGATCTCTATCCAATGGCCCAGGGCACCCCTTGGCACATCATTGAGACCAAAGCCCTTGGCTTTGTCCGGCATTTCCCAGGATTGGTAGGTCTTTTTATCACCCTTGGAAATGTTGGATTTCAGGTTGTCAATCCAGCCGCCCATGGCGTTTCCGATCAACTGGGTTTCAACGCCCCTTGCAGCAGTCCTTCCCAGGGTCGAGAACAGTACATCAGCCCCCACTCCAAGTTTTTTCAAGACACCGTCCACGGCTTTTTGGGCAGCGGGATCTCCCTTTCCATAGGCCACCAACACCCTGGCAAGGGGGCCCACTTCTGCGGCAAGCCCGTCATAACGGGGGGCTTTTATCCAGCTATATTTATCTTCTGTGCTGTAATTGGTTTCTCCCTGGATGGGTTTTGTCTCTCCGTTAAAGGGATGTTTGGGGCTTCCCTTCTCATACCAGGCCCGGGTGACATCTTCGGTCACCTGGTCGGGATTCATCTCCTCTACTTTAAGGCCTTTACGGATGAAACCAGCGGGCATGAGTTTGTTTTTTTCTGCCACATCATTGGCAAAATCACCATAGGCAAGGAAGGCCTCGTTGTTGCCGCCAATGGCCCCCCAGTCTTTATAAAATGAGGCAACGGCAAGGAGATCTGGAATATAGACCTGATTAACGAAATCGTTGGTTTCCTTCCATATGGTTTCAAATTCAGCAATGCGGTTTACATTGAGATCTGCCACCGAGGTGACGCCACCCACCACCAGGAACTGGGGATGGGGATTTTTGCCGCCGAAGATGGCGTGCATGCGGGCAGCCTTTGCCTGGAGCTGCAAGGCTTCAAGGTAGTGGGCGGTGGCCATGAGATTGGCTTCTGGCGGCAGGACATAGGCAGAATGTCCCCAATACCCATTGTTAAAGGGACCCAATTGCCCGCTGGCAACAAAGGATTTTAATTTTTCCTGGACCCCTTTGAAATATTCACTTTTCTGGGGTCGGCCGCTGACATTTTCTGAAAGCTTGGCTGTTTTAAGGGGATCAGCGCTCAGGGCACTGACAATGTCCACCCAGTCCAGGGCGTGGAGATGATAGAAATGAACCAGATGATCGTGCTGGAACTGGGCGCCATGCATTAAATTTCGGATTAATCGTGCATTTTCAGGAATGGTGATCTTGCAGGCGTCCTCAACGGCCTTCACCGATGCCAGGGCATGGACATAGGTACACACCCCGCAGGAACGCTGGACAAAATGGTGTGCATCCCGGGGGTCCCGACCTTTGAGCATCATCTCAATACCCCGGAACATCTGTCCGGAGCACCAGGCATCTTTTACCTTTCCATTTTCAATCTCCACCTCTATTTTCAAGTGTCCCTCGAGCCGGGTGATGGGATCAATTATAATTCTTTTACCCATAATAATATCCTTTATATGATGAATTTTTTTCAGCTATTTGTGGATTCCAGAAAATTGATTTTTTTTAAAATAAAAAATCATGAATAAAAACATCTCATTTTATGTGCGATATTTTTGTCCAGAATACCATGTAACAAAATTGTATTTTCAAGTATGAGGCTGCTGCCATGCCTTGAAGACGAATAAAAAATTTAGTGATCGGTTATGGTCTTTGGGTAAATCGCCTATGATTCTTCATAGAACGGTGTCATTGTATCCCAGAAACCGGGCTCGCTGCATCCAATGCAGGGGTGTCCTGCCTGGATGGGAAAACTGGTACCGTCATTAAATTTTGCTGTGGGACAATTATTATAGGTTTCAGGACCTCTGCAACCCATCTTATAGAGGCAATAGCCCATTTCTGCCTCTTTTGAACCGAATTCTTCAACAAATTCATCATTTTCAAAATGTGGGAGTCTTGGACAGCGATCATGAACAGTATCTGCATAGGCGAACAGGGGACGACCCACTTCGTCCAGTTCAATTTTTTCTTTGTTAAGATATTTAACTATGGTGGAAAGAAGATTTAATGGATTGGGGGGGCAGCCGGGAAGGTTGATGGTGTCAATGCCAATGGCATCCTTGACACCTTTGTACCCGCCGGGATTGGGTGCTGCTGCAGGAATACCACCATAGGCGGCACAGCTGCCAATGGCAATGGTTGCTGCGGCTTGGGGAATAACTGATTTGGCGATTTCAAGAAAGGTTTTGTCTGCGATTTTGCCATAGGATCCATTGTATTTTGTGGCAATGGAACCTTCGACAACACAGATAAATTTTCCCTTGTATTTTTCAACGGCATCATGCAGGGATTTTTCTGCCTGGTGGCCCGCTGCGGCCATAATGGTCTCATGGTATTCCACGGAGATGATCTCAAGGATGATGGCGCCCACATTGGGGGTTCTTAAAAAGGCTTCGGAACATCCGGTGCATTCAGCAAAATGCAGCCAGATGACCGGAGGACGGGGGGTAACAGCTGCCTTTTCAATGGCTTTGACAACTTGGGCGGTGCAGGAGGTTGCCAGGCCCATTGATGCGGTGAGGGCTGTACAATATTTCAGAAAACTTCTTCTTGAAACCCCTTTTTTCTCCAGATTTTCATAAAATGCATGATTCTCGTGTTCTTTTTCCATAGCACCTCCTTGATGCTGTTGTGGTTACATTTTAAATTTGAGCCATTGTGGGATATGGCTATCTTCCATTCTATCCTGAAGGGGGTTGGTTCTAACATCGGCCAGTGAATATAAACCAAAAAGTTGACAATTAAATATAATGTCAAATTTCAATTGTTTAATTGTTGCTATCTGATTTGCGCTGTCAAAAGTGGCCGAGTTTAGAACCAACCCCATCCTGAACTATGGAGAAAATAGCATCAGGACGTTGTTTGATTCATCTATAATTATAAAGATTTGTAATATTAGTTTTGACTATATTACTTGGTGTGATTTTTTTTGCTAAGGGCAATAATAAAGGGGATTGGAAAGTATTTTTAAAATAGTAGTTATTTCAATGTGTTGTGTTCAAAAATACCAAAAAGGCCAACCTCGATATAAACACTTGATTTTATTGTCTAAAATAGCAATCATTTCAACACCCTTTAATGGATAGTAAATATGGTATTTAACACCTAAGAAGGAGGTTTGCTTTATTGTGCTGCATGCCCCTCCTTTTGAATAAATTTTAAAATTGTGCAAAAAATTAGTTAAAAATTGTATGTCTTTATATTCAATTCGTCAATAGAAAAATAATTTTGACTAAGATTGCAGGGATGTTTTTATTTGAAATTTCAGGTTTGGGTCCAACTGCATTTTACAGGGGGGTAAAATCCATGAGATCTCCATTAAACTTGAATATTTGTCCATCTTTTGATATTCATTAAACTTATGTTTTTGTGCCAACCAGGACATGATGGTTTTATATGAAAAAACAGCTACCAAGGGCGGTATAGTACCATTTTAGATTTTTGTTGTGTCGTTGGACGGCATGGGTGTTTTATATGAAACTCCGTCCAATGATTTGTAATAACTGGAATTTCGATATTTGTTGTGGGCAGGTCAGATCCCCAATACGGTCTGCCCGTGGCAGTTTATATGAAAAGGTAGCCTCCAAATTTGCCTCAGCAGAGCCCCCCCGATGGGCAATAGGAACCGGCCAATTGGGCCGTCTACGGTTCCGGGCCGGGCCCATTGCCCGTCGGGGGCGGCATGATAGCCTTTTCAATATTCATTGTGCCCGCCAGGGCATGGGTGTTATATAAACCGGGCAATCTCATAGGCATCCCACACGGCATTCATCACATTTTTGGGCGAACGGCAATCCCCCATGCAATATACCCGGTGGGGGCCGCTGTCCAGGGAATCTGCAAGAGCCGTTTCCGGGGTCATGCCAATGGCCAGAGCCACGGTGTCTGTGGCACGCTTTATTAAAGCCCCATCCTCTGAGATTAATGCCACCTCATTTTTCGTTATGTGGTCCAGCCGGGTGGAGGTGAGGATTTCAACACCGAATCGTTTCATCAGATCCATGGTCATCATTTTCACCTGGGTGGGAACAGATGCGCCACCGGCCATGACCTGGGGAAGCATCTCCACCACCGTGACCTTTTTATTCTTTTCAGCAAGCCAGATGGCCACCTCACACCCGGCAAGTCCCCCGCCGATGACCACCACATTGTTCCCCGCAGGTTTTACACCTTTTAAGAGATCCACCGCCGTGATCACCATTTCCTGATCCATACCGGGAAGGGGCGGAACTATGGGGTGGGCACCGGTGGCCACCAGGATGACATCCGGTGACAGGGTCGCCATTTTTTCCTTTGTCATGGCTGAATTCATCTGCACAGTGACCCCGGTTTTCTCCATCTGACGTTCATACCAGGCCAGAAGGCGGCGAAGGTCTTTTTTAAAATCAGGAACAGCTGCCTGGTTTACCGTGCCGCCCAGGGTCTCTTCCTTTTCATGGAGGGTGACTCGATGCCCCCTAAGGCTTGCCACCCGGGCCGCCTCCATGCCGGCAATGCCGCCGCCCACCACCATGACATTGACTGCCTTAAGGGCCGGAGCGGGACGGTGG
>CAKZLA010000131.1 GCA_937124525.1 uncultured Desulfobacterium sp.
GTATTATTAAATTACAAATAGCACGGAAATGCTGCTTCAAATCGGGTCAGCTACCCGCACAGGTCAAATTTTTATTTTTTTAAAAAAATGGGCCTGGTTCAAAAGAGTCGTTGGGGGAGGCAGAATGCTGGGCCGTCCGTGGTAATTATAAAAACCCTACAGAAAACCCTCCGAGTCTTTAGGCAGGGTGGGTGACGCTGCTGCATCCTTTTTGAATCAGCTTGAAAAAAGAGAGAGGCCCTTCATAAAATCCCGATCTGGCCCCACAAAAAAGGATCCATTGAGCAGATCTGGTTTGTTGTACCGAAAGGGGACCCCGTGGATATCTGTCACAATACCGCCAGCGGCGGTGACCACGGCCTGTCCAGCCCCTGTGTCCCACTCCCAGGTGGGGCCAAGCCGGGGATAAAGGTCGGCCTTTCCAGCGGCCACCAGGCAGAATTTTAAAGAACTTCCCCGGCTCACAGTTTCATGGGAGGGCAGGGCGTTCAGGCATTTTGTCAGGGCCTCCGAGGGGTGGGACCGACTCTGGACCACCCGGATCACATCACCGTCAACCGGGGGCACAATTTCAAGTTTTCGCTGTTTTCCCCGGGTAATTTCCCAGCATCCGGTTTCAACATCCGCCAGATACATGAGATCCAGGGCCGGGGCATAGATGACCCCGGCAATGGGGATGTGGTTTTCTATCAATGCAATGTTCACGGTGAACTCATCGTTTTTCTTGACAAATTCCTTGGTGCCGTCCAGGGGGTCCACCAGCCAGAATCGGTTCCATTTTTTTCTTTCATCAAAGGATATCGTTTTTCCCTCTTCGGACAAAATGGGAATGGTGGGGTACTCTTTTTGAAGCCTGGTTGAAATGATTTCGTGGGAACGGGTGTCAGCCTGGGTCAGGGGAGAATCGTCGGATTTGATATCCACAGAAAAATTCGTGGCATAGATGTCCATGATTCCTTTTCCGGCTGCCTGGGCCAACTCACTTAAAAGTTCAAGATCAATGGGGTGCGGGATCATATCTTCTCCTTGTGTTTATTATCGTGGATCATTTTTTCATACAGCGCCACCATGTCATCGGCCTTGTGGCCCCACTCATAGGTTTTTACCCGGTCAATGGCCCGGGCTGACATCTTTTCTCTTACTTCCGGATGTTCCAGGAGAAATTGGATTTTTTCGGCAAATTGCCGGATCAGGTATTCCCGGGATTTTGGTTTAATTTTCATTCCTGTCTCTTCTGTGACATATTCACCAAGGCCCGCATAATCCGGGACAATACAGGGAAGACCGCACCCCATGGCTTCCAGGGCCACGGCTCCGCCAAATTCGCGCACCGAGGGAAAGCAGAACACATCGCTCTGGGTATAATGGGTCAGGGTCTCTTTCTGGGGTATCCAGCCGGTGAAATGAACCAGGTCTTCCACCCCGGTGCTTCTGACCAGCTTTTCCAGGGCATTTTTTTCCGGCCCGTCCCCCACAATGGTGAAGGTAAGGCGTTTTTGTACTGATTCCTGGAGTGTGGACAATGCCTTTATGGCCATGTCTGCCCCTTTATATGCCACCAGTCTCCCCACAAAGAGCAGCTTCATGGTCTTTGATGTGTGTTCTTTTGCAGTGCCTATAAATGATTCCAGGATACCATTTTCGTGGAAAAGATCAATGCGATTATCATCCATGTCAAACAGGTTCATTAACATGTTTTGTGTGTACAGGGAGCCTGAAAGGACCTTGTCAGCTGTTTGGTATGTTTTTGTGTATCCAGGGATCAGGCGGGTGAACATCCGAAGGAAATTAAAGCCGGCAAACTCCTTTCTGGCCACGGTGTCAAATCCCGGGGGAAAGGGAACCCCGCCGTTCACCGGTCCTAATAAAAAAGGCGTATTTTTACTATGATTAATCAATTTCACCGGGTATCGGGGTAAAATGGGGGTCATTACATGCACCAGATCATATTCCCCGGAATGGATGAGGGGGCCATATTTCTGGCTCACCCGATGGTTAAACTCAGCATAGATGGGATAGGAAAGGGCATGTTGCAACGGCCAGTTCACGGCTCCCCGGTCGGTGACGATTTTAATGAGGCGGTAATATCGTTTTAGCAGAGACGATTCCCGAATATAGTCAATGGTATGCTCACCTCGCACCTTTTCCAGGGCAGATTGATTTCGTTCATGGGTCACCAGGGTTACATGGGCCCGCTTGCGTATCCCATGGTAAAAGTTATAGGACAGCAGGGGGACAGAGGCCCATTCAGGATTACATTGTTCCACAACCATTAATATTTTTATTTTTTCATGTTTCATCATGTTCCCCTTTTTTTGTGAGTCTGCCCGTGTGAAAGATTAGTCTGATGACCACTGCCACCATGATGCCGATAACGGTGCCAATATTATTGGCAATGATATCCTCTGGAGAAAAATGTCTTCCTGGTACATATCTTTGCATGAGTTCCAGTACAAAACCCAGGGCAGGCATGGAAGATGCTACGCAGAAACCAAATTTAATGGATGAAAAAAAGGCAATGGGAAAAAATCCAAGAAATCCAAAGGTGATAAGCCGGGCAAGTTTATCAACGCCCACAATGGAATTGCCATTGGAAAGCCTTGCCTGGGGAATCAGGGAGGTAATCACAACAAAGGCAATGCCTGCCACCCACAGGAGAATAAGGGGTCTGGAGATGAGGTTTTTCCAAAGCGCGTTTTTATTTAATCGCAGTGATAATTTTTTGGACCCGTTGCTCTTTTTTTTGATGCCCATGTTTTCTTTCTTCCTGGTTGTTCAAGGTTTTGTCGTCTTTTGTAAGTTGAAACCGGGGACCGGAGTAGCCGGATGTCAACACAAAACGGGTTTCTGGTGCCCATGGCTTTGTTGTCCTGCTCCTGGCAGTGGGGCGGGGCACCAAAGGAGAGGGAATAAAGGCGGTCTTCTCCTCCTGGGACAGGTCTTGGTCCAGGGCCTGGTGGGATGATTTCTGGGTGATCATGCCGGTGATACCCCCGGCAAAGATGATATACATCTGGTTGACCATGGCATTGAGGGTGCAGTCAATGAGAAAAAGAAGGGGGATGATGGCAATGGCAGCACTGGGGGCAATTTCCGGCTGGGTCCAGGTTTTGGGATGGTTCTTCAGGGTGAACAAGAGCATGGGTAGGAAGAGAACAAGGGACACAGATATCAGCCCCATGAATCCACGACTTCCAAGGATAATCACCCAGAATCCATCCGTGGTGCTCAGATCTTCCCCGGTGTCTGGATCATACACCCGGGCCCGGCCCCATCCTCCCCATCCAAAAATCGGTCTTTCCAGGGCCTTTTCCACAAGAATATTTTCATTGTCAAACCGGAAGGCCAGGGAGGCTGCCCGATCTTCACTGAATTTCTCTTTTATCAGATCAATGGCATTTTGACCGTCCCAGTACCCCGTGGACCGGGTGGAAATATAGGCCGGGGGAATTAAAAGCATCAACCAGATGACCAAGCCTGTTTTAAGTCTGGATGAGGTAAATAACGCAATGAGTCCCAGAAACATAAGCCCAATGGCCCCGGAGGACTTGCACACAATGGCGGAAAAAAGCATGACAAGGGATAACAGCCAACTGGGCAGGCCCCATTGTTTTTTGGGAAACACCCCGGTTGCCGTGCACCAGATTCCCACCAGGGCTGCCATGCACATGAAGGTGCCAAGCATGATGCCGTGCTGCATGAAAACCATGGGCCGGTACCCTCCCCCCCGGATCACCTGGGCAAAGGAGTGCTGCATATACCCGTAAACAATGTTGTGGGCCTGGGGGCTCATGACCAGTTCAAATGCCACAAAGGGAATATAGATAAACCCACAGATAAAAAGGGCCTGGCACAGCAGACGATGGCCCTTGGGATCAGAAAAATATAAACGCCCGGCCAGGTAGGGGACCCCCCACAGGGTAAAGGTGTTAAAGCTTTCCTGGAGGCCATCCTTGACCCCAAGACCATTGAGGATGGAGGAAAACACCACGGAAAAAAGCCATATGATCATGGGATAATCCACCGGGTGCAATGAAAAATTTTCAAGTTTTTCTCCATCCATGGCTTTTATGGCAAGCATGACGCCAATTCCCGTTGCTGTCATTTTGTTATACAGAATCAAGGGAACATGGAGTTCTTCCATGGGAAGAAACAATACAGCACCAAAAAAAGTGATGATCGTAGCCTTGGCCCCTCCATATTTGGAAAAAAAATAGAGGCAGGCAGGAATGATCATTATAAGGGCAAGCAGACAGACAAAATTTCCTTTCATGGCATTTTTTACTCCAGTGCCCGCCTGATCCGGGTCAAGAAGGGGTGTAAAAATGAGTTTTCCATGCGTTTTTCAAATTTTCCCACATAGGGGGCTCCCCCCCAGTTCAGTACCGGAATGATGGCCGGTATCTGCTGTCGTATAAATAGTTCCGCTGTCCGTCTAAGATCTGTGTACGTAGATCGGTTACCCTGGATCACCAGAAGCAGGACATCTGAAAAAACAGTGAGATATTCGGTGAAATCGTTCTGCATCACCGGGCTGGAGTCCATGAGAATAATGTCATAATTTTTCTTGGCCATGGTGATAATCATGCCATACATCAGGGTGGCATTCTGGAATTCTTCATTTCCCGAAGCGGGCAGAATATCCACATTTCGCTCTTCATCGGTGTAGATACACTCGTTAAAATCTGCTTTGCCGCTGAGTATTTCTGCGATGCCCGGCTGGGATGGGGGGATCTCGAGCAGATTTCGAATGGCCGGGTTTGCCGTCACTGCCTCAATGATCAAAATATTGGGATGGATTTGTCCCAGCAGATGGCTCACATTCAGGATAACCTCTGAGGTGCCGGATGTATCGTTGACGCCGTTAAAAAGGAAAACATGGGACTCATTGGTCCGATTCTCTTTGTAAATTCTCAGGGCAAGACTGCGAAGGGCTTTGGATGTCACAGAGGTGGGGGCTTCAAGGGTCACTCTGGCAAAGGGGACATGGGGCATGGCCCGGGAAATGGGCCAGGTGGAAGGATGGCCCAGGGCATGGGTGATGTTCATGGGGTTGGTGATACGATTATCCAGAAATTCCAGGACAAGACAGATAAATCCAATGAACCCAAAGGGGACAACCAGGCAGACCATGACCAGTTTTTTCGCGTTGTTCCCCGCAGGAGATCTGGGTGGCTGGGCCTTGAGTGCAAAGGAGATTCTGCTGGGGGCGTTGGCTTGTACCCCCAATTCGTTGATTCTGGACTCATATTTAAACAGCAGTTCCCGCATGTGGCGCAGTTCGGCTTGTGTCTGTTCTCCGTTAATGAGACGTTCTGAATTGACGGCCGCCTCTTCCCTGGCCACTTCCAATTGTGTTGAAATATCCTTGGCCGCCTCTTTTAAGGCATCATACCGACTCTGCTCCTTAATCAGGTTGGTGATAAGCTCATAATCTCGTTTTCCATACACCGTCATATGGGCCAGTTGACGCACCTCATCGGTCATTTTTTTTTCATACTGGCTCATTGCTTTCATTCGTTCTTCAATGTAGGTTCTATCCGAACTCTTTTCACTCAATCCATCCAATTTTGTCCTGAGCTCCTGGAGCTGCTGATAGGTCCAGGACTGGGTGGAGTCCAGGCCCCAGTCATTGGCAACCACCTCTTCCACAAAGGATTCCATGTCCAGTCTGGATATTTTTTCCTTTTCCTGGAGTTTTTGATTATAAGCGGTTTCAACATCCATGAGCATGAGGTCTATTTTGACCTTTGCCTGTTGGAGTTGTTCGGCTCTTTTATAATAAAAATTGTACATCTCGCTGAATTCACTGGTGTGGGTTTTTTTAGCAATATCTTTTAAAGTGATAATTTTATCATCTATACTCTGTTTCAGGTCTTCCCTTTCCGATTGCAGATACTGGAGTCTATTTCGATTTTGCTGTTTTTGCTGGGAGTCCATAATGTCTTTGTAGGATTCCATGACATTGTTGAGCATCTGGGCAAGCCCGGTGCGGTGGCCTGACTGGAGCTCAAGCTCTATGAGATGGGTTCTTCGGATGGTTTTCACCGACAGCTTTTTGTGGAGCATCAGAATGCATCTTTCCAGGGGTGCCCCCGGAAAAAACAGGGCATCCCTGTGTTCCGGGACCAGCCGATTAATGGCTTCTTCCAGAACATCATAGCTTCTTAATCGGGTGGCCTGGGTCCTGGAATAGTCTGAATACTGCTGGAGAATGGAGGTGTCCTGGCCCTTTCCGATGAGGGTTTGAACCACGGGATCTATCTGGAGTTTGGCAGAGACCATGTAATAGGGTTTGATGGCCATGAGGGCAAAGGGGATGAGCAGGGTGAAAATAAAATTACCCATCACAATGATAAGGACGGTGTATTTCCTTAAAAAACGAAAGATATCAAGGGGTTTATTCTTTTTTGTCCCGGGCAGAAGCTCTTTTGATGATATATCCATGGCAGTATCTCGTTATCCCCTTAATTTTCCGGGAAGCCGACGTTTTATCATGTTCACCAGGGGGCTGGTCTCTTCACTTGTGAGAAAAAATTTCCAGAGAAGTACAATGGTCAGGGCCACATGACAAATTCCCAGGACCATGACCTCAATTCCTGCCATTATTCTTGATTGTACGGGTAAAACAATGGTCACAGCATATACGATCCCGGCCACGCCCAGGGGGCCCAGGGTGGGGAGGAGCACTGTTTTAAAAAATTGTTTAAAAGTGATGCAGAAGGCCTGGTTGGTTCTCCAGAACAAAAAGAGGCTGCCCACGGTGGAGCTTGCAAACACCCCAAGTGATGCCCCCAGGATACCCATGAAGTGGGTGCCCATTGGAATCCACAGGAGTGCTGTCATGAGCTGAATGATAAGATATTCAAATTCTCGACCCGCTCGGTTGATACCCCGGAATACAAGGCTGGCAGGGCCGGTGCAAAGATGAATCATGTTGGACAGGCTGATGATCACCATGACCCCCACTGCACCAAGGTATTCATCCCCCACCCAGCAGGTGATCAGGGGGGTGGCCACGGCCATTAAAAAACCAAATACGGTGGCATTGAGCATGGCCAGCAATCTCAGGCCTTTAAGGTAAAAGGCTTGAAGTTCGGTTTCAAGGAGCTGGTCTTCCTCTTTAAAACTGCGGTGAAGCCCTTTTAAAAAGGGTGTAACTGTGGCGATGATAAGCCCGATGAAGGCACACAATAACGCCGTGGGGAAGGCGTGGGTCAGGGGGTGAAATATATAGATGATGAGCACCGGCACCATGCCAAGTAATACAGATGTGATGAACAGGGAGAGGTATTTTTTAGCCCGCAGATCAACAGGTGCCAGATCCCCCCGTTTCCACTGGCCACCAAGGTAGGAGGCTGCCGGGAAAAAAGGGCCAAAGGCCGCCTGGGAGATTTTTCTACCGGTGAAGGGAAATTTTCTGCCAATCTCAAAAAGCCCTGTGCCCGCCAATCCCATGAAAGAGGCAATGACAAAACGGGCCAGGGATGCGTTGAATATTGACAGGCCACCCAGAACTTGAACTTTGCCCACATAGACAAAAAGTTCTTTAAAGGCACCCGTATTTACGAGGGATAGCCGAAGGGAAAAACCAGGTAATTTTTTAAAAACAAACAGGGTGCATATTAGCATCTCTGCAACGGTTTTGATGCCATAGGCATATAAAAGTCCTTTAATTCCCATGCCCAGGGGAAGAAATATCACAATGAGGATTACCTCAAACACTGATGCCCCCACATTAACGCTTTTGGTAAAGGCGATCTCCTGGAGACCGTCCAGGATGGATCGAAATCCCCCCATTGTGAAATCAATGCAGAACACAAGGGTGGTTCCCATGACCATGAAGCTTGCAATGGCCATGGATTCCGGTGTCACATGGAAAATGGTCAACAGCCACGGGTGGATAAAATGGATGGTGGTGTAGAAGATCAGGGCAAACAGGAGCATGAACACCATGCCCGTGGAAAATAAGCTGTTAATCCTGTCTAAGTTCTCTTGGGCATGGTATTGGGCCGTGAATTTAACGTAGGCCGTGTTGATGCCCACGGCCCCCACCGCAGCATAGGATAAAATCACAAAGCAGATGGACCAGAGGCCAAAATCGGTGAGGGAAATATAGGTCAAAATGATGGGGGTCAAAGCAATGCGGCTTAAAAAATAGATGGCTGTGGCCACCATGCCTGCCAGGGCATTCTGTCCCGCTTTTTTCCCTATTTTTGACAGGTTTTTTTGTTGTTTTTCATCCATTCTTATTCACTCTTTCCCCATATTTTGTCACGAACTTTTTCCATGGCACCAAAATTTTCCATGATATTGGTGCCAAGTTCAATGATCTCCAGAGAGGGAAATATTTTTTGAAGGGCATAGTTAAATCGACTGATGCCTTTTTCCGACACATAGAGGACATCATTGTCCTTCATGATATAATTCTGGCTGAAATCTGCGGATGTCAGGATGCGCTGCAGATCAATTTCCCGCACCTCTCCCTTATTGTTTTTTGTTTTCCGAATGAGGTATAGTTTTGATTCTTTTGCGTCATCTGTGGGGCCTCCAGCCATCATCAGGCTGTCCAGCAGGGTGAGCCTTCCAGTCATGTTATAGGCACCGGGGTTGGTTACCTCTCCCATGACATATACAAGTTCCGACTGACTTTCGGGTATAAAGATGACATCGTTATTCATGATGCGGGCATTTAATGCCATGTTCCCGTTCGGGAGCAATTCGTTGAGATCAATCCATATGATGGTGTCATTGCCCCGGATGATGGAGCATTTTGTCAGGTAAGTGTCTTCGGCTTCCGTGGAATATCCCCCGGCAATGGACAGGGCCTCAAGAAGAGTCCCCTCCCCGGGAAAGGTGACCACCCCGGGATTTTCCACTCGGCCCAGCACAAAGGCCTTGTTGTTGTGGTATTCATCAATGGAAAAACTGATCTCCGGATTGCTGTAATAAATCTGGAGCTTGCCTTTAATCTCCTCTGCAACGCTGTTCCGGGTGCGTCCCTTTGTGTGGATAAAACCAATTCTGGGCACGGTGATCACCCCATCTGGCCCCACGATCATTCTGGGGGATGAGGCATCGGGACGTCCCCACACGGACAGGCTTAATACATCTCCGGGGCCAATGATGTATTGATTTTTTTTAATCATGGAAAGATGCAGCAAAGGGCTGCCACCAAGGTTCCCATGGGCCGGGCCGGGGAATATAATGGCATTATCTGCCTGATAGGTGGACTGGTGGGAAAATTGTTTTACCTCATCCGGGGTGGCAAATTTTGTGCTGGCCTGGGAGTCATCCACTTCAAACACAGGGTCAGGGGGCGGTGGGGCCTGGACCTCTGGCTGAATGTCAGCGCAGGCGGTACAAAAGCAACACAGCAGTGCCAGCAGAAAAAGAGAACAGCAACTTTGGACATTCTTCATTTGAGACTTTCCACTTTGGGGGCAACAGGTCCATTTCCCAGGAATCGTTTTAAAAAAAGTGTCAGGCCCTTTGAGAATGCTGTAAAGTCAGCCACGCACCGTTGAGTATATTCCCGGGGGCCCTTATTTATCTGATTCCAATCATTGATAATGTCCACTATTTGTCTGTTTCCTCTTTTATTTCAGACGCTCTTTTAGTTCGTTCCCACCCGGGGATTCCCTTTTTACCTGCAAGTTTAAAATATACAGGAATTTTCCATAAAATAAAGAAGGGTGCACAAAAAAGAGAGCGCCACACATAAAAGGGGGCCTTTTTCAAGATCAGACCCGAAAATACGTACAGGGCCGTGGCATATAAACACAGTCCCCACAGGATAAGCATCTGGGGGTAAAAGAGAAAAGAGATGGAAAACAAGAGTAACTGTCCTGCCACCACAAGGGAGAGGGGCGGGGTGAACAGCTCCATAAAGGCATCCAGGAACATGAAGGTGTGATTTTTCAGAAATCCCAGAAAAAGGGAGCCGGTGTACTGTTTTAAAAGCTGAACTCTGCCACCTTCCCAGCGTTTTCTCTGGGTCTGGGCCTGGTCTGATTTTGATGCCATTTCCCCAAAGACAATGGCATCGGGGTTATAATGTACCAGGATATTTTCCAGGAGTAGATGCATGGAAAACTCAATGTCCTCCACAATGGAGAATGCAGGCCAGCCAAAGCGTTGAATAATTTTTGTTTCAAAGGCCATGCCGTTGCCCTTGAGACCAGCGGTGGCGTGGACCCGGTTGCGACCGGCGGGTCGAATGTGGTGAAAGACACAAAGGGCTGCGGCGGAAAGGGCGGTGCGCCAGTTTTCCTTGGGGTTGGAAACCCCGTAAAACCCCTGGACCACCTGTACCTCCGGGTGGGACAGGGAGTCGCAGATTTCCGTGAAAAACCGGGGGTGGATCAGGGTATCGGCATCAATGATGGCCACGCTATCCATGCGGTCGTATTCTTTTTTATGATTTTTAAAAAACCAGTCCAATGCCTGTCCCTTGCCCCTGTTTTGGGTGTCGGATCTTTCCATGACCCTGACCCCGGCATCCTTTGCCACCCTTGCGGTGTCATCGTCACAGTTATCGGCAATGACCACAATGCGGATGGGGACAGATTTTAAATCTGTCCCCGGAGGAAAATCGGCCCCTTGGATACTGTCAATGGTCTGGGTAATACCCAGGGCTTCGTTGTGGGCAGGAATCACCACGGTGACACTGGAGATGCTGCCCCGGGGAGTGGTCTTTTTTTTGAAGAACCAGGCGGCCACTGTTAAAAAGAACAGGTACCCAGTGGTCAATAGGATATAGGCACCGATGGCATAGAAAATCAAATCAATGAGTATCATAGAAATCCTTTGAAAAAGTCGGCCATGATTTTGCAGTTTTCGTTGAGATCATATTTTTCCAGCACCCGTTGCCGGCCTTTTTTACCAATGGTGGTTCTCAGGGAGGGATTTTCAATGAGCTGCTGGAGTTTGTCTGCCAGGTCTTTTGTGTCCGAGGGTGCAGTGAGCAGGCCGTTGGTACCGTTATCAATGAGTTCCGGGATGCCGGTGATTCTTGTGGATATGGAAGGAATCTCCTTGGCCATGGCCTCCATGAGCACCACGGGTACCCCTTCGGCAAAGCTTGCAATGGCAAAGATATCAGCCCGGTCATAAAAGCCTGGGACCTCATCCTGGCCAATGGCGCCGGTGAAGGTCACTTGCTTGGCAATGCCAAGGGTCCGGGAAAGCGTTTCCAGGGAACCCCGGTCCTCCCCATCCCCCACATAGGTAAGGGTAAAATCTATGCCCCTTCTTTTTAAAATGCCACAGGCATCCAGCAGAATATGTTGGCCTTTGGCAGGAACCAGTCGACCCACACAGAGAATTTCAGGCACGGTGTTGCCGGGTTCCGGCCGGGGGGAAAATTTTTCTTTGTCAATGCCACACCGGACAATGTCCAGTTTGGACCACAACCGGTGGGGAATCAGTCGCATGAGCTGGCTCCGGCAATAGTGGCTGATGCAACGGATGGCCTTTGCCTGGATGATTTTTTCTGCCAGAAGCCCTGTGTCCACATTGTAGAAGATATCAGGTCCATGGACACTTATACTGAAGGTGGTGGTGCCGTAGACTGCCCCGATCATGGCCACGGTGGCAGCAGGATTTGCAAAATGCACATGGACATGGTCGGTGTGGTTGTCCTGCATCCATTTTACAAGTATGCCAGCTTCCACAAAATAGGCAATGCCCTTTAACAAATTCCTGGGGCCCTGGCGTGACAGGACAATGGCCTGTTTGAGCATGGAAAAATATTGATCCGGGGAGTGGGTCATCAAAGCAAAATGGGAGGCTGCAATGCGTTTTACATTGGCTGTTTTAATGTAAAGGGTGTTTTTGGCATCTATTTTTTCCCCAGCTGTCATCTTATCCAGGTTGGCAGGTCTTCGGATGGATGCGGTGATGACATCTATTCCCAGTTCCCGGAGAACGGCAATTTCTCTGAAGATAAAAGTATGGGATATTCCGGGGTATTCACTGGCCAGATAGGCGATTTTTAATGGTTTGTTCATCTTCCCCCCTGATCAACACTATTAAATTTTTTTAACTCAATTTGGCATCGAATATAAAATTTTACTTTATTCAGAAACGCCGGTTTTCAGCACCGAAGGTTTGTTCCGCAAGGGCCGGTTGAGCAATTTCCCCCAGAAAAATCGTTTGACCCCAAAAAATTGGGGAATGACCACCAGGGAACAGTGAAGGGCATATATCATGGCCATTTCCCGTTTGAGTTTTTTATGTTCCATGAACCAGGAAACTCTGAACAAAAAGGGATAAAACAGGAGCAAAAGGCCAGGAAACAGGAGCAGTAGAAAAAGGGGGTGTACCAGGCCCAGAGCCAGACCCGCCAGGGTAAATCCCACAAATCCACCCCCCCGGGCTGAAATGCGAAACATTTCGTGGAGCCAGAACCCTCCGGCAGAAAGCCCGCACCGGGCCGTGACAGCGGCATAGCCATATCCCGTGCGATGTCCCCTTTTCCAATATTGCCCCAGGTGAATCATGGCAAGGTCATGGCCACACATGGAGACATTGAGTTGCAGGATCTGCCAGCCCTTTTGCCGGATTCGCTGGCTTAATTCCGGATCTTCTCCGGCCACCAATATTTCATCATATCCACCGGTGTCTTCAAGAATGGGTCGTCGGATCATCACATCCCCCCCAAAGGCATCACAGATGCCCGGATCTCCATTCCACTCCATGTCTCCAATCCAGTTAAACACCGATGCCCGGGGATGAAGCTCATACCTGTTCCCCCGGACAGCGCCAATGTCGCTGTTCTCCTCCAGGGTATCCACAGCCCTGTCCAGCCAGTGGGGCGCAAGCATGGCATCTGAGTCCAAAAACTGAACCAAGGGGGAGGCCCCGGCCTTCCAGCCATTGTTTCGGCCCAGACCCGGGGTGGGAAATTCGGGATCAAGGGCAATGATATTTACCCTGGCAAAATTCTTGGCTTTGGCGATACTGCTGTCAGTGGAGCCCCCATCCACATAATAAATGTGAATGTCTCCCCTGGTGTAGTGGCTGGCCAGGATATGGGTGATGCATTGCTCAATAGTCTTTTCTGTGTTGATGCCTATTATTACGCAATCAATGTCCATAATCATCTGTCCTGAAGCGTTTTAGATGGAAGGAACAGGCGGGTGAAATACTTAAACACCAGCCGGATATCACGAAAAACAGAAGGGGAAGAGATATAAATTGCCTCGGCGGAGTAGAGTTCATCGGGGTTGGGATCACGCCCGAAATTGATCATGGCTTCGGTGACAAGGCCAAGTTTCCCCCGGATGTATATTTCCCGCCAGTCCTGATCCAGGGCTTCGAGCTCCTCCCGGGTCCTTGGGGATACCCCGGTGATGGCCATTTTGCCTTTGACAACATTGAAAAGACCTGGGAGGAATCGCAATAGAAAGTCTTTCCACCAATACCCCATGCCCGGGGAGTTATTATCGTGGGGTAACCCAAAAAAATAGAGTTCCACACTGTTCCAGGAAAAGGGATCTGTCGCCGTGGGCAGCCGGATGGCCCAGATTTTGTGAAACAGGTCTTTTTTCCTGAATAATTTCAACACCAGGGCCGTCATTGCAGTGAGGGGAAGAAATATCAGGCTCAACACCAGGGCCGTAATACGTGACACCTGGGATGTCAGCCATTTTTTGATATTTTTCTCCTCCATGTCCCCCAGGATGAACTGTTCTGAAATAAATGTTTCTGAATCGAATTCCGTGTTGACAAGGCAGTTTCTGTCCAGCACAGAGTTGATGATTTCCAGCCCTTCCCCCACATAGGTGTTGGGAAAAATAACGGCATTCTTCAGGGTGGAACCTTGGGCCACCATGGTTCCTTTGCCCATGACCACATGGGGTCCCAGGGTCACGCCTGCCTCTATGCGGATCTGTTCATCCAGGTATACCGGAGGGATAATGTTGGCATCGGGGTGAAGGACCACATCCCTGGAAATCCAAACCCCTTTTTCCACCTCGCCTGCGGTGCGCATGAGAAAGTGAAACGTGTCATGGGAAAGCACCGCCTGGTTGGCTTTAAGAAGGGCAGTGCAGGAATCACAGGAAATCACCTCTGGGGTGTAGATGGTGTGGGCATTATTGTCCTTAAGCCATTGGAAAAAACCGTCATATCCATGGTCCGAAGAGAGTTTTGGGGGTTCATGGGCCGGAAGGATGGCCCATCCTGACCAGCGTGGTTCAGATGTATCGGTTTGGGTGCAGATGGCAGACAGGGGAGGCTGGGAATCAAGTGTGGTAAGGGAGTCAAAATTCATGGCCGGGAGGCGGTCGCCCCGGGCAAACAGGAAAAAATGTTCTGCCTTAAGGGTGTCAAATATTCGGGTGAACTGTGAGGGATCTTTCAGGAGATGGTAGGTGATTTTAACCCCCCATCGCTTGCCGTTTCCCAGTGCAGTTTCTATTTTTTCGGGGTGGAAGGATAGCAGAATATCAAATTTTTTAATGCCGCCATTGACGCACATTTCAATGACATGTTGCAGAAAAGGGCGGTCCAGCAAAAATGCCAGGGTGCTGGGGATGCGGCTGCCCAGCAGTTCGTGGTTTTCAAAAGACATGCTTGCATCAATGATGGCTCTCATGGATAATTCTTCCTTTTACAACGCTGATGAAGTTGAAAAGTTTAGTTAGAACAACGAGTTGCCGTTTTGGATCAATAGGCCCCTTTTCCGGAAAGTACCGCAGGAATGGTCTTAAATAAAATGCGAATATCCGTCATAAAGCTTTTGCTTTCAATGTAGGCCACATCCAGTTTGACCTGTTCGTCAAAGGGGATGTCAGAACGGCCGGACACCTGCCAGGTGCAGGTAAGACCCGGGGTGACATCCAGTCGCCGTCGGTCCTTTAAGGTGTACTTTGCCACCTCTTCGGGCAGGGGGGGACGGGGGCCCACCAGGGACATATCTCCCTTGAGAACATTCCATAGCTGGGGCAGTTCATCAATGCTCAGTTTGCGGATGATTCTGCCAATCCAGGTAATTCTGGGATCCTTTGCCATCTTAAAGGTGACACTGTCGGTGTGGTGGCTCTGGTCCAGGATTGTCTGGCGGATCTCATCGGCATTAACCACCATGGACCTGAATTTGGGAAAGGAGAATTCCCGGCCCCACTGACCCACCCGTTTTTGGGTATATATCACAGGTCCCCGGTCAATGGCTTTGATGATAAGTGCCACCAGAAGAAGCAACGGAGACAATCCCACAAGAAAAATGGTCGCCACCAGAATATCCATGGTGCGTTTTACCAGACTGGTGGCCCGGGTAACAGCAAGCCAGGCATATTTTTTTCTCAGATATTTGAACGATCTCTGGGACCCGGAACGGTCATATCGTCGGGTCATTTCATCAAGAAGCTCTTTTCGGGTATATGTTTTCATAATGCGTCCTGAAAAATCTCTGATAATCTAAGATTGAAAATCCCTCTTGGTTTGCCGGGACTTTCATATAACTGCCCCGGGCAGACCGTATTGGGGATCTTGCCTGCCCACAACAAATATCGAAACCCCAGTTATTACAAATCATTGGACGTGTAACCAGCAGCCACAACGAAAAACGAAAGCCCTTTAATTCTAACGTGTTGGTGAAATTTTTATATAGAAAAAAACCGGATCATCAAGTAAAAAATTTCCAGTTTTGATCAAAAACTGTCCATGGCCTCTTGCCGGGTGTTATAAATATCAACGATTTTATGCATTCTGATCAGCTCAAAAAGGGTCCTGACCCGTTTATTGGTATTGCATATTTTGATTTCCCCATCATCGGCATTTACCTGTCGAATGCAGGAAAGAATGGCACCACAGCCGGAGCTGTCCACAAAAAAGAGTTCCTCAAGATCAAAGAGGATTTTTTTTTGCTTTTGCACCAAGGGAAGGACGGCTTCCTTGAATTCAGAAACCTTGGAAACTTCTAACATCTTGCTTGCAATTTTAATGATCACTACACCGTTCTCATTGCTTTTTTCAATTTTCATGTGCAATTGCCCTTTGTTTTACAACGGTAAATTTTTCACGCCAGCGTCATAAGTTCGCATAATTTGTTGAAATTATTATTACCAGAAATAAGGCCTTTAAAATTCAAGTTTAATGATTTCAGTTGCTTTGCTAACATCGGCACAACGCGTGCAGAAAACTTATGGCTGACGAGTTTTTAAAAGATTATATTTTTAGAAAAAGCTGTGTTCTATTATTTCCCAGATCATCCTGGTCATAGGTCACGTTGTCCATGATCTTTTCGATGATAAAAAGACCAAACCCGCCGGTTTTGTCTATGATTTCATCTGTTTCCGGGTTAAATAAAGTGGCGTTTTCCCGGTTGAATGGATGGCCCTGATCCAGGAATTGTATTGAAATGCCGGTTTTCTCCTGGGCAACTATGATTTCAAATTCACCGGGCGTTTTGTCGTCATAGCCGTGGCGGATGATGTTCGCAGCCACCTCATTGGCGGCAAGTTCAAGCATGTCCAGTTTTTCATCGGGCAGGGGGGGGGCCAGGGATGCACCAAATTGCCTGATATAGTCCCGGACCTGGTGGAGGTTTTCAATGTTGCTTGATATTTTCATTATATTCCCCTTCACATCGCGTAAATCCAAGAGCTGAACCTGATTGTTTAATTATTATGAACCCATGGAAAAAAGACTTTGAAATTTAGGAACCGGTCTTAAATCACTTACCCATTTCAGAACACGTTACCATTGAAAAGACGTGTACCCCCAATTTTTAAATGGGGATGTTATTTCGGACTCCTTCCTTAACAGGCATCTTATCCCAATACCTTAGCCAGTTCTATTTTGAATTAAATTTAAACCTATATGTTACATTTAAGATGGATAGAAGTACGATATGTCGTATTAAATCCATGGAATCAAATAGTGATTTTCAATTTGGCGAAGGTGTTGTATCCTCACATCCTTTTATTAGATAGAATTTGTTAAATTTCAAGCGAAACTCTTTTTTCTGTTAAATTCATTTTTTTATAACAAGGCCACCGGTGCACCGGTTTTTAGAAAGTTTTCAATCATGATATCCCCTTTTTCCGTTAAAAAGCTTTCTGGATGAAACTGGACCCCGAACACCGGATATCCCCGGAGGGTAATCCCCATGATGATGTTTTGGTCATTCCAGGCGGTGGTGACTACATCCGGGTTTGCCGGGGCAATGATCAATGAGTGATATCGGGCCGCCGCAAAGGGAGATGGCATGTCTTTAAAAAGGTCTGTGGCATTATGAATGATACTGTCGGTTTTCCCGTGCACGGGCACCGGGGCACGCTGGGTGGTACCGCCAAAAACTTCATTTAAACATTGCATCCCAAGGCACACGCCAAGGATGGGGCATGTTTTATAAAACGCCCGGATCATCTCCATGGAAACACCGGCATGGGCAGGATCTTTGGGTCCTGGGCTGATGAGAATGTAGTCCGGTGACATGGCAATTGCCTGGGTGACGGTTATTTTATCTGTCCGTTTCACAACAATATCCAGATTGAAACGGGTGAACATTTGCACCAGATTGTATGTGAAGGAGTCATAATTGTCAATCACGAGCAATCTGGGAGATGAATTATGGGGCTTGGATGGGCTGGGGAACATCTTTTCTCCTACAACATGAAATAGGGGTCTACATCAATGGACACCTTGACATCTTTTGAGGCAAAGGCTTTTTTATCTGAGATCATTCGGGTGATCAGCTGGTTCAAGGCCGTTGCCGAAGGGCTTTTAACCAATAGCTGCCACCGGTACCGCAGGGCAATTTTAGGGATACCGGCCTCAATGGGACCCAGCATCTGGATGGCATGGGAGGGGGGCACCTTTTCCTGGATCAGGCTCTGGCACAGTTGCCCCACCATCAGGGCATGTTTTTCAACTTTTTCTTTGTTGATTCCAGATATTTTTAATTGGATAATCCGGGAGACAGGGGGATAGGAAAGGGCCTGGCGAAAGGGAAATTCCCGGGTGTAAAATTCAATGAAATCCTGGTTTTTTGAGGCCTCAATGCTGAAATGATCCGGGGTGTAGGTCTGCATGATCACCTTGCCCGGCAGATCCCCCCGGCCGGCCCGGCCCGCCACCTGGGCCAGGAGCTGAAAGGTCCTCTCTCCTGATCGAAAATCAGGAAAATTCAGGGACATGTCAGCACAGATGATGCCCACCAGGGTGATGGCAGGAAAATCATGGCCCTTGGCCAGCATCTGGGTACCCACAATGATGTCAATGGTTCGGTTCTGCACCTGCTTGAGGATATTGATGGTGGCCCCTTTTTTGCTTCCCGTGTCCTGGTCAAGGCGGGCCACCCGGGCCTCGGGGAACATGACCTTGAGCATTGCTTCTATTTTTTCTGTGCCAAATCCCAATGGTTTCACCCGGGAGGCGCCGCAATGGATGCATTTTTTATAAATGCTGGTGGCAAATCCGCACAGATGGCATCGATACTCATCGGCATCCTTATGCAGGGTCATGGTGACATCGCAGAATTGACACTTGATGGTTTCACCGCAGGACTCACACACGGGAAAAGTGGCAAATCCCCGTCGGTTGAGGAAAATCAGGGTTTGCTCCCCCCGGGTGAGGCAGAGATGGATCTCCCGGGAAAGCTCCGGGGTGATGATTTTCTCCGTTCCCCTGAAATCCTTGTATTTTTTGAGATCCACCATGTGAATTTTCGGCAGGGGGCGCTGGTTTACCCTGTTTTTGAGCTTCAATTCTGTAAATTTTCCCTGGCATGCGTTGTAGTAGGACTGCATGGAGGGGGTGGCAGACCCCAGCACCACGGGGATGTCACAAAATTTACCCCGGACCACGGCAATATCCCTGGCATTGTAACGAAGGCCTGATTCCTGTTTGTAGGAGGAGTCGTGCTCCTCATCCACAATGATGATACCAATGGATTTAAGGGGGGCAAAGATGGCCGAGCGAGCCCCGATGACAATGGAAACATCCCCTCTAAGAATTCGGTGCCACTGGTCCAGGAGTTCTCCCTTGGTGAGTTTGCTGTGCAGCACGGCTATGCGGTTGCCGAACCGTGCCCGGAAACGCCGTTCCGTCTGGGTTATGAGGGAAATTTCCGGCACCAGCACAATGGCCCCTTTTTCCTTTTCTTCTGCCAGGGTGACAAGGCGCATGTACACTTCGGTTTTACCGCTGCCCGTGACACCGGATAGAAGATAGCTGTGAAATCCCTGGTCCATTTTTTCCTGGACCTGGTCCACCACCATCTGCTGTTCGTCGGTGAGGGCCGGGGGAATGTCCGGGATCACCGGTTCTCCCAATGGGTCCCGAAATACCTGCTTTTCAAAACGCTGGATATAGCCCTGGGTTTCCAGAATCTTTGCAAGTTTTGGGGCCGTGGGGATCTCTTTTTTTAACTCAGAAAGGGCAATCTCTCCATCCCGGGCCACAAGGTCCAGTAATAGTTGCCGTTTGGCAGAGAGTTTCACCGTGGCTGGAACTCCCTGAACATGGCGAAAAAAGGCCTCTTTTTTCATGTGAATTTGGTCTTTTTTCAATTTTGCAGAGAGTAAGATCAACCCCCGGGTCGTCATTTTTTTTACCAAAGCATGGATTCCGGTGCTGTTCTTTGCCGAGGTAAACCCCTTCAGTGGCAGGGGGCCCTTTTCTTTCAATGCCTGGAGGATTTCCCGTTCCCGGGGGGTAAGCGTGTGGGTGGCAAGGGCATTTTCCCCCTCCCGGGTGATGGTGAGCACAGACACATCATATCTATTGAGTCCCACAGGCAGGCCCGTTTTGATCACCTCACCCAGGGGATGGATGTAATAACGGGAAATCCATTGAAACAGGGGGATCATGGATGGGGGAAAGAGAGGGACATCATCGGGTAGATCCAGGATATTTTTTGCCTGGTATCCACCGCTGTCCTTTTGGAATCCAAGGATGTATCCGGTGATCCTGCGGCGGCCAAAGGGAACCAGTGCCCGCATGCCGGGAACTGCTGCATACGTTAAATGGTCCGGCACTTTATACACATAGGTGTTGTTCACTGGCAGGGCCACTGCCACATTAATGTAGGGTGATGTGTCCATGGGCCTGTTTGACCACAAAACAGGAAAAATTTCAATACATGGCTTGTTTTTGGTCATCAATATATAGTTTGGGTTCAACATCTGGAAGCGCCATGAACTACCCTGAAGATCCCAATGGAGAATTGTTGGCTTTCAATCATTTCCCTTGACTAAAACAGCCATTTTTTTCTATCTTTAAAAGATTTATCAATTATCTTTTAATATAACTTACAAAATAAGCACAAGGAGGATCTCCATGGCAGTGCATGTTGCTAACCACCCCTTGATCAAGCACAAGTTGGGCCTGATGCGGGAAAAGGATGTTTCCACAAAAGATTTCAGAGATTTATCGTCAGAAGTGGCACGCCTTCTCACCTATGAAGCCACCAAAAACCTTGAAACAGAAACCCAGACCATCCAGGGATGGGCCGGGGAGGTTGAGGTGGAAAAAATCAAGGGTAAAAAAATCACCATTGTTCCTATTCTCCGGGCAGGCCTTGGCATGATGGACGGGGTGATTGATCTGATTCCTTCTGCGAAAGTCAGTGTGGTGGGATTTTACCGAAATGAAGAGACCCTGCAACCGGTTCAGTATTATGTAAAAACAGCCAGTTCCATGGAGGAGCGAACGGCCTTGATCCTGGATCCCATGCTGGCCACCGGAGGCACCCTCATTGCCACTATTGATTTGCTGAAGGAATCCGGTTGTACCAAAATCATGGGCCCTTTTCTGGTGGCAGCACCAGAAGGGATCGCCAAGGTGGAAGAAAAGCATCCGGATGTGGATATCTATGTGGCTGCTGTTGATGAGCGTCTCAACGAGGTGGGGTATATTCTGCCGGGTCTTGGGGACGCCGGTGATAAAATATTTGGAACCAAATAGGAGGCGTGATGTCCCAGGATCATATTTCATCAACAGCGTATGACTTCAGAATCAAAGATTGTCTTCTGGGTGCCCAAATGCTTTTTGTTGCCTTTGGCGCACTGGTATTGGTGCCGCTTTTAACAGGGCTCAACCCCAATGTAGCGCTTTTCACCGCCGGAGCCGGTACCCTGATTTTCCAGGTGGTCACCCGGGGGAAAATACCTATTTTCCTGGCATCCTCCTTTGCCTTTCTACCCCCCATCATGTATGGGGTAAAAACCTGGGGAATTCCCGGCACCATGTGTGGCTTGTGTGCCGCTGGTTTTGTTTATGTGTTTTTAAGCTTTCTCATCCGGTGGCAGGGAAGTGATGTCATTAAAAAAGTGCTGCCGCCGGTGGTGACAGGACCTGTGATCATGGTGATAGGTCTAATCCTTGCCCCTGTTGCCGTGAACATGGCCATGGGCAAGACCGGGGATGCCTCCTTTGTTCTCTTTCCCCAGAAAACCGCCATGTTTATCTCTTTGACCTCCCTTGCCGCCACGGTGCTGGTTTCCATACTGGGTAAAGGGCTTTTGCGGTTGATTCCCATTTTGTGCGGTATTGTCACAGGATATGTGCTCAGCCTTTTATTTGGCATTGTGAATTTTTCCGCCGTGTCCAAGGCAGCTTGGTTTGCCATGCCTGAGTTTGTCTTTCCAGAGTGGAACCTGCAGGCCATTTTTTACATTGTCCCCATTGCCATTGCTCCGGCCATAGAGCATTTTGGCGATGTACTGGCCATTGGCGGTGTCACCGGCAAGGATTATGTTAAAGAGCCGGGAATTGAGAACACCATGCTGGGAGATGGCCTTGCCACCTCCTTTGCCGCTTTTCTCGGGGGACCGCCCAACACCACTTACTCCGAGGTCACCGGGGCCGTTGCATTGACCCGTATGTTTAATCCTGCCGTGATGACCTGGGCTGCCATTACCGCCATTCTGCTTGCCTTTGTGGGTAAGATGGGTGCCTTGCTCCAGACGGTGCCGTCACCTGTCATGGGCGGTATCATGCTGCTTCTTTTTGGGGCCATCATGGTCATTGGGCTTAACACCCTGGTTCAGTCTGGTGAAGATCTCACCGAGGCCCGGAACCTTTCCATTGTTGCACTGATTCTTGTTTTCGGCATTGGCGGCATGACCTTTTCTGCCGGTGAATTTTCCCTTCAGGGCATTGGTCTTGCCGGTATTCTGGGTGTTGTGATGAACCTGGTACTGCCAAGGCGTAAAGCTGAGTAAGACGATTTTTGAATAACTGCCACGGGCAGACTGTATTGGGATCTGGCCTGCCCACAACAAATATCGAAACTCCAGTTATTACAAATCATTGGACGGAGTTTCTTATAAACCGCTATGGGTGGGCCAGTTTTCTGACTTGGCCCGTCCATGTGGCAAATGATCAGTGTCCTGATGAGTGATAAACAGTGACAGGTCTCTCATCAATGGGCATATAATCCCTGATGGTTTCCCCCATGTATATCTGCCGGGGCCGGCTGATTTTCTGATTGGAATCCATCATGTCCTCACGCCACTGGGCAATCCAACCCGGCAATCTACCAATGGCAAACATCACGGTGAACATATTGGTGGGGATTCCCATGGCACGAAGGACGATGCCGCTGTAATAATCCACATTGGGATAGAGATTTTTTTCTTTAAAATAATCATCTTCCAGGGCTGCTGCTTCCAGTTCCATAGCTGTTTTGAGTAATGAATCCAGACGGTTACATTTTGACAATACCAGATCGCATACTTTTTTCATGATTTTGGCTCTGGGGTCATAGGTTTTATAGACCCGGTGGCCAAATCCCATGAGTCGGAAGGGATCATTTTTATCCTTGGCCTTTTCAATGATCTGCTGGATGCTCAACCCTTGCTGCTGGATGGATTCCAGCATCTGAATTACCGCTTGATTTGCCCCACCGTGCAGGGGGCCCCACAGGGCAGAGATACCCGCAGACAAAGCTGCATAGATATTTACCTTTCCGCTTCCCACCACCCGCACCGCCGCTGTGGAACAATTTTGTTCATGGTCTGCATGGAGAATCCAGAACACATTTAACGCGTCCACAAGATCATCATCCATGTGATAGGGGATCACCGGGCTGTCAAACATCATATGAAGAAAATTGGCACAATAGGAATAATCCGGCCGGGGGTAGACCACCTTGTGTCCCCGGGAGATCTTATAAGCCATGGCAGCCATGGTTCTCACCTTGGAGATGAGGCGAAGGAAGGTGTAGTTAAGATCTTCCTCCAGATCTATGAGTTCCGGGTAAAAACTTCTGAGGGCATTGACCATGGCGGAGAGAATCCCCATGGGATGGGCCTTTCTGGGAAAATTTTGGTAGAAAAATTTCATATCTTCGTGTAACAACGAGAAATCACTGAGCATAACGCTGGTGCGGGTGAGGGTTTTTCTGTCCGGAAGATTTCCGTTGATCAAAAGGTAAGCGGTTTCCACAAAGGTGGAATTTTCTGCCAGCTGCTCAATGGGAATACCCCGGTAGCGAAGGATTCCCTTTTCTCCGTTCATGAAGGTGATGGCGCTTTTACAGCTACCGGTGCTTCCAAATCCGGGATCAAAGGTGATCAGACCAGTGTCCTGGCGTAGTTTTCGGATGTCGATGGCTTTTTCACCTTCGGTTCCCTGGATAACAGGGTTCTCGTAGGTTTTACCATCAATGGTGAGGGTGGCAAACTGGGGCATTGGTGTCTCCTTGGGGGTGATTTGATAATTTGGGATGGCATTGTATCTTAACCAAGACAGGCTGGGGTGGATGGTGCACTTGCAGGGGGACAAGCTATGTGACTGAAACTATAAAGGATATATCGGCATCCATGGCCCCCTGATTGGGGGCAGGATGGCCAATATTTTGATTAAGCCTTCTATTTTTATCCCCTGCTGTCCCCTGGAACCGTATAGGTGGTGCAGGAACCACTGGAACAGTTCCGGGTCAGAGTCGAGGCCTTTTGATGTTTGGATGCGGAACTTGCTCCCATGGCATAATTGGTTGAACTGACAACGCGTTCCACAGCAGAACTGCTGCACTTGGGGCATTTTATCTCTTTTGTGTCATCACCTGACATGAAGAGCACTTCAAAGAACTCTTCACAATCTGAACATTTAAATTCAAATATGGGCATTTTATGATCCTTAATCTCTACGGGTTTATCTGTCAATCTGTTTGTAAAACATTTAGTTCATTAAATTAATGACCTCATTTGGCTTTGTCAAGGGGTGCCCATTAATCCTTC
Source organism: uncultured Desulfobacterium sp. (assembly GCA_937124525.1). The sequence goes on from CAKZLA010000131.1 coordinate 24,195, forward strand.
CCAGTAGAAAAGCAGCCAAGGCTAATTTAGATTCTTATCTCTGATTTTCGTGTTATTTTGGCAAGAGAATCAGAAAACCTTTTTGGTTCTGGCTTGTCCAGGTTAGGAATCAGTCTTAAATAACTTGCCCATTTTTTCAAAATAGCTACAGGTATGATCAAATCATAGGTGACAGACCACATGAGCCATAACAATGATGTTCCCCCTCCCAAATAAAAGCTACCCACTTAATCCGGAGTATTCTCAAGACTTTTTATGTGGACTATCAGGAACCATTAAACTTCAGTCTGCTAAGACGCTTGATTTTAAAGGCTGTCCCGCTTTAATTCGATAGCCCAAATAAACCAACCCAGAAAATCAAATGAAATACAATTGGTCAATCTGTGCGCATATTTGTAGATAATTATTTGAACTTCAAATTTGTAGTTCGCTTTTATTAAAAGTTCAATTTTGAAATATATATGCTGTAAAGATCCAATTTTGTACTTATTGATTATTTGATCGCTGATCTTTGCAGCGAGCTATTTAAAAAAAATACTTTTTAATATTAAATAGTTACATGTTGTTTTTTTGATATAATGTCGTTTTTTTTAACTTTGGCCTTTTCCTTGCAAACTGACATTATTAAGCAATCGGGAGTAATGTTTTTTAATTTGATCTGAAAACAAAGGAAAAAAAAATGAGGAAAATAGCCATTTACGGAAAAGGCGGCATTGGCAAATCCACCACAACCCAGAATACCGTTGCAGGACTTGTGGAGGCTGGCAAAAAAATAATGGTGGTTGGCTGTGATCCAAAGGCAGACTCCACACGTCTTCTGCTCAACGGGCTTGCCCAGAAAACCGTATTGGACACCCTGAGGGAAGAGGGGGAAGATGTTCTTTTGGAAGATGTGATGAAGCTGGGATACGGCGGAACGCTGTGTACGGAATCAGGTGGGCCGGAGCCGGGTGTGGGATGCGCCGGAAGGGGTATCATTACTTCCATAAATCTTCTTGAACAGCTGGGAGCCTATGACAATGAAGAGCTGGATTATGTATTTTATGATGTACTTGGGGATGTGGTTTGTGGCGGTTTTGCCATGCCCATGCGGGAAGGGAAAGCCAAGGAGATATATATCGTTGTTTCCGGCGAGATGATGGCCATGTATGCCGCCAATAATATCTGCAAGGGGATTGTAAAATTTGCCGAATCCGGTGGTATTCGCCTGGGTGGGCTCATCTGCAACTCCAGGGCTGTGGATTACGAAAAAGAAATGATTGAAGTGCTTGCAGAAAAACTTGGCACCCAGATGATCCACTTTATCCCCAGGGAAAATGTTGTACAGAGAGCTGAGATCAATCGAAAAACCGTAATTGAGTATGAGCCTGAACATACCCAGGCAGATGAATACCGCATGCTTGCCAAGAAAATTGATGAGAATAAGAAGTATGTTATTCCAACCCCCATCGCCATTGAAGACCTTGAATCTTTGCTGGTAACCTATGGAATTGCTTCCTGATAGGGAGTGGTCGGTGCCCGGTAAAGGACCTGATTTTTTTACCGGAAAAAACATTACAATCAAAGATAAAAAATTAAAACCATTATACATAAGGTAACTGAAGACCAATGAAAATAATGATCAGATCAATTATCAGACCCGAAAAAACCCATGATGTCATGGCCGCTCTCATGGATGCAGGATTCCCCGCCGTAACCCGGATGAGCGTTGCAGGCAGAGGTAAACAGCGGGGGATCAAGATTGGTGAAATCACCTACGATGAAATTCCCAAGGAGATGCTTATTACCGTGGTGGATGAAAAGGCCAGGGAATTTGTTCTCAGTATCATCATGAAGACGGCTAAAACCAGTGAAAAGGGGGCCTTTGGCGACGGTAAGATCTTTGTCAGTCCAGTGGAGGAGATTTACACCATCAGTTCAGGGGTCAAGGAGTCGAGCGAAACAGAAGAGGTGCCCGCATGAAAGAGGTAATGGCCGTCATTCGCATGAATATGATCAACAAGACCAAATTGGCCCTGATTGATGCGGGGATCTCCTCCATGACAGCCATGGACGCGTTGGGCCGGGGAAAAGGCCTTGTGGATCTGGCGCTTTTAAAAGGTGCGGAACAGGGATATGAAGAGGCCATCGCCCAGTTGGGTCAGTCGGGCCGTCTCATTCCCAAAAGAGCGATTTCCATCGTGGTTCCAGACAAACTGGTTCCGAAAACGGTTAAGTCCATCATCAACACGAATCAAACCGGAAAGTCCGGAGACGGGGTAGTCTGGGTCATGCCGATTTTTGATGCCATAAGTGTGCGAACCAGCGAAAGCGGAGACAAGGTCCTGGACGAGTTTTAATCCAAATTAAAGAATGGAAAAATAAAAATGAGTGTTACCATCAAAGAGCCTGAAACAAAAAGAACCAGCAGCGCAGATATCCCGGATCCCAAAGAGGTTAAAAAAGAGCTGCTGGGCAAATACCCGGTGAAAGTGGCCAGAAAACGATCAAAACAGATCATGCCCAACACAAAGGATGGGGAGGGCGTGCCTCCGACCATGGGTGCCAATGTCAGAACGGTTCCGGGGATCATCACCCAGAGAGGCTGCTGCTATGCCGGTTGCAAAGGGGTGATCATGGGACCCACAAGGGATATCGTCAATATCACCCATGGGCCCATCGGGTGCGGTTTTTACAGCTGGCTGACCCGGAGGAACCAAACCCGTCCCCCTACGGATCAGGACGACAATTATATGCCCTATTGTTTTTCCACGGACATGCAGGATAAAGATATTGTGTTTGGCGGTGAAAAAAAGCTCAAGGCCGCCATTCAGGAAGCCTACGATAACTTTAAACCCAAGGCCATCAGTATCTTTTCCACCTGTCCCGTGGGGCTCATCGGCGATGATGTGCATGCCGTGGCCAAGGAGATGAAAGAGAAGCTTGGAATCAATGTTTTTGGTTTTTCCTGTGAAGGATATAAGGGGGTCAGCCAGTCTGCCGGCCATCACATTGCCAATAACGGTATATTCAAACATGTTGTGGGTGAGAATGATACCATCATGGATGCCGATTATAAGATCAATCTACTGGGGGAATACAACATTGGCGGAGACGCCTTTGAGATTGATCGCATCCTGGAGGCATGTGGCATCTCTCTTGTTTCCACCTTCAGTGGGAATTCGAGCTATGATCAGTTTGCAAATTGTCATACTGCGGATCTTAATGCGGTCATGTGCCATCGATCCATCAACTATGTGGCCGATATGCTGGAGATCAAATACGGGATTCCATGGATCAAGATTAATTTCATCGGGGCTGAAGCCACCGCCAAATCTTTGCGAAAAATCGCTCAGTATTTTGACGAACCTGCACTGATTGAAAGGGTAGAAAAGGTCATTGCCGCAGAGTTACCCGCAATTGAAGAGGTCCGGGCTGATGTTGAAAAAAGGTGCGAAGGAAAGCTTGCCATGATGTTTGTTGGCGGTTCCCGTGCTCACAGCTATCAGAGTATTTTCAAAGAGATCGGCATGAAAACAATTTCCGCCGGATATGAATTCGCACATAGGGATGATTACGAAGGTAGAAGGGTCCTTGGGAGTATCAAGGTTGATGCGGATTCAAGAAATATTGAAGAACTTGAGATAAAGAAGGATGAAACCAGATATCAGCCCAGAAAAACGGAAGAGGAGATGGCGGAACTGTCGGCAAAAGGGGTTCCCTTTAAAGAGTACGATGGCATGATGCCGGACATGGACCGGGACGCTCTTATCATTGATGATATAAGTCAATATGAAACCGAAAAGCTCCTTGAAATTTATAAACCGGCCATCTATTGCGCCGGAATCAAAGAAAAATACGCCGTCCAGAAAAGCGGCATCCCCATGAAACAGCTCCACTCCTATGATTCTGGCGGACCGTATGCCGGATTCAAGGGGGCGATTAACTTTTACAAAGAGATCGACCGCATGGTGAATTCCAAAGTCTGGAGTTACCTGACCCCGCCCTGGCAGGAGAGCCCTGAACTTTCAGCCAAATATGGATGGGAATAAATTCGGATATACTTCTCATCTGATCCATATTCTTTGACGATACCGTTTTAAGCGAACACAGGAGACATGTACAAATGTTGCTCAGACACACCCATAAAGAGATCAAAGCCAGGGACTCGTTAACCGTCAATCCGGCTAAAACCTGCCAACCCATAGGGGCCATGTATGCATCCCTTGGCATTCATAATTGCCTGCCCCATAGCCATGGCTCCCAGGGATGCTGCGCCTACCACAGAAGTGCCTTGACCCGCCATTTCCGGGAACCGGTTATGGCTGCCAGCAGTTCTTTTACCGAAGGATCTTCTGTTTTCGGAGGTCAGGCCAACCTGATCCAGGCCATTGACACTATGTTTACCACCTATGAGCCGGATATCATTGCCGTTCATACCACCTGTTTGTCGGAAACCATTGGGGACGATGTGAACCAGATCGCCATTAAGGCGGTAAAGGACGGAAAAGTACCTGAGGGTAAACATGTAATCCATACCAGCACCCCAAGTTATGTGGGTTCCCATGTCACCGGTTTTTCCAATATGACAAAGGCCATGGCCATGGCTTTTTCTGAATCCACAGGGACTTCCAACGGGAAGTTTAATATTATCCCAGGATATGTTGAACCCTCGGATATGACTGAAATCAAGCGGGTGGTTAACGCATTGGATATCAAACCCATTGTTTTCCCGGACACCTCAAACGTATTGAACGGACCCCAGACCGGAAAATATAAAATGTATCCCGATGGGGGAGGGACAGCCAAAGAGCTGACCAGCACCGGGGACAGCATCGTTACCATTGCCCTTGGCGAAACGGCATCGGCTGATGCAGCAAGGGCCCTTGATACTAAATGGAAAGTGCCGTGCCAGGTACTGGATCTTCCCATTGGACTGGCAGCAACGGATCGATTTGTGGATGCCTTACGAAGGGTTGCCGGGGTTAACGTTCCCGAGAGCATTAACCTGGAACGGGGGCAGTTTCTGGATATTATCACGGATATGCATGCCTATTTTTACCATAAAAAAGTGGCCCTGGCAGGTGATCCGGATCAACTGATCCCCCTGGTGGAATTTCTCATCAGTCTTGACATGATGCCGGTCCATATTGTCACGGGGACACCGGGGCAGGCCTTTATAAAGCGAATTGAAGAGTTGACGGCCGATCTGCCGTATAAGGTGAACGTAAAAGCCGGTGGCGGTGCAGATATGTATCTGCTCCATCAATGGATTCAAAACGAGCCAGTGGATCTGCTGATTGCCAACACCTATGGTAAATATATCGCAAGGGATGAAGATATTCCGTTTCTGCGATACGGATTTCCCATACTGGATCGGGTGGGGCACTCCTATTTCCCTTCGGTGTGCTACAAAGGCGGCATGCGGCTTCTGGAAAAAATAGTGGACCTTCTCTTGGACCGCATTG
>CAKZLA010000132.1 GCA_937124525.1 uncultured Desulfobacterium sp.
ATCAAATCCGTGATCACCTGCTTCTCCATCAATTATTTTAAAACTCAAATCTTCTATTTCCTGGGGTTTCACTATTATACTCCTGTATTTTGATATATTATCCATGCTGATTTTCACCGATGATCAAATTTTTAGTGATGATTTCCGGGAGCTGGGGTATACATTAAGTTGTATAATTTTGGCTGAATCCATAGCCAGCGTGCTCGCCAATATCCCCCTATCAATACTCTTGGAGTCCAGCATGGGCCATTATTATTTGTCTGGACATTTAAGTATGATCCAATCCCTTAAGATGTCCGCCTCTGATTTGACCATGGTTAAAACCGTAAAAGATTATCATTTTTTGATGAAGCAATAAAGAATAAACTCATCCTTGAAAAACAATGTCAGACATGACAAAATTAATCTATCCTAACCTGGACAAGCCAGAGGCAAAAAGGTTTTGTTGATTCTCTTGCCAAAATAACACGAAAATCATAGATAAAAATCTAAAATCAACAGAAAAGGAGAATGGAAAATGGAGTGGTTCCAAGAATTAGGACCTGTGACACAGGCATTTCTGGGTACGTGTTTTACTTGGGGCCTCACAGCTCTGGGCGCTGCGGTGGTTTTCTTTTTCACCACCATTAAAAAAAATATATTCAACGGTATGCTGGGATTTGCATCAGGGGTGATGATTGCTGCCAGTTTCTGGTCTTTGCTTGCACCCTCCATTGAAATGGCTGAATCCCTTGGACTCATCCCCTGGGTTCCCCCCCTTATTGGATTTCTATCCGGGGGACTATTTTTGTGGGTCGTGGATAAAACCCTGCCCCATCTGCATCTGGGAATGAAAACCAAAGATGCTGAAGGCATTAAAACCGGTTGGCAACGAAGTGTACTCCTGGTCCTGGCCATTACCCTGCACAATATCCCCGAAGGCCTTGCCGTGGGGGTAGCCTTTGGTGCCGCAGCCGCAGGCTTACCTTCTGCCACACTGGTTGGGGCCATTGCACTTGCCATTGGTATTGGTATTCAAAATTTTCCCGAGGGCGCTGCCGTATCTGTTCCCCTGCGTAGGGAAGGGTTTTCCAAAAGTCGGGCATTCTGGTATGGCCAAATGTCCGGCGTTGTTGAACCCATGGCCGGGGTGATCGGTGCCGCAGCCGTTGTTTTCATGCGTCCCCTGCTTCCCTATGCCCTTTCATTTGCCGCCGGGGCCATGATCTATGTTGTGGCAGAAGAGCTGATTCCTGAAGGAAAATCAGAAAAACACAGCGACGCGGCCACCATTGGTGTCATGCTGGGATTTGCCATTATGATGAGTCTGGATGTAGCTTTAGGGTAGTTCATAACCTATTGTATTTATAAATTTAATTGTTATACTGAATTCCAGGGTGGTATTGGGAAACATCACGATAATTTTAATAAAAGACCTTGAAACGCAGCATGGGCCTTTTAAATTACAGAGGATCTATGGTTGACAAAAAAAAGTAATACATTGAAAAGAGAATAAGGGTGTGCTAATGCATTCGATCCAACACTTTATTTATCTGGAATTACAGGAGAATTTCAATGGAAAAGGATAAAATTATACGATTTGCCAGTCGAATGGAGCAATTGCCCCCCTATCTCTTTGGCATGATCAACAGCATGAAAATGGAAAAAAGGCGCCACGGCGATGATGTCATTGACCTTGGCATGGGCAATCCCGTGGACCCCACCCCGGAAAATGTCATTGAAAAACTAATAGAAGTGGCCCGGGATCCCAAAACCCATAGATATCCCACTGCCTCCTCGGGTATGAAAAATCTGAAACGGGAAATTTCCCTTTATTACAAACGCCACTATGACATTAATCTGGATGCCGACACTGAAACGCTCACCACCATTGGTTCCAAGGAAGGTCTTTCTCACCTTTGTCTTACCCTTCTGGGACCGGGGGATTCCGTGGTGGTACCAGCCCCTGCTTTTCCCGTTCATATCTATGCTGCGGTTATTGCCGGGGCCAATGTGGTCAGAGTGCCCCTTTCTCCTGCCGAATCTTTTCTTAACCGCATTGTTAATATTTGCGAATCTTTTTATCCCGGTCCCAAGGTGGTGATGATCAATTATCCCCACAATCCCACGGCCACCCTGGGGGATTTGGATCTGTTTAAAGAAATAGTGGCCCTTGCCAAACGGTTTAAGTTCATGGTGGTCCATGATTTTGCCTATTCCCAGATTACCTTTGACGGATACAAGGCCCCAAGTTTTCTGGAAGCCCCCGGCGCAAAGGATGTGGGAGTGGAATTTGGCTCTTTTTCAAAATCCTACAACATGGCTGGATGGCGTCTGGGATATTGTGTTGGGAATCCTGAAATCATCAAAGGGTTGAGCAAGATTAAAGGCTATTTTGATTATGGTATTTTTTCTGCCATCCAGATTGCCGGGATCATTGCCCTGCGGGACTGCGACGACACCATTCCCGAGCAGGTGGCCCTTTACCAGGCCCGGCGGGACACCCTTTGCAGCGGGCTGGAACGTATGGGGTGGGATATCAAAAAACCCGGTGCCGGTATGTTTGCCTGGGTTAAAATTCCCGAACCCTATATAAAAATGGGGTCCATGCAGTTTGCCGTGGAAATGATGAACCGTGCCAATGTGGCCGTGGCACCCGGAATTGGCTTCAGTGAGGAGGGAGAGGGATACCTTCGCCTGGCCCTGGTGGAAAATGAAGAACGATTGCGACAAGCCATTCGTCAGATGAGAAAGGCAATGCAAGAAATTGATATGAGTCAGTACGAATAATTTTTTCAAATGAAACTAAAGAGTTATAAGTTATGACAACCCATTGAAATCATAAATACCTATGAAATCAAAATTTAAAATCCAGGGTTAATGATTTCAGCTACTTAGGGAATATTTTTATAAAAAACTCCATCCAACGACCTGTAATAACTGGAGTTTCAATATTTGTTGTGGGCAGGCCAGATCCCAATACGGTCTGCCCGTGGCAGTTATACAAAGCATGCAGAGAATTTATGACTGACGAGAATTACAATAAGGACCAAAATATTATGGGTTCATTTTTAAGTTTCTGTGGCAAGTCCCTTTATCATTTCATGGGATGGACCTATGACAATTTACCCGATTACTGGACAAAAAAATCCGTGGTCATCGGTTTTCCCCATACGTCTAACATGGATACGGTGAGGGCTCTGACATATATGCAGATTGGCCAACTTAATGCAAAACTGCTGGTGAAATCAGATTGGTTTTTCTGGCCCATGTCTGTGCTGCTCAACAGCCTTGGTGCCATACCAATCAATCGGGATAAAGCCCAGGGGTTTGTGGATGCAATTGCCAAAGAATTTCGGATCCGGGATGAATTCATTCTTGCCCTGGTACCGGAAGGAACCCGGAAAAAAACCACCCGCATTCGCACCGGATTCTGGAATATTGCACAGGCCGCCAATGTCCCCATTATTTGCTGGTTTCTTGACAATTCATGTAAAAAAACCCGTTGGATTGGAAAAATTATGCCAGGGGATAGCCTGGAAGCAGATCTTTTAAAAATCCAGGCACTTTATCAATCCCATGGCTATACCATTCATTTGGGAGACATGGCACAGTATTCAAAAACAAAATAGCATTGGGACGGTAAAGATTCGACCAGCACCCCACCTTCACCTAAAGTTTGGCCTGCTCACATACATTTGTATGCTACGCAGTATATGGGGCACTGGCCAAACTTTTACATTACCAATCCGAATATTTAAGTGGGACACTTAAAAACCGCACAAAAAAAGGGGAGCTGGAATATTCATTCCAGGCTCCCCATATCATCAAGTTCTATTCAACAGCTCTAATAATCCAGAGAGGAGACTTCCAGCGCATTGGTCTGGATAAAATTACGGCGGGGTTCCACCTCTTCTCCCATGAGTAGAGAAAAAATTTCATCGGCCTTTTCCGCATCATCCACGGTGACCTGGAGCATTACCCGTTGTTCCGGGTCCATGGTGGTTTCCCATAGCTGATCAGGATTCATCTCTCCCAAACCTTTGTATCGCTGGATATTAATTCCTTTTTTAGCCTCGGACATCATGTGGATGAAAAATTGGAGCTTATCGGAAAATTCTTTTCCATTTTCAGTTGAGCCCTTGGTGAAAATACCAAAAGGAGGGTTGTCAAATGAACTGATACTCCCTTGTTTTTTTAACATTATTTTATAATCAATGGTGGAAATTAAATTTTTGCCCACCCGAATGGGAATAGCCTTTGAGGTGTTCTGGGAATAATCCTCTTCGCCATTGGTCTTTTTGCCAAGAATGTCCATTTCATAGATATTAAACACCTCATTGAATTCAATGTCCCCGGTGTTATATTCAGCGTTTTCCAACATCTCTTTCAAATGGGTCATTTTTTCCCTGTCCTCCAGGAAAAATTTATCACTGACCCCCTCTTTTATAAGAATATTGAGAAGTTCAATATCAAACTCTCTTCTTTGCAGACGTTCCACAGCATTGTGATACTCTGCAAGCTCCCTTAAAAAATCATACAACTCTGTCTCTTCCAGGGGGGCTTCCTGCCCATTTATATAGACATCTTTATTTCCACAGATCCGTTTCACCAGATAATCTCTATATTCAGGCTCATCCTTGAGGTAGATACCGCTTTTGCCCTTTCCCACCCGAAACAGCGGGGGTTGTGCAATATAAAGATATCCATTGGTGACAAGTTCTGGCATTTGCCGGTAAAAAAAGGTGAGAAGAAGGGTTCTGATGTGGGACCCATCCACATCAGCATCGGTCATGATAACCACTTTATGGTACCGGAGTTTTTCAATGTCATACTCCTCTTTCCCCGCACCTGTACCAAGAACTGTGAAGACATTTTTGATCTCTTCACTTCTTAAAATCTTATCAAAGCGTGCCTTTTCCACATTTAAAATTTTACCCTTTAAAGGTAAAATAGCCTGGAATCGACGATCCCGGCCCTGCTTGGCACTTCCACCAGCTGAATCACCCTCCACCAGAAATAGTTCCCTCTCTTTGGGGTCAGCAAACTGACATTCAGCCAATTTCCCCGGCAGGGTGGAATCCAGCAGGGTCCCTTTTTTCCTGGCAAGTTCCCGGGCTCGTTTGGCAGCATCCCGGGCCCTGGATGCATCCACGGCCTTCAGGAGAATCTTTTTGGCAACAGAGGGATTTTCTTCAAGAAAAATGGCCAATTTTTCATTGACCAGGGATTCTACAATTCCTTTAACATCACTGTTCCCAAGCTTTGTTTTTGTCTGCCCTTCAAACTGGGGATCCATTATCTTGACGCTGATAATTGCGGTCAATCCCTCCCGCACATCATCTCCGCCAATTTTAATGTTTTTCATGTTTTTTGGCAGATTACCCGAAGCGGCATAGGTGTTCATGGTCCGGGTGAGAGCTCCTTTGAATCCAGAAAGATGAAACCCGCCCTCAATGGTATTGATATTATTGGCAAAGGAGTAAATTTTTTCTTTAAAAGTTTCATTGTACTGAATGGAAACATCCACTTGAACATCACTTTTATCCCCTTCAATGTGGATGGGGGGGTGCAGGGGGGTATTATTTCTGTTTAAATATTCAACAAAGGAGACAAGCCCTCCTTCATAGCAGAAATCATCTTTATCTGCGGATCGTTCATCTTCAATGATAATCCGGATACCTTTGTTCAAGAAAGCAAGTTCCCGGAGTCTTCGAGAGAGTTTTTCATACTGAAATTCGTTTTCATTCATTATGGAAAAATCGGGGAAAAAGGTTATTTTCGTGCCCCTTTTATCCGTCTTACCAATAACGGACAGCTCGCATTGCTTGGCTCCCTTTGAATACTCCTGATAGTAGACTTCACCATCTTTGTATACTTTCATCTCAAGCTTTTCTGACAATGCATTTACAACGGAAATACCCACACCGTGGAGTCCACCGGAAACCTTATATGAATCTTTATCAAATTTTCCACCTGCATGAAGTTTGGTCATAACCACTTCAGCTGCAGGGATATGCTCTGTCTCATGCATGCCAACGGGTATACCGCGTCCATTATCCTCCACACTGACCCGCATGTCTGGATGGATACGCACTATAATAGTATCACAATGACCTGCCATGGCCTCATCAATACTGTTGTCCACCACCTCATACACAAGGTGATGCAACCCTTCTAATCCCACATTACCGATGTACATGGAAGGTCTTTTGCGAACGGCTTCAAGACCCTCAAGAATCTTTATATTATCGGCACCATAATCTTGTGTTTCTTCATTATTTTCCATGAGTGTCCCATTTATCGGATTTGATTTTAACTTTGCTTAGTTTGGGGAAGGGGGCAGGCATCAAACTGACATTGCCATAATAGCGCAGATCAGTTGAGTGTTATCACTTCCCTGAATGACACAGGGATTTCTACTGTCTTTAACATGAAGGGTTATTGTGTCATTTTTTATGACGTTGATTGCATCAATGAAAAATCTCGGGTTAAATGCACTTTCAAAGGGCTCTCCTGAATATGTAATGGGAAACTCTTCTTTGGATTCACCTATTTCCGGGTTGGTAATGGTGACCACCAGTTCATTTTCCTTGAAATTAAAAATAACGCTTTTGTAGTCTTCTGATACCAGGATGGACATGCGTTTCATCATCAGAAAAAACATAGCCCTGTTAATTTCAATGGGGGTGAAGGATTCTGTATTTAAAACACGTCGGTAATCAGGATAATCCCCGGAAAGCAGTTTAATCATCACCATTTCATTTTCTTTTTTGGCAATAAAATGGTTGTCTTTCACCCCGATGTGCAGTGCCCCTTGATTATCAATGAATTTTGACAGTTCTGAAAGCCCTTTTTTGGGAATTATAATGGTTTCTTCGGGGATATCAAATTTACCAACATAGGGAATGTCAATACAGTTTAACCTTCTTGAATCCGTGGAAACCATTCTGAGTATGTTTCCGTCTTCTTCATTCACCTTTTCAAGGAGGGCACCAAGAACATAGATTCTTTTTTCATCCGGTGAAAATCCTATAACAGATGTCACATCAACCATCTTTTTGAATTGAACAGAGTCCACTTCAATAAAGGAAATATCCTCAATGATAGGTGTCTCTGGAAAATTTTCACAATCAGAAGAGACGATATGGTATTGAATATTGCCCTCTCCGATTTCCACCCATCTGTTTTCAATTTCATTGACTGGAAATTGGGTGTCAGGATACTCTTTTATAATTTCAAAAATTTTTTTTGAATTAATTGAAATTATACCGTCTGATTCCACATCCGCTTCATAGGTGCCACAAAAAACAGTTTCAAGGTCATTGGCTGTGATGATCAGTTCAGATCCTGTTGCTTTAATCAGGACATCGGACGTAATACTGAGATTGGTTTTACGACTTGTAATTCCCTGGACCTGGGTAAGCGCTCCACTCAGTTTTTTTCTATCTGCTGAAAATTTCATTTTTATACCTGAAGTAAAAGTTTCAAACAAAATCCAATACATTTATTCAAATGGAATATCATATCATCTTGTTGAAATTTTTCAATATATTTTTTATCAAAGAGAGATTGAGTTCATGGAAAAAGGTGTTTAACTTTTAATCGATAATTACCCTTTGGAATATTTTGTTTGGTGGGGGTGAGGCATCCTTGAAAAGTACTTTACACTTTTTTAGAACTTTTCCCATTTGCAGGGATTTTTGTTCAAAAGACAGCAAAGTACTTTTGGAGTCACCTGAAGTATGCCAGGAAGGCCATGGTCTTTTTTAGACTTGGGTAACTCATAGTGATATCCATTGCCGCATGGCGGGTATTTCGATATTTTTCCATTGATCTGACACCCTTTTCTTTATGAAATGTTCAAATAGGGTATCAATGGCCTGTATGGGAATGCTGTAAAGTTCAATTTTTTCCAGAACAGCACCTTCAATATCATCCTGACTTTCAACCTTTCCCGTGGCTGGGGTTTTCAGCCCGGTGATGTTCATGCTTTCCCCTTTTATGGAAAATCGCCATTCATTTTCGTCAACTGTGAAAATAAGATTCATATCTGTGACAACCGCCCCTTTTCTTAGTGCCGTTGTCCCCTCTTCCAATCCTGCATCATCACCTTTAATGGTTATTTTTTCGCTGGACTCATCTCCAAGGGAATTTTCCAGTACAATACTATTGCCCAGTTTAAGTGAGACAGTGTTACACTCCATGGCAAGCATGGATTTGATGTTGATCTCATTTTCCACGAGATACCAGATCCAGGTGAGAAACTCGTCCCCTAAGAATTTATATTTATTGTATGATACGGCGATATCAAGCATTTTTTACCTCAACAGTTTGGTGGACGTCAGGTTTGCAGCCAGGTCTTTTACCTCATCTTTTAACGTCGATGAACTTTCAATCATCGTAAAGGGAAAAAGGCGGATGAGTTTCAGCTGAAATGATTTTTTAAACAGGGTTTCAAGCTCTTCATTGGCAGCTTTTTGGGTGGAAAAAAATAAAATACTGGCATTTTCGTAATCCCACATCACATCGTATGTGTTCGGAGTGGATGGCATCTGGCGCATTAATTTTTCCGTAATAAGATCCTTGATGTCTGTTTTTTCATTTTTTGAGAGAAAATCCCGATGGGTTTCTTTTAATTTTTTAATGACCTCCAGGGCCACATATTTTTTGATGATTTTGGAAGGCACGCTTTTTTTGTCAATTCTGAGGGAAAAAACAAAGTAGGTACCAAAGGAAAAGGCAAATTTTTCAAAATCAGGATCAAAGGCACTTTCCATGGGTGTCCAGCCCACGGATATTTCAGCATATTCATCTTCAATCTGGCTTATAATATTTTTAGTCAGTCCGGTTCTAACGGATTCAAGTATGGACGATTCAAATTTTCCTTCAACCCGGTACCTGGCAATTGATACACTTGATGATAGTAAACCCATATATACTCCATAAAATAGTTTTATTCTTATACACGGCAGAGCCGTTACCGCAACGGGAGTAAAATCTATTTCATTTACAATTGGTTGTCAAATCAGACTGGCATTCAACAATATCTGCTGGCGGAAAATAACCGGTGTGCGGCGAAAAACAGCCTTTTGGACATTAAAAAGAAATGATCGTGCCCAAAGATTGCTGATTAATCACGCTACTATTTATTCGTGAGAGTTCAATTCCCCATAGCTAAGGAATAAGTTCGAAATAGCTTTCTTATTTAAAAAGTCAAAAGGCAGCCTCTTTCTACATTAGTCATTCCGAAATAGTTAAGTTATTTAAAACTGATTCCTAACCTGGACAAGCCAGAACCAAAAAGGCTTTCTGATTCTCTTGCCAAAAGAACACGAAAATAAGAGATAAGAATCTAAGAAAGTCTTCGACCGGGAAAATGGGATTGCGTCTGTGGCGTGCATAGTGGCAAGTGAAAGGAAAGGAAAGGAAAGGAAAGGAAAGGAATCATGTCCGATTAGTTATTTTTAATGGTATGCAATTTGCTTATTTCATTTATCCGGGGAGTGATATTGTGGTCAAGCGCTTGATGAACTCATTATAAAATAATGAATTCGCCATGAATATATTCAAAGGTAATACCAATTTATTTGATTATTTATACTCGATTATTTTTTTATATTTTATCACTATGTGCTTTTGATGACTTTTATATATCAAATATTTAAATATGTTATCTGTTATCAAGGCAAAGACTGTTTGGGGATGATGGTGTGGAAGATGCTTGATTGCTATTCATTATTGGTACTTTTAAAAATCCATTATTTTTATTTACTTTTGTATTGATTCATTGTAAATAGAGTCGGGTTAAAAGAATATTTTACCAACTGGCATGAAGAATGTGGAATATAATGTTGTTTTATTCTATTTACATGCTTGTTAAACATACTGACATTGTGAAAACATGATAGCTGTCCCCATGCTGTGAAAAATGATCATCACACGATTCCCTTAAGAGATATGATTCTGGCTGATGAACTATAATGGGCCCCATTATATTTAAAGATATCAGGCAGATGATATTATATATTGAAGAAAGAAGTTTGATGGCTCGGCAATAGATTCTAATTTTTCAAAAGAAGGTGGTTACATGAAGAACAAGATGCAGACAATTGATGGTAATACCGCAGCAACCCATGTGGCGTATGCAATGAGTGATGTTGCAGCTATTTACCCGATTACTCCTTCCAGTCCCCTCGGCGAAATAGCGGATAGCTGGGCTTCGGCCGGCAGAAAAAATATTTTTGGTCAAGTGCTCAGCATAAAACAAATGCAGTCTGAAGCTGGCGCTGCTGGAACCGTGCATGGTTCTTTATCCGCTGGTGCTTTGACCACATCTTTCACCGCTTCCCAAGGGCTTTTGCTGAAAATACCCAATATGTACAAAATCGCCGGTGAGTTGCTTCCCTGTGTGTTTCATGTCACTGCCAGAGCCCTCTCAGCCCACGCCCTTTCCATTTTTGGTGATCATTCTGATGTCATGTCTGCACGCCAGGCAGGTTTTGCCATGCTGGCATCCAATTCCGTGCAGGAAGCCATGGATCTTGCTTTGGTGGCCCATCTTGCAACGGTGGAGGGAAGCGTTCCCTTCATGCATTTTTATGATGGTTTCAGGACCTCCCATGAAATTCAAAAAATCGAAGTCATTGACTATGAAGACATGGCATCGCTTTTTAATTGGGATGCTTATAAAGCCTTTAAAGCCCGGGCCATGAATCCGGAAAAACCCGATACCCGTGGAACCGCTCAGAATCCTGATATCTATTTCCAGGGCCGGGAAGCGGCCAACCTCTTTTATGAAAAAATTCCCTGCATTGTAAAGCGCTATATGGAGAAGGTGGAAAAATTAACGGGCAGGGCCTACAAACTGTTTGATTATATCGGAGATCCCCAGGCGGACCGGGTCATCGTGAGCATGGGCTCAAGCTGTGAAGCCATTGAGGAGACGGTGAACCGTCTCAATCAGGGCGGCGAGCGGGTGGGGCTTGTCAAGGTACGTCTCTACAGGCCCTTTGACATCCAGGCAATGATGGAGGCCATCCCAGCCACTGCCGAGACGATTACGGTCCTTGACAGGACCAAAGAACCCGGAAGCATCGGCGATCCCCTTTATATGGATGTGAGTACGGCTTTCATGGAAAAGGGCCAGGGACCAAGGATCATCGGCGGCCGGTACGGACTGGGCTCCAAGGAGTTTAATGCCCCCATGATCAAGGCGGTATTTGATAATATGAAATGTGCCGGACCCAAAAATCACTTCACCGTGGGTATCAAGGACGATGTCACCGACTCCTCCCTGGAGGTGATTCCCGGATTCAACCCCGCTCCTGCGGGAACCGTTGGCGCGAAATTCTGGGGCCTTGGATCCGACGGAACCGTTGGTGCAAACCAGAGTGCCATCAAGATCATCGGCGATAACACCGAA
The DNA here is from genome assembly GCA_937124525.1 of uncultured Desulfobacterium sp. Next base: position 11,405 of record CAKZLA010000132.1, read on the forward strand.
AAATATGCCCAGGGTTATTTTGCCTACGACTCCAAGAAATCGGGCGGTATCACCATTTCCCATTTACGGTTTGGCGATGTACCCATCCAGTCCACCTACCTTATTAACAGGGCTGATTTCGTGGCCTGCCATAAATCCAACTATGTTC
>CAKZLA010000133.1 GCA_937124525.1 uncultured Desulfobacterium sp.
CACAGCCTGGATCCCGCCCGCACCGTACTGTGGATGAGCAAGTCCGACATTGCCTGTAATATCAAGCTTTACCCCCACCACATCAAGACCATTTTAACGGATATGGGAACAGGCCTGGAAAAGGCCGGGGTGTACAAAGGAGAGTTATCCTTCAGTGATATTTCCATGCGGGCGGCCCTGAATGCCTATTTTGCCTATATGTTTGGTGGATTGATCCGGAGTCTCGGGTGCACCATTCGACCCTATGAAATTAACAAAGGGGAGACTGATACCGCCATTGCCCGGAGCGTTGCCATACTGACAAAGGCCTTTGAAGACAACCAGTCCAAGGAAAAGGCCCTGGCCCATGCCCTTGAATCCTTTAAGCACATTAACACCCAAACGGAACCGGGACGTCCCAAGGTGGGAATTTTTGGGGATTTCTATGTCCGGGACAACGATGTCATGAGCCATGATCTCATTCATTTCATTGAAGAACATGGTGGCGAAGTGGTGACCACCCCCTACTATCGGTTTGCCAAAATGATCGCCAGCTCCTATTTCAGAAAATGGTTCAAGGAAGGTAAATACAAAGCCCTCATCTCCGGCAAAACCCTGATGACGGCCATGAATCTCATGGAGAATCGATACTATCGGTATTTTGAACCCCTGTTTAAGACGCCTGATACGGCCTATGATGACCCCTTTGATGACATTCTGGCCCAATATGGCGTTCTGCCGGAACACACCGGGGAATCCATGGATAATATCTTAAAAATCCATTACACTCTGAAAGCCCATCCGGATCTTGCCCTGTTCGTCCAGGCCACCCCTTCTTTTTGTTGCCCTGGCCTTGTCACCGAAGCCATGGCCTCGTCCATTGAAAAGCAAAGCGGGGTGCCCATGGTGAGCATCACCTACGACGGACTGGGGGGCAATCCCAACCGGGTTATCATTCCATTCCTGAAATACGCCGGGAAAAGTGGGACTCCCGATGAGAAAAGATTGTCAGTGTAAATAAAAATTTCTGCGGATGGTCTGGATATGCCATTCCTTTCCATTGGAAACAATGAGCAGGGCTCCGTCCCGGTCGGTGCGTAAAATGGGTATTTTTCTTTCCTGGTATCTTTGCACCACCCGGGAATGGGGAAACTTAAAGCGGTTGTGCCATCCACAGGAAACAAGGGCCATCTCCGGCTGGACCCGTTCAAGAAATGCCGAGGTGCTGGAGGTGCTGCTGCCATGGTGGGGCACCATGAGAATGGTGCTCTTTAGAATTCCACCGGGACCGGGAAGCGATGAAAGCACTGCCTCCCGCCGGGCCATGATATCCCCGGCAAAAAGCATGGAAAATGACTTGAACTGAACCCCCAGCACCAGGGAATTATCATTATAACTCTTTTTTTGTTTTTCTCTGGTCATCTCCACGGAGAATCCAGGAAAAAACCGAAGCGTCACGTCCTGTCCCATGGTCATCACCTCCCCTGTGGCATCAACCCTGTGGAGAATAACACCCCTGGATTGGGCCAATGCCATGAGGCGTTTATATCCCCGGGTTCGCCGATGATCTTCATTTTTATACAACACCTTGACCCTAAAATTTTCAAGGATGTACAAAAGCCCGTTCATGTGGTCCGCCTCCGGGTGGGTGAGTACCACCCCATCCAGGGTTAGGATGTTCTGGCGCCACAGATAAGGGGCCACCAGATATCGGCCCGTATCAAACATGGAATTGCTGGAAAACCCACCGCCATCCACCAGAAAACATCTCCCCCCAGGCAAATGAATCAAAGCGCTGTTCCCCTGGCCCACATCCAGCACGGTGATCTTAAGGGTGTGGTTGAAAAAACGCTCCCGGACATCCAGAGTCCCTTTAACCAGAACAATCAACAATGCCGTCATTCCCAGCACTCTTACCCATTTTCTTTCCCAGCCCCGGAGCGCCCCGTAAATTGCCACCATGGCCAGATACCAGGTCACCAGATAAAGCACATCCGGGGTCACCGTTTTTGCCCATGCACCAGGCACCTGACATACCCAGGTTAGAAAACTAATGCAGGGCCTCGCCATGGCTCCTGCCAGCACAAGGCATCCAATGGAAAGGGTGGTGGAAATGGGAAACACCAACAAAGACAACAGCCCCAGGGGAAGCACCCCAAATCCCACCACAGGGATGGTCACGCCATTGGTAACTATCCCGGCAAAACTTGCCATATTAAAATAACGCATGACCATAGGCTGAGTCCCGGCAATGGCCAGCAGAGAGACCAGAAAAAAAAGAACGATCTTATTGAAAATAATATGGCCAAAGGCAGGAAATCCATGCCGCCGGGCCAGATCAAGACCAGAGATGATAAAAAGAACCGCAGCAAAGGAGAGTTGAAAGGAGATGGAAAAAAGTGCCCCGGGCTGAAAAATCAAAATCCCCATACCCGCTGCGGCCAGGGAATTGAGGGTGATGTTTTCCCTCTCCATGGTAAGGGAAAACATCACCACGGACACCATGATCAAGGCCCGCTGGGTGGCAGGCGAAAAGCCAGATATAAGGGCATAGCCAGCCAATGGTAACAGTGTCATCAGGGCGGCCCCTTTACGGGCAAGCCCCCGGACCAGAAGTGGAGTAAAAAGGGAGAAAAATCTCTGAAAAAGAAAAAAGAACAGCGTGGCAACGATGGAAAGATGAAGGCCGGAAATGGCCAGCACATGGGAAGCGCCTGATCGGGAAAAAATGTTTTGAAGATCCATTGTGAGCATCTTTCTTTTTCCCAGTATCAGGGCGTTTAACAGCGCTGCACTGTTCTGATTCTTCACAATGGATTGAATATGCAAAGAAAAATCTTTTCTCAGGCGGGAAATGGCACGGATAAACCGGGTGATCCAAGGCCATGTGGCCTGCTTTTTTTCAAAAGAAAAATCAGGCCCCCGGCAATACAGGGAAGCCATGATGCCCTTACGCTTCATAAACCTTGCATAATCAAACCCTCCGGGGTTGGCAAAATTTCGAAAGGGACGAACGCTTCCTTTCACCCTCACAATATCTCCATGGGAAAGCAAAAGATCCTCATCCCTGATGGTCACCTTGATATGCCCTGTGGACGTTAACAACTCCGAGGGGATTTTCCCCGCTGATACCACATCCAGTACAATGCTCTTTCCCTTTTCTGGGAACAGGGTGACAACCCTACCCACCACCCACACCTTACCTTGGTTGCTGTATGACAAAATATGGTGTAAGGCAATGGAAGGAAATTCAACCCTGTGAATGAGCACTGCGCCCAATAAAAAAAAGAGAACCCC
>CAKZLA010000134.1 GCA_937124525.1 uncultured Desulfobacterium sp.
CAACAGTTACATCCCTTGACATTGTGGCATTTTATCACTAATAAATAATGTTGAACATAAGGATTCCCAGCAAATAGCGGATGCGTTACCCGGAACCATGGCCAACATAATTTGCACAATAGATGGTTGATTCAAGACAGGAGCGGTAGTGGCAATAAAATCAAAGGCATGGCATGATAACATGATGGAAACCCGGGTTCACATTGAAATCGAAGCCCGCTATCTCTTCCTTCTGGAGGTTTTTAAAGACTACCCTGCCCTTGGACAGGAACTGACGCTGTTTTTAAAAGAGCTGTGCAACCCCATGAGAAACTGGGATTTTCTGGTGACAGAGGCCAGAAAATATTGCCTGGACAATCTTAATATACTTCGATCCCACCCCTTTGGTATAAGGGCTGTGGCCGGTTTTATTGATATATTTCACCGGGCAGTGGAATGCGCAGATATCCGAGAAACCCGTCAGGAAGCAGTGGACCAGTTGCTGCAGTTTCTCCAGCGTATCCTCCGGGAATATGGGCCCGATGCCGTAACCATAATGCCGGAAATAAATCGATCCCTGGTGCGCATGAAACAGTATGAAGATGACCGTTTTTTGCTGTTTGTAAAGAGTTACTACCGATTAAACCGGCTGGCGGCCCTGCTGTTAAAGGTCCCCTCTCCGGAAAAAACCCAATGGCAGCCCCTGAACCGGGTATTGTTTCGCTACCATGAAATGAACTGTCGCATATGGTGCCTTGAAGATGATCCCTTAACGGTGTTTGAAAGGGAGGCCCAGGAATCGGAACTGCCCCCCCGGGTCAAAGCCCTTTTTTCCCCCATTTCCCACAGGGCCATGGAACAGGTAACCACACAATTAAAAAAAATGACAGATAACAATGGTTTCAGCGATTGTGCCACCACCGTCCGATTGATGGCGTTTCCTGAGTTCAATCACATCATATCTATTTATAAAAATCTTCCCAGACAGCTTTTAAAGGCCGGTGAAGGAAGCCGGCAGGGCAACCACTGGAAGGTGATTTTTTTATTTCAAATCATCAACATCCCCGATCTTGCCATGATCCACGACGCCACATTAAAGGACATTAATGCCACCCTGAGATGGCTCATTGGCCATGAGAGCAGCCCCTATATCCGGCAATTAATCCTCCAGACCTTTACCATTTTAAAACTTCGATCCCAGGCCTTCCCCGAGGCAACCCTCAACGCCATCTTAAATATGGGAAAAGGCGTTTACAACACCGGAGACAGTGACCTTGTAAAATTTTTCATCCAATGTGTCATTAAAACCGGTTTTCAGTTCCCGGACATAGAAGGCGTGGGCAACAACTGGCAGGTGAGATCCAACCATGCCCATCTTTTAAATATCCGGGTGTGGCTGGAGCTTATCTCCTTAAATCCCCACTGGTCCATGAGCCTGATGTCCCGTCTCACCATCTATCTTTCCATCTGTGGTGTTTTTATTAAAGACACCGACCTTTTCCCCCGGGATATCACCAACCTTTTGAACAGTCCCTTTGAACCGGTGTACAATCTGTTAAAACAACTCACCCGGCTCTTCCCGGTTTATTACAATGAAATAGGGGCAGAGGGGTCCATCCGGGATTTTTCCACCCGCATTGATGAACTCACCCAGCGCCAGGACAGTCTGATTCATTTTTATCGCAAAAGAATCCATGTGGAGAGCAGCAACCGCATCATAACAATGACCGAAGCCATATTTTGTTTTTGGGAAACCCGGGATATCCAGGGACTCCTGCCCTATGTTCCCAAGGATTTCACGGAACAGATTTCCAACGATACCCGCCACCTTAACGGGGTCCATGAAATCCTCCAGGTCCTGGTCACCAATGGTATTGAAATCCCAGGGGATCTGCTCACCACGCCCCAGGAAGAATTAACCTCCATCATCCACCACAGCACCGGGCCCAAAGGCAGTATGGAGGACCAGGAAAGGGTGACCCTTCTCATCAGTCTTTACAGACTCCTCTACCATAAATACACCCCCTCGTGCACGGAGATCAACCAGTACCTGGACCACATCAACACGGCCTGGATTCCCCAATTTAATCTCCTCCGGGAAGCCCTGGATGCCCAGAAAGATCCCCAGGTAAAAATCAAGGCCCGGCTCCAGAAACTCTTAAGTTATCTGGGGGTGCTGAAAAAGGAGTTGTTATCGGAAAATCAATCCGAAGCCCGGGAAGATATTTTCAAAAAACGTCATTTCACAGCGGATATCCCCTCCCTTTACGGCAGTTATCATGAGCCAAAATTTGATGCATTGGGGCTGAGCTTTCGCCTGGAATCCATGGTCAATCCCCTGTTTGAAAGTCTCATTGAAGAGCTGGACCTGAATTTGATCACCAAGGTGACGGTGCACAAAATCAGAAATCGCCTGCGGATGTTTTACACAGCCCTGAAACTGGACGGCATCTCTTCGTCTGAGTATGAATTCCAGATGGTTCTGTTGACCCACTCCCTGGAGGTCCAGGGCTTTTCCTTTACCCAGTACCTGGATATTTTCCAGAGCCTGACCAAGGCCGTTCAAAATATCATGAACGACTATTTTCACACCGTCCACCAGGAACATCTGGAGGATGCCCTGGAACGGATACCCCTGGACCTCTTAAAAGAAAAATATGACACCGGAGATGGATTGACCAACCCCGGAGAACAGGTGGCTGAACTGTTTTTCCGGGAACGCATGGCCACCTCCCTGGGGCTTCAACAGCTGGATCTTTTTTTAAGTAAAATTCTCACCACCCTGCACCAGCAGGCCCAGGAACTGCCCCAGGAACATCTCCAGAAATTGTTGATGTATGATCCCAAACGCATTATTACCTCTTTAACCGATCCCAAATCCTGGATACTGGGGGCCATGGATCTTGGCAACAAGGGAAACAATCTGGTTACCTTAAGTGGGTGTAATCTTCCGGTGCCACCGGGATTTACCATCACCACCGAGGCCTTTCGCCACCGGGAACTTATTGAATCCTATCCCCCGGCCCTGGCTAATTTCCAGGAGCAGATTCTCTCGGCATTGGGGGGCCTGGAAAAAACCGCAGGAAAAACCTTTGGAGATCCGGCCAACCCCCTGCTTTTGTCGATTCGCAGTGGATCTGTGATCTCCCAGCCGGGCATGATGGATACCCTCATTGATGTTGGCATAAATGAAGAAATCGCCCAGGGGATTGCACATCGCACAGGAAACGGGTGGCTGGCCTGGGATAATTATCGCCGGTTTATCCAGTGCATCGGCATGATTCAAGGCATGAAAAGAGATGATTTTGATGCGGTGATTCTCAGGTACAAAAACAAATGGAAACTGCCCTATAAAAGTCTATTCACCGGCGAACAGATGAAAATTGTGGCACTGGCCTACCGGGATAAGGTAAAGAAAGAGGATATTTCTTTCAGCAATGATCCCTTTCAGCAACTTTTCCAGGCCATTTTGCTGGTGCTTGACTCCTGGAATGCCCCCCGGGCCAGAGCCTACCGTGAAATCATCGGTCTTTCCCAGGACTGGGGGACTTCCGTGACGGTGCAGCAGATGGTGTTTGGCAATATTTCCAATAATGCCGGCAGCGGCGTTATCATTACCCATGATCCCCGGTCCCCCCGGAATCAAATCAGCCTGTGGGGGGATTTTACCCAGCAAACCCAAGGGGAAGACGTCGTGGCAGGCCTTGTGAACACCTTTCCCATTTCCATAGCCCAGCAGGAACGGGAGATGAGAAATACCGATACCACCCTGGAAAGCCATTTTCCTGATATCTACAATGGACTTTTAACCTGGGCCGACACCCTGATCAATAAACAGGGCTGGAGCCCCCAGGAAATTGAATTCACCTTTGAAGGCCCCGATCTTAAGGATCTTTATATTCTGCAATCCCGGGATCTGGGCATCCGGGAACGACAAATACGTCCTATGTTCGACCAGAAATCATGGATCATGGCAAAAGAACGTTACTTAGGTCACGGCATCGGGGTCAGTGGGGGTGCCATGTCCGGCCGTCTGGTTTTTACCCTCCAGGAAATTGATCAATGGCGGGACCAGGAACCCGGAACATCCCTCATCTTAGTCAGAAATGATACGGTTCCCGATGATATCCGAGAAATCCACGCAGCAGACGGACTTCTCACAGCCCGGGGGGGCATGACCTCCCACGCCTCTATTGTGGCCTATCGACTGAACAAAACATGCGTGGTGGGATATCGTAACATGGTTTGCAATGAACGTAAAAAAGAATGCCGGTTTGATAATGTTGTTGCGACATCTGGTGATTTTATCAGTATCGATGGACACAAAGGCACGGTTTTTATGGGACAAATGGATATTGCTGCGCCGGGAATCAAAGGTAACCCACTGTGATCAGATTTTTGTATTGACATATATTAACAGAGGGTAAACTTGTATACTTACTTTCATTTTACAGAATATAATTAAGGGGTATCTCATGGATTTAAATCAAAGCAATGGAAAAATTGGGATTAACGGTTTTGGCCGCATTGGAAAACTCACCGTCTGGCACCACATCAGCAGGAAATACTTTGATGAAATTGTCATCAATGTGGGCCGACAGGTGGGCAACGGTATGGAAGATCTGGCCCATTACATGGAGCGGGATTCCACCTATGGACTTTTAAGTTCATATTTATATGGATTTAAGGGAAAACCTGTGATCACCGACATTGACGAAACAAACGGCACCATGATGGCGGATGGAATAAAAGTAATTTTTCTTCGATGCGCCAGAAATCCAGCAGACATTGCCTGGCAGGACAACGGGGTGAAACTGGTGGTGGACACCACCGGACAGTTTCTGGACCCCATTGCACCTGCCGATGCCTCCAAAGGCTCTTTAAGAGGACACATTTCTGCCGGTGCGGAAAAAGTCATTGCATCGGCCCCATTCAAGTTTAAAGACAAGGGGCTGGACCTCAAAAACGCCATGCCCGAAGATGCCGTCACAACGGTGATGGGGATTAATGACCATGTTTATGATCCCCGGAAACACGCACTGATCTCCAATGCCTCCTGCACCACCACCTGTCTGGCTCACATGATGAAGCCGGTGCTGGATGTCATGGGCTCCCAAAAAATTCTATCCGCCTCCATGGCCACCATCCATGCAGCCACGGGTTCCCAGCAGGTATTGGACAGACTGCCCGGGTCCGGGGCCAAAGATTTACGAAAAAACCGCAGTATTCTCAATAATATTATCCTCACCTCCACCGGCGCTGCCAATGCCCTTCGCCTGGTGATTCCGGAAATGGAACGTATCGGGTTCATAGCAGAGTCTGTGCGTATTCCCACCAGCACCGGCTCCCTGGTTATCCTGGTATTGAATCTCCAGGAAGATCCAGGGGGAGAGCCCATCCGGCGGGACGTCATAAACGATATCTACCGCCAGGCTGCAAAAAATGACACCCGGGATTATCTGCATTACACCGACAAACAGAACGTCTCTGGTGATATCATTGGTATGCCCCGGGCCGCTGCCACCATCGAAGGCCATGAAACCCACACCCGTACGGCTGAAATCAACATCAACCTTTCCAACGTACCCGGACTGGATCAAAGTATTATTGCCACCCTGGAAAACAAAAATATCCATGTGCCCGTGACCCAGACCGTTATTTACGGCTGGTATGACAACGAGCTTGGTAGCTATGTCAATATGCTGGGGGACCGCACCGTCACCATTGCCGAAGATATGTAAAAAAAACCCCTTCCGAATCTTTGATTCAGAAGGGGTTGTTGACTAATTCTTGTGTGATGTCAGCTTACAGAAGATCACTATAAAAATCATTGCCCTTGTCATCCACGATGATAAAAGCAGGAAAATCCTCCACAGTCATCATGAATACGGCTTCCATGCCCAATTCTTCGTATTCCACCAGCTCTACTTTTTTAATGAAATCTTTGCCCAGACGGGCCGCAGGGCCCCCGGGAGAACCAAGGTAAAATCCGCCATATTCCTTACAGGCATCGGTGACCTGTTGGGAGCGATTGCCCTTGGCCAGCATGATCATGGATGCCCCCTCTTTCTGGAAAATGGGCACATAGGGATCCATGCGACCGGCAGTGGTGGGACCAAAGGAGCCAGACGCTTCGCCTTCCGGTGTTTTGGCAGGCCCGGCATAGTAGATGATATGATTTTTAATGTAATCGGGTAATCCTTTGCCGCTGTCCAGTCTCTCTTTGAACTTGGAATGGGCAATGTCCCGACCCACAATGATCTTACCGGTGAGCAGCAGGCGTGTGGACACCGGATATTGGCTCAACTGGGCACGGATTTCATCCATGGGCCGGTCAAGATCCACCCGCACGGCCTCGGCCATCTCAGGCTCCCCTTTGGGAAGGTAATTTGCCGGGTTCTCTTCCATCCGCTCCAGAAAGACACCGTCCCGGGTAATTTTTCCCTTTATCTGGCGATCGGCACTGCAACTGACACCAATGCCCACAGGACAGGATGCCCCATGACGCGGCATTCTCACCACTCTGACATCCAGGGCAAAATGCTTGCCCCCAAACTGGGCACCCAGGCCCAATTTCTCGGCCCGTTTCATGACCTTGGCTTCCAGATCCACATCCCGGAAGGCATGTCCTGTTTCATCGCCTTTAAGGGGAAGGGCATCCAGATACCGGGCCGAAGCCAGCTTCACTGTTTTCAAATTGGCTTCGGCAGAGGTTCCGCCAATGACAAATGAAATGTAATAGGGCGGACAGGCTGCTGTACCAAGGGATTTCATTTTTTCTGTCATGAAATCAAGCAAAATTTCCTCGGAATTGAGCACGGCTTTGGTCATCTGGTAGAGAAAGGTTTTGTTGGCGGACCCACCGCCCTTGGCCATGAATAAAAATTTGTATTCATCGCCCTGGGTGGCATAGAGATCAATCTGGGCAGGCAGATTACACTTGGTGTTCTGCTCATCAAACATGTTCAGGGGAGCATTCTGGGAATACCTGAGATAATTCTCGGTGTAGGCATTAAAAACCCCCCGGGAAAGCTCCTCCTCATCATCGGACCAGGTCCATACATGCTGACCTTTTTTGCCCATGATGATTGCAGTTCCCGTGTCCTGGCACATGGGATAGACTTTATCCGCAGCAATGACGGCATTCTTTAAAAGTTCCAGGGCAATGTATTTATCATTGTCTGAACTTTCAGGGTCATCAATGATGCCAGCCAGTTTTTTGAGGTGCTCCGGACGATACAGATGGGCCACATCCTTGAACGCTGACTGGGAAAGTTCCACCAGAGCCTGGGGCTCCACATACAAAACCTCTGTGCCGTCAAGATCCCGGAGTTTAACATACTCCTTGGTCAGCAGCCGATACTCGGTGGTATCTTCACCCAGGGGAAACATCTTTTCATACTTAAATTCAACCATTGAAAATCTCCTTCCAGCTTATTTAACCAGGGCCATCTTTTTTCTCAAAAAGGCAATCTGGGTCTGGTGGGGCAGATCCTTGGGACAATAGTCCTGGCATCCCAAAAGGGTCATGCAGCCAAACACGCCATCATCATCCCCAATGAGTTCATAGTAATCAGAATCGGTGCGTTTGTCCCGGGGATCTAAGTAGTACCGGGCAAGTCTCATGAAACCAACTGCTCCCAGGAACCCGTCCCTCATGCGCTTGGTGGCACAGGCAGAGATGCAGCAGCCGCACTCCACACAGCGTTCCAGTTCGTAGATTTCATCGGCCACATCAGGTTCCATGCGCTCTTCCAGGCGATCCAAATCCACATGTTCGGCCATGTCGTCATGGACCCAGCTCTCCACCCGCTCGCTCATGCCTCTCATGAATTTACCGGTGTTCACGGACAGATCCCCAATGAGTTCAAACCCCGGCAGGGGCAAAAGGGTGATCTCGCCGTCGGGAAACTTGGAGGTCAGAGTCCGGCAGGCAAGATCCGGGCTGCCGTTAATCACCATGCCACAGGAACCGCAGATGCCAGCCCGGCATATGAAATCAAACTGCAACGATGGCTCCTGGTTTTCCCGGATGTCGTTCAATGCAATAAAGATGGTCATGCCCGGGGCTTCGGTGACCTTATAGGTCTTCATCACCGGGGTATCACCCTTTACCTGGGGATTGAATCGCAAAATATTAAATTTCAGTACTCTTTCCTGATCATTTTTGATTTCTTGATCACTCATTATTTAAAGCCCCTCCCGATGCGCTCGTTCTTTCCTCTGAATTTCTCCGGTATCTCAATGGGATTGAACAGCCGCTGCAGCTCAAACCTGTCAGCACCGGGATTTTCCTTTTTAATCTCTTCCATTTCTGCCACACGCTTTTCCGTATCCGGGTGGTGGATGGTCTGGTCCACGCCGTACCCACGGGAACCAGGAGGCATCTCCATTTTCATGACATCAAGAGCCTCGTATTCCACCTCTGGAAGATCCGTGTTGTCGTCCTTCCAATAGGTCAGGGTCCGTTTGAGCCAGTCACGGTCATTTCTTTCGGGGAAATCCTCCCTGGCATGGGCTCCACGGCTCTCTTTTCTGAGCATGGCCCCATAGGCCACACACTGGGCAAGTTTAATCATCTTAGGAACCCGGATGGCTTCCACAAGTTCCGGGTTGGAGGAGCTGATCTTATTTCGCAGGGCCACATTTTTGGACCGCTGGTGCAGCACTTTTAACTCTTCCACGGCCTGGAGCAAATCGGTTTCGTTCCTGAAAATACCCACCTTGTCCATCATGATCTGCTGCATCTCTTTTTTCAGTTCATAGGGATTTTCGCCCCGTTCCCTTTGAATCAAAGTGGAGATCTTGGCCTTTTCCTGGTCCATGAACTTTTCAATGAGTTTGGTATTGATGTTAAGGGGGTTATTCTGGCAATGATCTGCCACATATTCACCCACGATCATACCGGCCACAACGGTTTCAGCAACGGAGTTGCCGCCAAGACGGTTAAATCCGTGCATGTCCCAGCAGGCTGATTCACCGGCGGAGAAAAGACCCTTTAAAGTGGGACTCTCCCCCGTGGCTTTGGTGCGGATACCGCCCATGGAGTAATGCTGGGTGGGTCGCACCGGGATGTAGTCGGTGACAGGATCAACGCCCAG
>CAKZLA010000135.1 GCA_937124525.1 uncultured Desulfobacterium sp.
CGGGGAACACCGTTTCCCGGGAAAGGCGCAGCAAATCAGGCACCCCCACACCGGCCATGGGTTGCATGCCCGGGATCAATTCATCCACCTTGAGAAAACACTGGGAAATCCATACGGATTCCGGCCCCATGGTATCACAGGAGATAAGAGAATGAATGGCTTTTTCCAAACCTTCCAGGGAGGCGGCAAAATGCAGGGTTTCCGAACCATTGGTTTCCATGTCAAGCAGATTGATGCCCTGCCCCCGGAGTTCAGCCATCACCGCTTTTTCATGGCAAATACCCCGATTTTTGGCAAGGGTCTTCAGTTCATCTGTTTCCTGAACCGGAGCCACCAGACCCAAAAGCTTGAAGCAGAACCGCCGCTGACACTGGGCATGGAAAAAATAATCACTGACCAAGGTAGCACTGAGGGTCAACGCCCTATCCCTGTCAAGGCCGGGGGGCTGCCCGGAGACCGTATTAAAAAAATCAGCTTTGCCCTTTCCTTCCCCGGGTGCATCTTTTTTCTCTGTGTCCCCCTCCGGGTTCAGTACGGCCTTTTCAGGCGGTCCTGATTTTTCCCTTTGGGTCTCCTTGGCCCTTATTCCTGAGCCTTCCAGCAAGGATGGTCCGGGATCAATGTCCAACACAGCATTTTCTTTAATTTCGGCGGGGGGAAGCACCAGGTCAAGATCGGCCATATCCCCTGACACAATGTCCGACGTGGAGCCAAGATAATGGGCAAAAGCCTCTGCCACCCGGGGGTCAAAGAGAAAATCCGTGATTTCTGCCACCATGAGATCCAGGGGCAGGGTCTTCCAGAAGATGCTCAAAGGCACCAGGTTCTGAAGTACCTTGAAATGTTTTTTAACCCATATATGAAAGGCCTCTTTTTTTACGGGCAGGGGAATTTTTTCAAAGCAAATCCAGTGGGAACACTCCACCCCGGTCTCATGGGAGATGATCTCCACATCGTCTCCTTCCAACTGCTCCCGGATGCTCCACTCCAGCACCAGATTGCCAGCAGAGCCCAGAAAAGTGCGATAATGAAATCTGCCCTTTTTTCCCGGTACCACATCCATGCCGTTTTTAAGCACCACCCGTCTTTCACCCTGTTTTATCTGTGCCTGGAACAATTTTTTCGTCCGGGTGAAAAGACCGGCATCAGGGACAGATTTAAAATCTGTCCCCTTGGTTTTAAGGATACGGCCCATGGCCTGGGCTACCTCAAAGGAGACATGGGCCCCCATGCCAAGCCACACCAACTGCTTGTCATCCACCCTGGCACAGGGCCGGGCCACCACCTTCCGGGGGTCGGTGTCATTGATCTTTAAAACTTTAAGCCGTCTCCCAGACAGATATATGCGGTCTCCCATGTCCATCTGGGACACCACAGACCGGGGAATATCAGCCACGGCCTTATCTGCCACCTCCAGGACATATTCCACCTCGGCTTCGGGAAAATTTCCCCATATTTTATACTCCAGCAGGTGATTTCGGTATTGCCATCCCCCCCGGTTCAGTCCCCCCATGCCGTTTTTTTTTAACCAGCTTTTTTTTTCCAGGGAGGCAAAAATATCCGGCAGCAGGTCATGGTCATGGGGGAAAAGGGCTTGAAGCGAGGGAAGGGAAATCTCTTTTTTCTCATAAAGACAGGAGATCACCTGCTGGCTGAGGACACTTGGCAAATTCTTAGGGGCCGGCGATTCAATGTTTCCCCCCCGGCCCAGCTCCAGCAGGGCCAGGAAGCGCACCACCTGGTCTCCGGCTCGTTCGCCGCTGCAAAGGCCCCAAAAATTTACCTCGCTGCCCCGACGGTTGGCCCGGCCAATGCGCTGGAGAAAGGCAGACACCGACCCCGGGGGCTGAAACAAGAGCACGGCATCCACATCCCCCACATCAATGCCAAGCTCCAGGGTGCTGGTGGCAATGCACAGGGCATGGGGTCTTTTCCGGAATCGGTCTTCTGCTTTTTTTCGTTCCAAGGGTTTTAGATTGGAGTAGTGCAGTTCGGAAACATCCTTGAAAATGCCCCGGCTTTTAACAATACCGGATAGACGATCACAGGCGGCCCGGCTGTTGGCAAAAATAAGAATCTTACGATAGTTCCAGGTGTGATAGAGATCATTGAGCAGGGCCGGAATGTCGGCCTCTTCCTGCCTTAGATGAATCAGGCGGGCGATGATTTTCCGGCCCACATGGGTGATGATGGAATCTGCATTGTTCTGAAAGTTAAGAAACCTCATTACTGCATCCACCCGGGCAATTGTGGCGGACATGGCGATTTTCTGGATGGGTTTTCCGGTTTTACGTTCCAGGCGGGTGAGCAGATGCACCAGGTGACGGCCCCGGTATTGATGCAGCAACTGATGTACCTCATCCACAATGACAATACCCACCCGGAACAAAAAGGCTTTTAAATCCCCATTGGTGCTCCCCAACATCACATCCAGGGATTCCGGGGTGGTGAACATGATATCCGGGCGTTTGCCCCGGTGCGTTTGATATCCCCGGTGCGGATGGCAAGGTTAAGGTCCAGCCGTTCGGTGATCACAGATTCAAATCGCCGTTTTAAATCCATGGCCAGGGCCCGGGTGGGGATGATATATAAGGCCCCCTGCTGTCTGCCAGACTGGATTATACGTTCCAGACAGGGGGCCAGCACAGCCTCACTCTTACCTGAACCCGTGGCCGCCTGGACCACCAGATCCCGGCCCGCCAGGATGGGGGTAATGGCCTCTTCCTGGACTGTGTGCAGACAGGAAAAGGCCCCATAAAAGGCACGAAATGTATTGGGAAGTTGTAAAAGCACAGAGGATGACATCACAGTATCAGAGTGTCCAGCACCTCTTTTTGCTGCTCCAGATCAAGATGATTGACCAGAAGCCTCAGTTTCAGTCGGGGCTCGGCCCCGGCATGGCTGGACAAGATCTTCACCATCTGCGGTTGCATCAGATCACTTTCAGGGAGCCAGTCATAGGCCCGACCATGGAGCACAATGAGTTTATGGATCAGGATTTTCCACTCCGCAGCCGAAAGATCATGCAGGGTATGAACGTTGATATCTTTCCAGGCGGAGTGGTAATCCCGCTTGAAAAGGGGGATTTCCAGGGGATGTGGGCTTCCGTTTTTGCGCCCCTTTAAAATCCGGGTTCGATCATAGGCTTCCTGGGAAACCAGGCTGAAAAAATCATGGGTAAAGGCAAACACCGGATAAAATCCCCCCGATTCCACGTCGGGGTAAAACATATTGTGAAGCAGTTCATAACTATTGCTGCGGCTGGTGATCCGGGTCTGTGCAATGGATTCACCTTCATCAAACAAGATCACCCAGCCCTTGAATCCCAGGTTCTGGAACAGGGCAGCCAGGGCCTTTACCATGGCAAGGTACTGGGCCGAATCTTTGCACACCAGGGAAGAATCTTTATAAAACGGCACTTGGCGATAGTGAAAAGCCGCAGATAACCGCCATGCAGGGATATCCTTTCCCAAAAGGGCATTTTTCAATATCCAGGGAAATTCCCGGGGTTTAAACCGGGCATACTTTTTAAATTTTTTCTTCCGGGCAGAAAGGGCCATATTGGGGGAGGCCATGGCCACAAGAATGGCCTTGAACCGATGGGGCATGTCCCGGGGAATGAGATCAAGGCTGGTTTTCTTATTGTTTTCCGGCAGTGAAAGCCATTGTTCCACACCTTTTTTCCACACCGATACAACGGATTTTTCACCATGGGGAAATTCCATGCCCGCCATCACGGCCCTGTAAACCGCCTGGAAATTATGGAAAGGTATCTGGCGTGGATCAAGGTTCATGTGGCTGACCACAAAATTATCGGCCAGGGCCTTTTGTTTAATATAGGTAAGGCTGTGGGACTTTCCCTGGCCATAGGCACCACAAATGCACAGGTGGGAAGGCTCATTTTTGTCCAGGGCCGTCACCCCCCTGTCAAAAATTTTATCAAGCTTTGCCCCGCCCGAAGTGAGCAACTGAACCCCCAGGGGATCAAAAAGTCCCTCCCGCAGACGCTCCACGGCCCTTCTGAGTTCAAAATTACTGCCACCTGCCACAAGGTTTTGAAATTTAGAATCATCCATGACAAACATCCCGTTAATTATCCCAGGAGGGCTGGAGCTGCTCAATCTTTTCTGCCTCCATTTCCCGCCGGGTTTCCACCATCTGCTGCCCCATGTCCAGGTTTTCCGGGGATTCTCCTTGTTCTGCCATGTCCAGGATCTGGATCAACTGCTTGATGAACAAGCGCACCTCGCTGATCACCCCCATGCGTTTTTGATTGGAACAGATCCGTTCGAGCATCTCATCGCTCACCGACTCCCGGGGGTCCCAGCGGTAGGAAATACCGTGGAGGGTTCTTAAACATCCGCCAAGTTCCACCAGTTCCTGATTTTTCAAAGGCGTCTGATGGATATCCACCAGCACGCCCCGGTAATTTAGCTTCTTTGTTTCTCCAATGGATCGTATGCGGCTCCACAGGGCATCATAGGATTTAAAACCCTTTTCCGACACCAGTACATCGGGGATGATGGAAAAAAAGATATGAAGGTATTGGGCAGCCTCACTGTTATCAATGAAAAGACGGACATTTTCATAGGCGGCATTGCGAATGGAGGCACTCTGGGCCACCACTGTTTCCATCTCGTCCATGAGCAGAATCAAGCCCTGGTGGCCAATGTGGCGCAAAAACAAAATCAAAGAATTCATGAACTGACGGCTGTTGGCCTTATTCAAAAACTCATAAATCAAAAAAGGCTTCAGCTCCCGTTTAGTGACCTTCCCCCCTTCAAACCAATGGAGCAGCACCTCATGGTCATCACGACGGGTATCCTCTCCATCATCTTCCCCATCATCCTCCCCAGGGCCAAAGCGGTTATTGACAAGGGCAGCCAGGGCATTGGCAAAGTTGATATCCATGCCCGGGATGTTCTGAAATGTCTCGGCCAGGGCCATACGTTTTGTAAGACATTCTTCTTCACTGCCATCTGTCAGGGTGGGGGCCAGTTTTTCCAGCCATTCCCCCAGCAGATTGCGAATCCCCACACCGGTAAAATCCCCCTGGAGTTGCTGGACAATGGACTGGTAAACGGTTTCAAATTTATGAATGGGGACATCCCGGGTTAGCACCACAAAGGAGACGGCAAAACCTTTTTCCATGGCCAGATGCCGGATCACCGACATAAAATGGGTCTTTCCATCCCCATAATCCCCACTGATAAATCGAACCTTGCTTCCCCCCTGGCCAATGTAATTTTCAAGGTCATCTTCAATAAAGTTAAGCCAGTTTTTACGTCCCACGGTGAACACCGGAACATATTCAATGGGCACACTTCCCTTGCGAAGCTCCTCAATGATGGAACGGGCCTCAAAGGGTTTTAATTGATCAATCTCTTCCATTGATATCATAATGACTATTCCTGCGAATCATGAAAGGAGATGGCTGTCATGCGACGCAACTCCCCTGCACTGTCAATGAGCCACAAGGCCCCATTGCGACCCGGGGTGAGCTGAAGATCATAGCCCTGGGAGGTGCCGCCAATGCCTGCCTGGAAATACCGCCACAGATCCACGGAGAACTGATCCAGGCTGTACCCCTTGAATTTACCCTTGTCCATGTTCACAAAAAAAGTCTTGTTCTGCAAAGAAATCACATAATCAAGGTAAAATTTCTGGATGGGAATAGAGGTGCCCAGGGACAATTTTTCTTTTTTAAGGCCGTCCAGATAGGTCTGGCAAAGGGAATCAATGAATTTCTGGGGATCATATGGACCACCGTAAAGCTGTTGTTTCAACCGCTGCACCGCCGTTAAAATCCGTCGGGGATCAATGGATTTGAGGACCTTTTTATTAATGCGGGTGCACCGTGCAGTGAAATCAATCTCCCCGTTGATGCCCTTGAGCACAGAAAACCGGGGAAAATCCATGTCAAGGGGTAGCTCTGCCTCTTCACAAAGGCGTGTGAGATCATCAATGAGCTCAATGCGATATTGCTCCACTTTTTCATCGGCATAGCTGCCCAGGGACTCAAAGATGGCGTCACAGCCATCCAGATCATCGTCTTCGGAAATATCCCTTGCCACTTTGCCTTTCAAAAGTTCATCCAGCCGGAGAAAATCATCCCTGCCCGCACACCGGATGCACAGCTTTATAAAATCTGCTTTTTTCTGCTTCTGATTGAGATCCCTCTGGTAGGGCTGGATAATCTGTTTTAATTCATCTTGAATATCATCAAGAAATGCACTGTTTTCTGTCATATAACTCCCCTTTTGCCCATTTTCGTTTTTCAGGGCTTGGTTTCAATTTCGGATGTCTTAGATTAAATTTTTATAACTGCCAGGGGCAGACCGTATTCAGTATCCTGGCCTGCCACAACAAATGTTGAAACTCTTATGATTATAGCATCTTGAACGGAGTTTCAGTAAGTTCTCAATAAACCCGAGTAATAAAGTATAATTGACACTTTAATTGCCCGGCATTATTAAAATGGGGTTTTGAAAATATATTTTTTACCCGCACTTATTGAGAACTTACGAGTTTCATATAAAAATGCCAGGTCACTCCTCGAAGGCTCTGCTGGCGGCACCCGGATGCTACATTTTCTTATAAAAATAGTCTGTTTCCTTACACTGTTATGGGGAAAAATTCAATTTTTTTATCTGAAATATGCCGACAGCAGAACCTCCGGCGGCGGTATCGTGGTTTCACTCAATGATCAATCCCACACTGATGGCCTATCTGCATCCAGGTGCTTTAATTCGGGATTACCCTTATCAAGAATAGTACAGGTCTGGGAATCAGGATCAAATACTATCACCACTTTCCCGGATTTAAGATGGGCGAACACTTGGGAAACCCGGGTTTCCAATGGGACTTCAACTTCCCCGTAATCCGTCCCATCCCGGGTGAGGAATTCTTCAATAACGCCCTGCAACGCTTCGGGGCTCAATTGATCATGGGGCACTTTAACGGCGTTCATTGCTGCTCTATTCCTTTTTCCAATACAGATAATTTTTTTCCCGCAGGAAATTTTTTAACCCTTATTTCAAATTTAAGGGCATCACTTTTTGTCATGTTAGCTGTGGCTGCAACCAGCTCAACGGGAAGCCTCCCCCGGGTATACTTTGCCCCTTTCCCGGCATTGTGCACATCAATTCTAAGGTCAAGATTATTGGTAATCCCGCAGTACAGGGAATGGTCCGCACATTTTAACAGATAGACCTGCCAGTTTTTCACCTGTTACTTCTCCCATTATAAATAAGTAATAGACTGGGGCAGATGCTTGCTTTCCAAGCCCTCATCAATGAGCTGAAGCAACTTTTGTTTTTCATCCGGGAATTGATACCCCTCGTATCCATGGGACAGCAGGAGCCGCCCTGAAGGATTAAGCCAATTATTCCCGGCATGGTCAAAACAGACCCTGGAAGTAACATTCAGGGCTTTGATCATCTCTTTCAATTCCCGGAGCTGTTCATGGGTGGATAAAAGCTGCATTTCACCCTGGTTAATCCAGGTGTGCATGGATGTTCCGGGGATGGCACGAAAGGGCCGGGAACGAATGTAGTCAGGATTGATGGCAGAAAGCACCCGGGCGGTGTTCAGTGCATGACCCGTGGTCATTTCCCTGCCCCCAAGGCCGGGCATCCAATACTCTGACACCTGGAATCCGGCTTCCATGGCTTTTTTACCGCCATCTATATGGCCCTGGGCCGTCACCCCTTTTTTAATCTTTAACAAAAGGTCATCGTCCCCGGTTTCAAGGCCCAGGTGCAGCCTATCCAGGCCAGATTTTCGAATGGCAACCAGATCTTCCAGGGATTTCTGGGCAAGGGTTCTGGAACGGGCATAGGTGGTCACCCGTTCAATGGAGGGGAAAATGGTTCGCAGATACGTCAAAGCCTCCATGAAATCTTTTGTCTTCATGATAATGCTGTTGCCATCCTGGATAAAGGCGGTTTTACCCCCTGCACACAACCAGTGAAAAAACATGGCAAACCCGTTGTGATGGTTCAGTTCCGGGACTTTGTCCATGAGAACCATGGCCGCATCCCGGGTGATCTCTCTCCCCTGGCCAAGATCCATGGAAATATTTCTTAAATCCCCGGCCAGGGCTGCCATGGCATCCATATCTGCCTTGAGTTCCCCCGGGGATCGCAGTTGAAATTTTTCACCTTTATACATACTGCAAAAGGTGCAGTGGTTCCAGGGGCAGTTACGGGTGAACCGAAGCAGCAGGGAGGCGCTGCCACCTTCACTGGGGGGGCGATAAATGCCGGTTTCAAATTGATATTTTTCAATGTTGTAATCTGACATGATGGGAATTCCTGTATATTAAAGGTAATTTGGGGTTACTATCTTACATTTCAAGACTTGAATCAACATTTTTGTTATTCTGTTGCCCTCTGACACCACCTCTATGGATTGAAAATTTTACATGAATCACAAGAATCCACCACTGGCTGATAATTTTGGCTCATCACGGATTTGTGTAAAAATTAATAGTTGCTGATGCGTAAACACTGAGAATTGCATACAGGAATTATACCTCAATCACACTAATCCGCGAAGACCCATAAAAATCAGTGTTTTATCATAACGTCGGCCACCCTGTGATGGGGTTTTAACAACAAAATAATAAGCATTGTTATTCCAGATGCTTGCGATTGTTAAAATTCTATTTCCAGTATGGTGGCCAATCTTATGACCAACCACAAAAATGGGGGAGCAGATCACATTTCTACGACGAGCCCTTTAGTTATTTACTCGACTGGCTGTTACAGAATGCACGACTTCACAAATCAAGCCACGACATATAGTGGTTCATTGATTTTAACATTACCACACAGGGTGACTCTGTGAGGATATTCTTAGTTCCGTAACAGCCTGTCGACATGAAAAACATATAGAACAAACCGTGGTCTGCCCGTGGTGGTTTTATAAGAAACTCCGTCCAATGCTTTGTAATGACTGGAGTTTCGATATTTGTTGTGGGCAGGCCAAATCCCCAATACGGTCTGCCCGTGGCGGTTATATGAAAGAGTAGATACGCCTAACATTTTTTTATACTTCGTTGTGGGCAGGCCGAGT
>CAKZLA010000136.1 GCA_937124525.1 uncultured Desulfobacterium sp.
ATTACTTTTTTACGACCTATAATCTGATATAAAAAGCCATCCAAAGGATCTCGGTGCAAACTGCTGGCAGGTACATTTACTGGCACAGAGCCCAACCAAATTTGCGGGGATGTATAATCATGCGTGGTGAAATACTGAGGCAAGAAATCATCGATCATTTGCCAGGGTAGAGAGCAACCTTCCGTATAAACTTTAGTATGCCCCTCTATTATATTGGCGGCATCATCAAACATTGCAAGGCCCTTTGTGCCATCACCAACCCCACGACCAACTCTTACAAACGCCTGGTACCGGGTTTTGAGGCCCCCATTAATCTGGCTTACTCCAGCCGGAACCGCAGTGCCTCCATCCGTATTCCCATGTACTCCAGCGCACCTGGGGCCAAACGCATTGAGTTCAGAACCCCGGACCCCTCATGCAATGGATATCTTGCTTTTTCCGCTATGACCATGGCCATGGTGGATGGTATTCAAAACAAGATTGACCCCGGGGACCCCATGGACAAAAACATCTATGATCTGCCCCCGGAGGAGCTGGCAGAAATGGAATCGGCCCCGGGCTCCTTGGAAGAGGCATTGAATGCTCTGGAAGCAGACCATGATTTTCTACTCAAGGGGGATGTCTTCACCAAAGATGTCATTGAAAAATGGATAAACTATAAACGGGAAAATGAAGTAACACCGGTGAACAGTCGGCCCCATCCCCATGAATTTTTTCTTTATTATGATATTTAACGCTTGGGCAAGAAGCCAGGAAGTTTTTACATAGAATTCCGCCCAGCACACTGATATTATTATATTTTAATTTTCAGCTATGAACATTACCTACAGCCATGTATTTTACATGAAATAGTAGAGACGTCTAACATTCTTTCATGCTTAGTCGTGGGCAGACCAGATCCCCAATACGGTCTTGCCCGTGGCAGTTATAAAGAATAATCGACACACTTCATTCAACTGGCTGACACTTTTTTAAAACATTTTTCACAGACCACACTGTCATATCTGCGCAAAGCCATGACAGTGTGGCTGGACAAAGATATGGGGTGCATTTATCTCCATAAGGACTTTTTCCCATGGTATC
Source organism: uncultured Desulfobacterium sp. (assembly GCA_937124525.1). The sequence goes on from CAKZLA010000136.1 coordinate 1,084, forward strand.
CCATGAAAAAAAATTTCAAACCCAGCATGTTCTGATCCTCTCTTTCTCACATTTTATCCATGATATTTACACAAGTTTCCTTGCCCCGGTTCTCCCCATCATCATTGAAAAACTTTCCATCACCCTGTACCAGGCAGGGTTACTATCCACCATCATGCAGGTCCCTGCGCTGTTAAATCCTTTCATCGGAGCCCTGGCAGATCGCAAAGGCCTTTCCCGATGGGCCATTATTCTGGCCCCCAGCATGACAGCCATTCCCATGTGCCTCATCGGCATGGCAACCCAATACTGGATGCTTCTGGTCATGTTTTTTATCTCAGGCATCAGTGTGGCCATTTACCACGTCCCGGCCCCCGGGGTCATTGCCCAGGTATCAGGAAACAAAAAGGGACGGGGCATGAGCTTTTACATGACCGGTGGAGAAGCCGCAAGAATGGCAGGCCCCATCATTGCCGTGGCTGTGGTCTCCATGGGAGGTCTTGCCGGATTTTACCCCATGATGATTTTTGCCCTGGCAACCTCGGTGATGCTCTACATCAAGCTTGCCCCCCTGGACATGGAATCCAACAGGTCTCCCCAAAGGACCTCCCTGTTTGCCACCACAAAAGAGATCCGCCACGTACTCAGTCCCCTTGCCGGGATACTCACGGCCAGGGCCTTCATGCATTCGGCCATGGGGGTTTTTCTACCGGTGTTTATTGAGAAGCAGACCGGCAATCTATGGCTTGCCGGAAGCGCCCTTGCCCTTTACGAAGCATTTGGGGTGGCCGGGGTATTAAGTGCCGGGATTTTAAGTGACACCATGGGAAGAAAAAAAATCCTTTGTGCCGCAGTGATTCTGGCACCGGTTACGCTGTTTTTGTTCATCATTACTGCCGGGGTACTTAAGGGAATCATGCTCTGCCTCACCGGCTTTTGCATCCTCTCCACCACTCCGGTGATGCTGGCCATTATCCAGGAACAGGCAAAGGGAAGCCCTTCTGCTGCCAATGGCCTTTTTATGATGATCTCCTTTATCACCCGATCCATTGCCATTGTGGTGGTGGGTGGCATTGCAGATCTCATCGGACTTGAAAACATGTACTTAGTTTGTGCGGTGATTGGGCTCATGGGCCTGCCCTTTGTTTTTAAACTCAAGGATTCTCCGAACAAATAGCTTTCTCTTTTTACTCCATGATCCATGGTTGCAGGCCAATTTTACGAAAACAACATCAGAATCACAGCATCCCTTTTTTTGACATTGACAGACCCGGAATGCCGTGGTAATTTGGCCACCCAACTAACACGCTGTATCTGGTGGCACCTTGCCTTAAAAAGGGAATCCGGTGAAATTCTGGAACGGTCCCGCCGCTGTAAACGGGGAGAATGTCTGCACCCATGTCACTGCAACGTCATTAAAAAACGTTGTGGGAAGACGCAGGTCATTTCAATGATCCGTAAGTCAGAAGACCTGCCAGATACGGTAATGAACCACCCAGGTGAAATGGTAAATCCCAGGGCTGACACCATAGTCAGTTCCGGGAGAATGTCCGGGAATTGACCATAAAAAGGACATAACCAAATGAAAACCCAGCTTGAAATAGCCAGAGACGGGATCATCTCTGAGCAAATGACCCAGGTGTCCACCGACGAACACCTCTCCCCCGAATTCATCCGCGACCATGTGGCCAAGGGTGAAATTGTCATCCCCTGCAATCCCTCAAGAAAAAACCAGCGAGCCGTGGGTATTGGTACCGGACTTCGCACCAAGGTCAATGCCTCCATTGGCACCTCCTCGGATATCTGCGACATTGACGCAGAAGTCAGAAAAGCCCTCATCGCCCAGGAAGAAGGAGCTGACACCCTTATGGAACTTTCCGCAGGGGGTAATCTGGACCTCATCCGTCGGGAAGTTTTAAAAGCCGTAGACCTGCCCGTGGGAAACGTCCCCCTGTACCAGGCATTTAAAGAGACCGGCCGAAAATATAAAGACCCCTCCAAGCTGGACCCGGAATTTCTCTTTGACCTCATAGAAAAACAATTGGCCGATGGCCTGAGTTTCATGGCCATCCACTGCGGCATCAATCAATACACCATTGAACGATTGAGAAAACAGGGCTTCCGATATGGAGGACTGGCATCCAAAGGCGGCACCTTCATGGTTGCATGGATGGATGCCACAGGTAAAGAGAACCCCTTGTACGAGCAGTTTGACCGGGTGTGTGATCTCATGAAGAAATATGATGCAGTCCTCTCCCTTGGCAACGGCATCCGGGCCGGTGCCATCCATGACAGCCACGACCGTGCCCAGATGGCAGAAATGATCATCAACTGCGAACTGGCAGAGCTTGGCCGGGAAAGGGGATGCCAGATGATGGTGGAAGGACCCGGCCATGTGCCCCTGGATGAAATCCAGGGCAATATCATGCTGGAAAAAAGAATGAGCGGCAATGCCCCCTACTATGTATTGGGCCCCCTACCCGCAGACACCGGGGCCGGTTATGACCACATCACCGCTGCCATCGGGGCTGCCACATCATCCTGGCATGGGGCGGATCTGGTGTGTTACATCACCCCGGCCGAGCACCTGGCACTGCCCAATGAAAATGATGTGAGAGAAGGGGTCAGAGCCACACGCCTGGCCGTGAGAATCGGTGATATTTCCAAATACCCAGACAGGAGAGAATCTGAAAAACTGGCGGCCATGGCAAGAAGGGACATGCGCTGGGGTGACCTTGAAAAACACCTCATGTTCCCGGAAGTGGCAAAAAAGATGCGCCAGGAACGATGCCCCCAGCAAGAGGACACCTGCACCATGTGCGGTGATTTCTGCGCCATGAAAAAAGGAATGGAAGTCTTTGCCGACGATATCAAACATGACAAGGTAAGCAAATAAAATAGATGAGTGTAGCCTTTTTGCAGTGTTCTTTCCCTCTCAACTCTTAGAGGGGGTTGGGGACAAGGTCTTGAGCAGGCTCTTTCCCCCGGGTTAATCTAAAAAAGGCACACTCAAAAGAGATGACTGCCAATGGGAGGAATTGATCGCCATTGATTCACTACCTCCCAATTCAAGTCAAAGGATACAAATGGAAAAGCTTACACAAATAATACAAAGCATCAAGCCATCTGATCAGAACATCAAAGCAAAAGCCATGCAGCGACTGGCCGAACAGGCAAGACCTGGGGGAAGCCTTGGTATTCTGGAGGGGGTGGGAGCAAAACTGGCGGCCATCACCGGCACACTGGACGTCTCTTTTAATAAAAAAATGATCATTACCTGTGCCGGAGATCATGGAGTGGTTGAAGAGGGTATCAGCCTTTTCCCCCAGGAAGTCACCCCCCAGATGGTGGATAATTTTGTCAACAACGGCGCCTCCATCAATGTGCTGGCAAAACATGCCGGGGCCACTGTTAAGGTGGCGGATCTGGGGGTTAATTTTGACTTTAGCCCGGACATGCCCATTTTTCACAAAAAAATAAGAAAGGGAACATCAAACTTCACCAAAACTCCTGCCATGACAAGGCAAGAAGCCATTGATAGCATCATGGCCGGTATTGAGATTGTAGATGAGCTTGTGGAAAAAGAAGGAGTTGATCTCCTGGGCACCGGAGACATGGGCATTGGCAACACCACCCCATCGGCGGCCATCATTGCCGCTTTTTCCGGTATCACCCCCTCCCAACTCACGGGCCGGGGCACTGGCATAGATGATGCAATGCTGAAAAACAAAATTGCAGTCATTGAAAAGGGGCTGAGTCTTCACACCCCGGACCCCCATGACCCCATTGACGTACTTTCCAAGGTGGGGGGGTTTGAGATTGGCGGCCTTACCGGACTGGTACTGGGTGCGGCGGCCCATGGCATCCCCGTGGTGTGTGACGGCATCATTTCAACCGCAGGTGCCCTCATTGCCTGTGAACTGACACCCAATGCCCGGGATTATCTCTTTGCAGGTCATCGTTCCGTTGAGGTAGGACACGCCTTTATGCACAAAAGAATGGAACTTGAGCCCCTGCTGGATCTTCAATTCAGACTGGGCGAAGGCACGGGGGCGGCCCTGGCCTTCCAGCTTCTGGAAGCAGCCACCCGGATTCTTGCAGAAATCAAAACCTTTGAAGAGGTGGCCATCCAGGATGCACAAAAGAAGTAAGGCATCCCCAGGGGGAATTCTATTTTTCGTCCATCAGAGTCCCCCCACGCCCCCTTCCTCCTCTGTGCATCAAGATAAGCATTCAGCCCAGAGAATCCCCCTTACAATTCCATCTGCAAAACGTCCTTTCCATGGAGATCATGTTCTTTTTCAAGACGCAACACCCGTCTTTCCAGTGTCAACAGATAGGTTTCCATCATCTCAATGTATTCTGAAAATTCCGAGCTGATTCCCAGTTCATGTCCTCTGTCTTTCAGTCTGCTTTCCAACGCTTTTTTCGTTTCTGCTTTTCTCTCTTCCAGTGTGGGCATGTAAACAATCTCCTGTTGAGTTCCCCAAGACAATTCAATGATTTTTTTATGACACGTGACACTGTCATACCAGTTTTATATGAAAAGGTAGCCTCCAAGTTTGCCTCAGCAGAGCCCCCCCGATGGGCAATAGGAACCGGCCAATTGGGCCGTCTACGGTTCCGGGCCGGGCCCATTGCCCGTCGGGGGGGGCGGCATGATAGCCTTTTCAGTATTCGTTGTGTCCGCCAGGGCATGGGTGTTATAAGAAAAACTACAGCCAATGCTGCATTTTTTCAAACTTTGTTGTGGTGTTGTGGGTAAATTCGGGTACAAACCAAGTCTACCCATGGCAGTTATAAAAAAAAAGGGGGAAAATCAAGCAAAATATTTCCCCAGGCCATCCTGATTTCAGCGGGCCAAGCCTGATTGTGAGTTAGAAATCAATGCTGCCCGGAGTTCTGGGAAAGGGGACCACATCCCGGATATTGCTGACCCCGGTGATGAGCATGAGAAACCGCTCAAATCCCATGCCAAACCCGGAATGGGGAACAGACCCGAATCGCCTGGAATCCAGATACCACCAATAGGAATCCCTTTGCAAAGCCATCTCATCCATACGCCCTTCCAACACATCCAGACGCTCCTCCCGCTGACTGCCTCCAATAATCTCTCCGATGCGGGGCACCAAAAGATCCACGGCGGCCACGGTTTCACCGTCATCATTGACCCGCATGTAAAAAGGTTTGATGGTTTTGGGATAATGGGTGAGAAACACCGGTTTTTTAAAATAGTCTTCGGCAAGGAAGCGTTCATGCTCCGACTGGAGATCAATGCCGCTTTTAACCTTATACTCAAACCGCTTTCCCGATTTTAATAAAATATCCACGGCCTGGGCATAGGTGATCCGCTCATAGGGCTCATGCACAAGGACAGAAAGCACCTTTTCCAACCCTTTATCCACAAAATTGGTAAAAAGAGAAAGATCTTCTTCACACTGTTCCATGGCATGGCGTGTGAGGTACTTTATGAGTTCTTCACCATGGTCCATGTTGCCGTCAAGATCGCAAAAGGCCATTTCCGGCTCCAGCATCCAGAACTCCGCCACATGGCGGCTGGTATTGGAATTTTCCGCCCGAAAGGTGGGGCCAAAGGTATAGACATCCCCCAGTGACAGGGCAAACATCTCAGCGGACAACTGCCCGGACACGGTTAAATTAGACTCCTGTCCAAAAAAATCATCTGCGGGATTCATTTTTCCAGACTGTGCCACACCTGCAAGATCAAGGTTGGTCACCCGGAACATCTCTCCTGCCCCTTCACAATCAGAACCGGTGATCACCGGGGCGTGGAGGTAACGAAACTCTTTTTCCCTGTAAAACTGATGGATGGCAAGGGCCATTTCCGATCGAATGCGGAACATGGCACCGTATTTGTTTGTCCGGGGCCTTAAATGGGCAATGCTTCTTAAAAACTCATCGGAATGCCGTTTTTTCTGCAGTGGATAATCTTCGGGGGCCACACTGATAATTTCCATGTGATCTGCGTGGAGTTCCCATTTCTGACCCTTTCCCGGGGAGGCCACCAGACGTCCCACAACGGAAAGGGCTGAACCTGTGGTAAGCTTTATTATTTCTGCGTAATTTTCCAGGGACGCATCGGCAAGAACCTGAATATTTTTCAAACAGGACCCATCGTTGAGTTCCATAAAGGAAAAAGTTTTTGAGTCACGCCGGGTTCTCACCCATCCCTTCATAAGCACTTCATCCATGGGGGTTGTTCCACCAAGGAGTTCTTTTATTTTTACTCTTTCCATTGTGTCTCCCTTCACGTGACATCAAAATAAATATTTGGTCAGCACCCCACATTCACCTAAGTTTGGCCTGCTAATAGCCCTTAGCATTAGTATGCTAAGCAGTCTCAAATACTCGAATATGGGGTGCTGGCCAAATATTTACATTATCAACCCAAACATTTACATTATCAACCCGAACATTTACATTACCAACCTGAACATTTACCATTTTAACATTGATTTATCCAAGATAAAATGTAATAATTCTTATTTGTAATAAACAATCAAACAATATGGATTTATTAAAAGTTCTCTATCATGAACCAAAAAAATATACAAGCAGTCCTCCCCTTTGTGGAGATGCCCAGCAGATATCTTGGATCTGAGGTCAACGCCATAAAAAAGGATCTGACCCAGGTGGATCTGACCTTTGCCCTGGCATTTCCTGATCTTTATGAAATCGGAACCTCCCATTTTGGAATGCAGATCCTTTATACCATCCTGAATCAGCAGGAGAATATTGCAGCAGAACGATTCTTCACCCCGGCTCCAGATATGGAAAAAGCGCTTTTAAACAAGGGCCTCCCCCTTTTTTCCCTGGAATCGGGGGTGGATTTAAAAGAGTTTCACATCATTGGATTCAGCCTGCTGTATGAATTGAACTTTACCAATATTCTCACCATGCTCCACCTGTCCGGCATCCCCTTTTATGCCAAGGACAGGGATGAAACATTCCCCCTGGTCATCGGCGGCGGTCCCTGTGCCTTTAACCCGGAACCCTTGGCTGAATTCTTTGATCTCTTTGTCATCGGTGATGGAGAAGAGATCATTGTGGAATTGTCCCAGATGGTGGTCCAATGGAAAAAAGAGGGAGTTAAGGATAAAAACCAGCTCTTAAAAAGACTATCCACCCTCCAGGGGGTTTATGTTCCCTCCTTTTTCACGGTGCACTATGACGACCAGGGAATTCAGCAGATGGAGCCCATCCACTCTGACTACAAGCGGGTAAAAAGAGCCATCCTACCAGACATTTCCACGGCCCCCCTTCCCACATCTCCGGTGGTCCCCTTTGGAAAACCCGTGCATGATCGACTGCGCCTGGAAATTGCCCGGGGCTGCTCCAGGGGATGTCGATTCTGCCAGGCTGGCATGATCTACCGCCCGGTGAGGGAACGATCCACAAAGGAGTTGATAGACATCACACGGCGCTCTTTAAAGGAGACTGGCTACAGTGATGTGTCCCTGCTCTCCTTGAGCACAGGCGATTATGGAGATCTTGCAAACCTCATGGAAAACCTGCTTTCGGTGAACCCCAACCACTGCACAGCCATCTCCCTTCCCTCTGTGCGGGCGGGTCGATTGACACCGGAGTTGATGAACATCATTAAAAAGGTGAAAAAAACCGGGTTCACCATTGCCCCGGAAGCAGGCACCCAGCGACTGCGGGACGTGATCAATAAAAACATCACCCAGGAAGATATTTTTAACACCGTGAACAGCGCCTTTGAGCTGGGATGGCGGCGCATCAAGCTCTATTTCATGAACGGCCTGCCCACAGAAACCCCGGAGGATATCCAGGGCATCTGTGACATGGCCCGGCAACTTGCCGCCATTAAAATCAACGGCAAGGGTAAAAGCCAGATCAATGTAAGCTTTGCCACCTTCATCCCCAAGGCACACACACCCTTCCAGCGATGCAGCCAAATTCCTTCGGAGAAATCCCGGGAAAACCTTTTGTTCTTAAAGGAACACCTCAGACACCCTGGTATTAACCTCAAATGGCAGGACCCCAATATGAGCGTGCTTGAGGGGGTATGGGCCAGGGGAGACAGAAAACTTAGCCAAGTTCTTGTAACGGCATGGGAAATGGGATGCCGGCTGGATGGATGGTCCGACATGTTCGATTTTAACACCTGGATGACGGCATTTGAAAAACAGGGCATTGATCCCCTGTTTTATACCACCCGGGAACGCACCCCGGAGGAACGTCTTCCCTGGGCCCACATTGACTGCGGCATTTCAGACAAATTCATGGAAAAGGAATTCCAACGGGCCCTGATCCCCCAACTGACACCGGATTGTAGAGAAAACGAGTGCACCGGCTGCGGCATCTGTGATTTTAAAAAAATCCAACCGGTGCTCCATGCACCACCACCCACTGGCCAGGCCCAGGACACCGTTGCCCCCCCTGGACCTTCCATGGACAACAGGCCCGATCACTTTACCCAATACCGTTGTTTTTACTCACGCCTGGGAGATGCCAGACATTTTGGACACCTGGAGCTGGCAAAAATCATCCGTCGGGCCATACGCCGCATCGGCATCACGGTAAAATATTCAAAGGGGTTCTCCCCTGCCATGAAGCTCTCCTTTGACAATCCATTACCTGTGGGGATGGAAAGTGAAGAGGAATTTTTTAACATCCATGCCCATATTAAAACCGATCCCCTGGAAATTACCGAAAAGCTCAACCCGATACTCCCCAAAGGCATCACCATTACCCACTGCCTCCCCGTGGCCAGGATAGATAAAAAAGCAAAGCAAGGTCCCACAACCTACCGCATCTTCCTGCCCGGACATACCATTGAGCCCACCCTGGTGGAAACTTTTATGGCCGCCCCGGAGTTCATCGTGGAAAAGCGTAATTTCAAGGGGAAGACCCGGTCCACGGATTTGAGGAAAGCTACTGAGAAATTGGAAATTATTGACAATTTCCACCTGGAAATTGTATTAAAAAAATATCAGGATCGAATCATCAGGCCAGCGGAAATACTACAGGAAGCCCTTAACGTTCCCCAAGAAATTCTCCACACGGCACAGATTCTTAAACAGAGGCAGGAGACTATCCCATGCTGAAAGAACTGGTTGTCAATGCAGCTGAACATGAAACCCGGGTGGCCGTATTGGAAAATGGTAACATTGTGGAACTGTTCATGGAACGGGGAGATGAATCCAACATCACAGGCAATATTTACAAAGGGCGGGTTCAACGGGTGCTGCCGGGCATGCAGGCCGCCTTTGTGGACATTGGATTGAACCAGGCGGCCTTTCTCTACGTGGATGATATCCTGGATGATACCACAGCAGAACTGGCCCAGCGATTTGAGCAGGAAAATGATGCCGATGGGGATGAAGATACCGACGCGTCAGACGTTAAAGAAGAAGAGATGCCCCCTCCTCCCAGCTGGAAATCTGCCAGAACAACGGACTGCCCCATTGAAGATCTCATCACCGAGGGCCAGGAAATTCTGGTGCAGATATCAAAATCTCCCATTGGCACCAAAGGGCCCCGGGTGACCACCCATACTTCCCTGCCTGGTCGCTTCATGGTCCTTATGCCCACGGTGGATCACATCGGGATATCCAAACGCATTCTTGATGAGAAAGAGCGCACCCGGCTCAAAGAATTGCTCCTCTCCTTCAGAAAAGATACATTTGGATATATTTTCAGAACCGCCGCCCAGGGCATCCAGGAAAAAACGCTTAAAAAAGAAATCTCCTTTTTAAACAAAACCTGGGAAGACATCCAGAAAAAGAACAAAACTGTGTCTGCACCCTGCCTGGTATACCGGGACCTCACCGTCACCTTCCGGGCGGTGCGGGACCTGTTAAATGATGAGGCAGACAAACTCATCATTGACTCCCGGGAAGGATACAATAATGTACTCACCTTCCTTGAGAAGCTCATGCCGGATCTCAAGGTATCCGTGGAACACTACACCGGGGTGGAACCCATCTTTGATGCCTACAATATTGAAGGAGACATTGCAAGAGCCTTGAAAAGAAAGGTGTGGCTCAAATCCGGAGGCTATATCATCATTGAGCAAACCGAAGCCCTGGTGGCCATTGATGTCAACACCGGACGGTACGTGGGAAAACACAATTTTGAAGAGACCATTGTTAAAACCAATCTGGAAGCCGTCAAGGAGATCGCCTACCAGATACGTCTGAGAAACATCGGGGGGATTATCATCATTGATTTCATTGACATGAAAAAAAGCCAGCACAGGGAAAAGGTCATGTTACACCTCAACGAGGCCCTGAAAAAAGATAAAAGCCAGACCAATGTTCTGCCCCTGTCTGAACTGGGACTGGTGCAGATGACCCGTAAAAGGGTGAGAAAGAACCTCACCCGGTCCCTGTGTGAACCCTGCTTTTACTGCAACGGGGACGGCATGCTTTTGTCCGGTAAATCCATTTGCCATAAAATTTACCGGGATCTTCTCAATGAGGCCACGGACATGATGGGCAACCGGTTCACGGTGAAGGTGCACCCGGAAATTGCCCAACTTCTCCACGGAGAGGAAAAAGGACTGATCTCTTCCCTGGAGATAAAGGTGAACAGCCCCATTGCCATCTATCCTGAACCCCATTACCACATTGAAGAGTATCACATATTTGAAACATTAGTAAAATAATAAATATTTGAGTTGGTAATGTAAATGTTTGGCCAGTGCCCCATATTCGCGTATTTGGGACTGCGTAGCATACTAATGCTAAGGGTGAGCAGGCCAAACCTAAGTGAATATGGGGTGCTGGCCGAATATTTATCCTTGATTTGAGGTTATTAAAAATGAAATCAGGGTTTTTCCATATTTCCTTTGGTCATGAATGTCAAGCCCTGTTATGGGATGGGGAAGGGGTTCCTTGATGGAATGTTCGGCAATAAGTATCCCGTCTTGGGCCAGTAATTCGTTGAGGATACCGCTGGTCAAGGTTTCTTCAAAGAGATGTGTTCCATATGGCGGGTCCATAAATATAATGGAAAAAGGGTGTTCTTTGAGTTTTTCCGGCAGAAAGGCCCGGGAAATATCATGACAGATGATTTCACAATTCTCCTGGATACCACAGCGCTTGGCATTTTTTTGAATAAGTTCACAGGCACCTTTTGAGGCATCCAGAAAGGTTGCCTGGCTTGCCCCCCGGCTCAATGCCTCAAGCCCCAGTGCACCGGTTCCTGCAAAAATGTCCAGAACCCGTGCACCGGCAATTCTGCTTGAAATTATATTGAATACAGATTCCCTCACCCGGTCAGATGTGGGTCTGATACCGTTGACAGACACCGTTTCAAGTCGTCTGCCCTTGCATTGTCCAGCAATAATTCTCATTTTATTTCCTATTTTTTGGTGTTTCCCCTTTAATGGCGGCTTCCAGATAGGTCGTTTCAATGCCCGATCTTCTGGCTGCGGCCTGGATGTTGCCATTTTCAAGGGAAATTCTTTTTTTTAGAAATTCAATTTCAAATCGTTGTGTTGCCTCTTTAAGACTCTCAATGGCAAACAGGCCGGAGTCTGCCGGTGTCTTCCCCGCAAGGTTGTAGGGGTGGGGGATATCTCCGGAAAAAATGGTGTCACCGGGGATCATGATATGGAGTCGTTCCATCAGGTTTTTTAATTCTCTGACATTCCCCGGCCAGTCATAATGGTGCAAAAGGTCCATGGCATCTTTGTGGAGGGACTTTTCTGAATTCCGGGAATCCTTGGCACATGCTGAAAGAAAAATTTGGGCCAAGGTGGGGATGTCTTCTTTTCTTTCCCGCAACGGGGGAACATGGACGGGGATGACGTTGAGCCGGTAAAAGAGCTCTTCTCTGAAATCACCTTTTTTAATTTCTGCGGCAAGATCTTTGTTGGATGCGGCAATGATTCTCACATCGGCATGGATGGTTCTGCCGCCTCCGATTCTCTGGAAGGTTTTGGTCTCAATTGCCCGTAACATCATGGCTTGGGTGGCAAGGTTCATGTCTCCTATTTCATCCAGAAAAAGAGTGCCTCCCGAGGCCAGTTCAAATTTACCCTTGTTTTTGGCAACGGCTTCGGGAAAGGCCCCTTTTTCATGGCCGAACAATTCGCTGTTGATGTTATTTTCCGGAATTGCTGCACAGTTGATGATGATAAAGGGGCCTTCTGGCCGGGTGCTGAAATGATGCAGGGTTCTGCCCACCAGCTCCTTGCCTGTCCCATTTTCTCCTGTGATGAGAATGGAGGCATCGGAAGGGGCTGCATGCATGATTTGCTGGTTCAGTGATTGAATAGCATCGCTGAACCCATTCACTGAATGTTTTTCAATGCTTTTTTTTCTCAGATAGCGGTTTTCTTCTTCCAGCCGTCTGAAATTCAAGGCGTTGTTTATGGTGACGATGACCCGGTCAATGGACAGGGGTTTTTCAAGGAAATCAAAGGCTCCGGATTTGGTGGCATCCACTGCTGCCTCAATACTGCCATGACCTGTGATCATGATCACCGGAAGATGGGGGTACTCCTTTTTGATTTCTTTAAGGGTTTCAATGCCGTCCATACCGGGCATCCAGATATCCAGAAGCACAATGTCCGGTGAGTCTGTATGGATTTCTTTTAATGCCTCATATCCGTTATATGCATGGGAAACTTCAAAACCATCGTCGGAAAGAATGCCTTCCAGGGAGTCGATTATGGATTTGTTGTCATCAACGATTAATATTGCAGGGAACATGGTGTCACCTATTGTTGTAGTGGGTTATAAATGTATTTTTGTTTTTTATGCTTCAACAGGAAGCTCAATAATAAAGATGGCACCACAGGGGGCGTTGTCCGTTACCCGGATCATCCCCTCATGGTCGGAGATGATGGAATTGACGATGGCAAGCCCCAGACCCATCCCTGATTTTTTGGTTGAAAAGTATGGTTCAAACAGACGGGTTTTTTCTTCATCTGAAATTCCCTTTCCCGTATCTGCCACCTCGATTCTCACCCGTTTTAAGATGGTATCCAGGGAGACATCAATTGTGATGGTGCCATTCTTATGAACGGCGGACACCGCATTGTCAATGAGGTTGATAAAAGCCTGTTTGATCTGCTGTCGATCCAGGTTTAAAAGGGGCAGCTCCGGGGCAATGGAAAGGATAAAGGAGACATGTTCCAGTCCTTCACGGTACAGGGCCACCGTCTCTGTGATGATTTTTTCCAGGTTGCACGGTTTCATCAGGGTGTCGGGGAATCTGGCAAAGGTTGCGAATTCATTGACAAGGTTTCGGATGAGATCCACATGCTCCACGATCATTTCAGTGCATTGATCAAAAACCGTTTCATTGATCTGTTTTGAATATTTTCTTTTTAATCGCTGGGCTGACAGTTTGATGGGGGTTAACGGGTTCTTCACCTCATGGGCAATGCGCCGGGCCACCTCCCGCCATGCGGCCATGCGTTGTGCCTTTTCCAGTTCTGTGAGGTCATCAAACACCATGACAGCCCCCATATCTTCGTGATTTTCGTTTTGCAGTGCATTAAAATGAGCAGCAAAATGTTTTGGGCTTCCATTAATGGTGATGGACAGGGGAAATGCCATACTGGTCAATGATCGGGGGATCTGATGACTTATTTTTTCTGCCAGCTTAAGATGGTCTTTTTGAAGGGTGTCCCTGAAATTTTTTCCAAGAATCTGGTTTGAGGAGATACTGAGCATGGCTTCGGCGGCTTTGTTAATGGTGGTGATGGTGCCCGATGCATCCACAGAGATCACCCCGGCAGAGATGTTTTTCAATACCACCTCCATATACTGCCGGCTTTTTTCAATTTCCAGGTTTTGCTGCCTCATTTTTTTTTCAGACAGGGCCAGTTTTTCATTGCCGGTGGCAAGTTCACGGGTCATGGAGTTAAATGAGTTGATAAGGGTGCCGATTTCATCATCTGAGGTGAAATCAATCTGGTAATTTAAATCCCCCCGGGTGACCCGCTCTGTGCCTTCGGCAAATTTCATGAGGGGAATGGTAATGGACTTGGCAAGATAAAATCCAAACCACACGGCACAGAAAACCGCCAGAAGTGCCACAATGGAAAGGGCCATATAATTGGACCACTGAATGGGCTTTTTGAGCATTTTAAACTGACGATAGGTTTCGGTCCCCTGGGAAATTGAAACAAGGCTCTGGGAAATATCCAGGGGTAACAGGGTGGTGATCACCAGAAACCCCACGCTTTTGTCTGGTGGACCATCAACGGGTATCCGGGTGATGGTTCTGACAATTTCCCCAGCATTGATATTTTGAACTATGGATCTGGCCCTTTGGTTTCCATGGAAATCCAGAAGATCATTACTGGTGAGTAAACCAAAATAATGCTGCCCCAGTTCATGGGTAAGGGAAAGGGTCAGGCGTTTGGCATCCGGGGCATACACTTCTACCCCATGGAGGTTGAATGCCCGCTGGAGCACCTGGGCATAACGGGTGAGGTCATTGCTTTTTTCCGGGGCAAGCAGGGTCTGGGATTCAATGTGATAGGCGGCCCGTGTGGCAAAAAATAAATTGCGGTCTTCGATGAAGCCATAGACCTGCCTGCCCAGGTTCAGGGAGCTGTCAAGGGTCTGTTCCACAGGGACGTCAAACCAGAAGGTAAGGCTTCGGGAGATAAAATGGATGGAGAAGTAAAAAAGTACCGTTGTGGGTAACAGGGCCAATGTGACAAATGCCAGGACCAGTTTTGTTTTGAACCGGGTGCCGAACAGTTTATTTTTTTTTTCGTAGTAGAGTTTTACAAGATTTCTGAATACCAGCAAAATAAGGGAGAGAAGCAGCAGGAGATTGGTATTTATGAGAATAAACACCAGCACTGCATTGGAGATGGGAAATTGTTCACCTATATCCGTAATCCTGGTTTCTGCAAAGGTTAATATCCCCACCAGGGAAAGAATGATGAGCATGAGAGCCGCTTCTTTTTTAAACCGGGATTCTCCCTGGGCGCTGTCCGTGGTGGGCTGGGTTGAGAATGTATGGGGATGGGTCATGGATAAGGGCCGTTGTAAATATTCGGGTTGGGAATGTAAATGGGCTCATCACGGATTTGTGTGAAAATTCATAGTTACTGATGCGTAAACACTGAGAATTGCATACAAGAATTATACCTCAATCACACTAATCCGCGAAAACCCTGTAAATGTTTGGCCAGTGCTCCATATTCGCCTATTTAGGGCTGCCTAATGTAATGCTATGTGAGCAGGCCAAACTTAGGTGAAGATGGGGTGCTGGCCGAATATTTACCCGTTAATATATGAAATCCATGGTATACCAGTCGGTTTCAAAATTCCATAGGGAGAGAAAAAAGAAAACATGGTGCAGGTATAATGGCAGTTTAATTTTTTTCATTTCTGCTTTTATGCGGATTTGATATTTTTTACCCCGGATCAGTTGATCCATGGGAACAATGGTGAACCCGGTGATGTCGGTCATCTGTTCTCTGGCAATATTAAATGTTTTAATTGTAAGAGACTCCTTTGATTTCCATGGCCTTGACAGGGAAAAATCTTCTCTGAGGGCGTTGTACTTAAGGGTGCTGGATATTTTGTGGCTGGATATTTTTTCGTCAAACCAGCTTTCCCTGGCTCGGTACAGTGAAATGTAAAAGGTAAATGTGGTGGGTACACCGTTGAGGATCGCCTCATTGATTTTTTGGGTAAATGCGTTCTGAACGTTAAAGTAAGCAATCAGGTGATCCCGGGTGTTGGTGAGGGTCACATTGTCCAGAAATGCTTTTTTTGCCATGGCCGTGGTGGAACAACAAAGTACGAGGCCAAGGCAGGCCATCATAAACAGGGGGAAATGGGGCGGTTTTTTCAGGATCATGGGATGGCTGCCATTTCAACAGGTTGTGTTTCCCAGGCCCCGGTGGTTTCC
>CAKZLA010000137.1 GCA_937124525.1 uncultured Desulfobacterium sp.
CCAGTCAGAGAGTTGTTTTTACCGATGATACGATGACAAGGAATGACGATAGGAAAGGGATTGCGACCATTGGCTAAGCCGACTGCTCGTACCGCTTTTGGGTTATTGATTTTTTGCGCCATCTCAGAATATGTGCTTGTTTTACCATATTCAACGGTTAGTAATGCGCCCCAAACTTGCTGATAGAAGGCAGAATAGGGCTTTACAGCTAATGGTAAATCAAACTTTTGACGATTTTGAAATTATTATCGTTAACGATGGTTCAACGGATGAGAGTCTGGCGATTATAAATCAGTTTGAGGATTCTAGAATTATTATTAAAAATCAAGAAAATAAGGGCGTCTCAAATGCTCGAAATTTAGGTATCCAAAAAGCGAAAGCAGAACTCATAGCATTTTTAGATGCTGACGATATTTCAAAATTTGATTTTGGTCAGGAAGAAAGTGATGCTTGGGCTGATTTGGGGGGGAAGAAAAAACCCATGCCCCCCCGGGTGAAACGGCAATGACCACGGAGACCCATGCCACTGCGGCACCGGAGACCGCCCTTGCAGAACAAGACACCCAACACCAGACAGCAGCCACCCAGGAAGCAGTAAAAGAACCCGCCCAGGAAGACACCCACGTGGCGGCAGCACCCCAGGAAAAACAAGAGTCCCATGGGGCAAGCCACCCCACGGAGAAAACCACACCAACTACCCATGCCCTGGACCAGACAGCCCACCCCGCCACAGATCCCTTTGAAGGCAAGCCCACCCCGGATGAGGCCATTGCCCTTCTGAAAAAAGGCAACCAGCGATTTGTCCACGGAGAATCCACCCATCCCCACCTCAACCTTGCAAGACTGATCCAGGCAGGCTCAGAAAACCAGGGCGACCACGCCTATGCCACGGTGATCACCTGCTCTGACTCTCGTATCCCACTGGAGGCCATTTTTGACGCCGGTATCATGAATATTTTTGTCATCCGGGTGGCCGGCAATGTCTGTGATGTGGATGAAAGGGGCTCCATTGAATATGGTCTTTCGCATGTAAACACCCCGGTGCTGGTGGTGCTGGGCCACACCCAATGCGGTGCGGTCACCGCCGTTACCCAGGCCGTTCTGGGCCATGGTCACAAACTGGAGCGAAACATTCCGGCCCTGGTGGATAATATCATCCCGGCGGTTAAAAAAGCCATGGCAGATCATCCCGAAGTCAAGGGCATGGACATCATTCCCATGGCCATAGAAGAAAACATCTGGACCGGCATTGAAGAGTTGTTCATGGAAAGCCCGTCCACCCGGAATCTGGTTGCCGCAGGCCAGGTCAAGGTACTGGGAGCCATCTATGATGTGGGGGAAGGCACCATTCAATGGCTGCCCCAGGAAAAATCCATGGAAATCCTGAAAAAAGTGGAAGAAAACCCCAAAAAAGCCACCATTGAATAACAGTCATGTCGGACACAGGCACAACAAATAGTTAAAATGGCATAATGCCCCCCCCCGACGGCTTCCCTGATCGAAATGGAAACGTCGGGGGTACTTTTATCCTCCCCCGTTGTTTCCCAATGTTCCTCCCAAAACCCAGTACCCAGCACCCAATGTCCATTAACCTCTTTTTCAGACAATCCTCTCCACAAACCACTCCACCACCGTATCCAGATAGACCATTCCCCCAAGGTTCAGGGCAAACCGTCCTTGGGCAATATTACCCCAGCCTCGTTCTTCCACCCGATCCAGGACCGTCTGGAATTGCTCTCCAAAAAATTGTCCCGAGATCTGTTCAAAGGCCGGAATATCAATACCCTCAAAGGTTCTCAACCCCAACATCACCCGTTCCATCAACATCTGTTCCCGGGTGAGGGTCTCCTGTTCCATGACAGGCAGTTTCCCCTTGCCAAGAAGATGGACATACCGGATCACATCCCGGTGATTCCAGGAACGCCGGGCACCATCAAAGGAGTGGGCTGCCGGTCCAAGGCCTGTATAGGGCACGCCGGACCAATATTTTTCATTATGATGGGAGCGGTATCGTTCTTTTTTAGCAAAATTAGACACCTCATAGTGATCATACCCCCGGTATCCTGCGTGGTGGGACGTTAAGGTAAAAAGGTCGGCCACATTTTTATCTTCCAGGGGAATCACCCCACCAGCCCTGCGGGTATTATCAAGGGGCGTATCAGGTTCATAGGTGAGCATATAACAGGAGAGGTGTTCCGGGAAAAAAGAAAAAGCGGCATCCATGTCCCCCTGCCAGTCCGGGGCCGCTTCATGGGGAACGCCAAACATGAGATCAAGACCAATATTTTCAAATCCTGCCCTGCGCCCACCCTCTATGGCCTTGACCGCATGGGCTGCACTGTGAATTCGACCCAAAAATTTAAGTTTTTCATCCTGGAAAGACTGGACCCCAATGTTTAGACGATTCACACCCAGGGAATGCATATCCGCAAGGTACGTCCCCCCCACAGTGCCGGGATTCACCTCCATAGTAACTTCCACCGGGTCAGAAATACAGGCCAGATCATGGACGCAAGATAAAATGCGCTCCATCTCCCGGGCTGTGAGTGCCGAAGGGGTTCCCCCGCCAAAATAAATGGTGTCAATGCAATGATCTCCCAAAGAACGCATCCCCATCTCCACCAACAACGCTGACATAAAATCTTCTTTCAAGGAGAAATCGCTGGTGGAGTAGAAATCACAATAGGCACATTTTTTAACACAAAATGGAATATGGATATACAATCCGTGGGGCTCAGACAAAACACTTCCTTAGTTTCCGGGTCATGGCACATTCAACAACTAAAAATGCAGTAAATTGACCATGGTAAACATCCAGTTCCCATCAAATCCTTTGACATGAACTCCGACCTGATTTATTCTCTTTCTTTCAAAAACTACCATGGTCAAACCAGGGTGATTCCCCGTAGAATATATACTTGATCATCGAAACATTAGCTGGAAGGATCGCAGCCAACATTGAACAACATTGTTAAAAGAACAACTTTCACAATATTAATCCTGGGCAGTCTATCCGCACTGGCCGGATTCACCTACATGAATCATTTTGCCAAAACACCCCGAAGCATTCGGGGAGACACCATCCTGGTTAGCATTGACAGGGGTGCTGTTTTAAAGCAAATTTCAAATACCCTTTACATCAACCAGCTCATCGAAAATGATCTTGCTTTTCAAGCCTTAGTCAGGCTTCAGCAAAAGGCCGGAACCATCAAATCAGGAGAGTACGAACTTTCCCCTGCCATGTCCCCGGCCTACCTTCTTGACCTACTGTGCCGGGGAAAAGTCAAGCGGTACCGCATCACCATCCCCGAGGGACTCACCGTGGCAGAAATTGCCCAAAAGATTGAGGCAACAGGCCTGGGGGAAAAAACAAAATTCATGGAACTTGCCCATAATCCATCCTTTTGCGCCACCCTGGGTATCCCGGCAAGCCATCTGGAAGGGTATCTGTTCCCGGACACCTACTTTTTTGAAAAATCCACACCAACACCCCGTCTTATCACCACCATGGTGAAAAGATTCAAAGCCATGTTTCCTCCGGAGTGGGAAGCCCTTGCAAAAGCCAGGGGACTTTCCCTGCACCAGGTGGTTACCCTTGCCTCCATCATTGAAAAAGAGACCGGAACCCCCAGGGAACGCCCCCTGATATCATCGGTATTTCATAACCGACTGAAACAAAAGATGCGACTGCAGAGTGATCCCACGGTGATCTATGGCATTGCCAACTTCAATGGCAACCTCACCCGCCGGGACCTAAAAACGCCCACCCCCTACAACACGTATACAATTAAGGGGCTTCCCCCGGGTCCCATTGCAAATCCGGGCAGACAATCCCTTGAAGCGGCCCTGTTTCCGGTGGAGAGCAAATTTCGTTATTTTGTATCCAAAAACGACACCACCCACTATTTTTCAGAGACATTAAAAGAGCATAACCGCGCTGTCAGGAAATATCAGCGGGGCAGATAAACCCGTTAAGGACTTCACAAGAATAAAACTATCCATTTTTGAATGCAGCATTCCAGATAGCCAGCGGGGTATTCATTAATGTTGGGTAGATTATTTTCTATGGATTCCCTTACATCCCAAACGGGGTGTAAAAAAAATGCGGGCTGGGTTTTGCCCCCCGTTCTCACAAAAACGGCCTGCAAAACTCAATCATCTATTTCACAAGTTAAAATCGGGTTGGGTTCCAACTTAGATTCTTATCTCTTATTTTTGTGTTATTTTGGCAAGAGAATCAGAAAACCTTTTTGGTTCTGGCTTGTCCAGGTTAGGTAATCTTGGGGAGAGGAAATCAGTCAAACTGATTAAGATAGACAATCAGGGACCCGCTGTGGGATTTTATCTTCCGGTCCCACTCAAACCAGAGCACCACGCCATCGCGCTTGAGCCGTACCATAAGATCCTCCACCACATGGGGGAGCACCGCACCAAATTCAGAATGCAGTCCCTTCCCCACCACAATCCGCAGGGTGAAAAAACCGTTTCTCCAGGAATGGCGAAGGTAGGTTTCCGTATGCGACTGGGCCTCCATGGCGGTGAGGCCGTGGAGATCCAATTGTTTCTGGGGAGGGGGATATCTTTTCAGCCGTTTTTTAAGTGGCACCGGCCGAGGGGGCTCTCTGTCCCTTTTTTCCCTTAAAAGGGCATCCTGATTTTTCCCCTTTAAGGAGGATTCCAGCAGTTCAGAAAAATTTTCCTCATCCGTATTTCCAGCTTCACTCTCCGCTTCCGGGACTTTAAACACATTGGAAAGATGCAGGTCTTTATCCAGAAAAGGCAGGCCATGACGATCCTTGATCACCCGATTTTGACTTTCCGTTAAAGCCTTCTCCTGGACACCGTCAACCCCATCCGTGTCGTGGTCCTCCGGGGTCAATTGTGAAAAAACCTGGTTTAAATCCTGATCTTTTTCAAACACTGGAATCCCGTTTCGATTGACCCATTGGGCAGGGATTGCATTGTGTCTTTTTTTTCTTTTTGCAGTCATGCAACCATATTAGTGGAAATGCCCTTTTTTTTCAAGAAGAATAGCGTCATGTTAATTGACTTTACATATACTTACTGATATTGTTTTCCGTTATGGATACAGGAAATATAGCAGAATATATTGATCAGCAAAGAGTGGTCTGTGCGGTGGTGACACAGCTGAAGAACCTGCGGCTGAAATTGCTCACGGAAAACAACCGTGAAGTCAATCTTGCCACAGGACGGCTGGCCCATATCTCCCGGGAGGGACTCAACCCTTCTGCCTCCAGGGAGTCCCTGGTGAGAGAACTGAAGCTCATCTCCCAGAAAAGACGGAATCTGGCACAGACCCTTGACGTTGGGGAGTTATGGGAACTACTCCACGAAGATGGAGACCCCATTGACATCCCCACCATGACGGCACTTTGCTTTGATCCACCGGTGACGCCGGACCACGAATCCGCTGTTATCCGGGCGTTTTTCAACGATAAGCTCTATTTCAAATTCGGAAAAGACGTATTGACCCCCAATACGCCGGAGCACATTGAGTTAAAACTCAAACAGATCCAGGAAGCCGAAGCCCGAAAACGTCTCATGGAAAAAGGGAGCGCATGGATCAAAGGCATGGACCAGGGAATAACCACGGAAATGCCCGACCCTGAAATCATCAAAATTCTCACCGACTATTATATCCATGAAAGGGAGAGCAAGACAGCCACCGATGCAAAGGCCATCCTCTCCCGGGCTGGCACAGAATCCCCCCAGAAAATTTTCAACATCATGGTTAAGGCGGGCATCTGGCACAAGGATGAAAACCTTGACCTCATCCGCCTGGATATCCCCACCTGTTTCCCTTCTCCGGTTATGGAAAGGGCCGAGGATCTGATTTCAAACCATGAAGATTTTACCCAGGACCCCCTGAGAAAAGATTTAAGAGAGGTGCCTCTCATCACCATTGATGGGCAGTCCACCCTGGATTATGACGATGCCATCAGCCTTCAGAAAAAAGAAGATGGGGGATATCTTCTGGGAATTCATATCATTGATGTGGGATTTTACATCAAAGACAATGACATCATTGATCAAGATGCCAGGGGCAGGGCCAGTTCCATTTACATGCCCGATGACAAAATCCCCATGCTTCCCCCAAACCTGTCCGAAGATCTGTGCAGCCTGCGGGAAGGTGAGACGCGGCCCGGCATTTCCACCCTGGTGAACCTCAACCGCTTTTTTGAAATCATTGACTATGAGGTCACGGCCAGCATCATTAAAGTCCATCACCAGATGACCTACACCGAAGCCAACATGCTCAACGGTGAAGATGATCCCATCACCACACTTCATAAAATTGCCACGGTGCTCCGGGAAAAACGCATCAAGGCAGGTGCCGTTCAAATAACCCTTCCCGAAGTCAACCTTTGGGTGGAAGACAATGGAGACATTGGAATTTCCCGCATTGACCGGGAGAATCCCTCCAGAATGTTAGTTTCAGAGCTGATGATCCTTGCCAACTCCCTCATGGCAGAGTTCCTTGCCAGCCATGACACTCCGGCGATTTTCAGATCCCAACCCGAACCCAAACAGCGTCTGTTCCAGGGGGTGGAAACCTCCTTATTTATGAACTGCATGCAAAGAAAACAGCTCAACCGGGCCGCCACCGGTACGAAACCAGCCCCCCATTCCGGGCTTGGAGTCAAAGCATATTCCACGGCCACTTCCCCCATCAGAAGATACGTTGATCTGCTCACCCAGCGTCAAATCCGGGGTATTTTGGGATATGAAACAGCCTACACAAAAGACGAGCTTACATCCATTCTCCAGGTGATGGATATTCCCATGGCAAATACGGGCAGGGCACAATTCCAGCGACGCCGTTACTGGTTGCTAAAATACCTGGAAGGCATGAAAGGCTCTTCCCAGGAAGCGGTTGTTCTGGACAGCCGCAGGGATTTTTTCACCATTCTCATCAAGGAGTTCATGCTGGAGTGGCGATTGCCATCCGGGGGGATGAAGCTCAAGCCCGGTGATCTGGTCCAGGTGACCATTCAGCATGCCGATGCCAGGCGGGATCAACTGTCCCTTTTCAGTTATTGATGGCATAGCACCGGATGCTTGGAGAAAATAAGAATGGAGCTTGGTGATAAAATCCCCCGTTGTGGTGGGGCATCATCAAAAACCAAGCCCTGAAATTCATTCAATACAAATTGTATTTTAATGCTTAAAACTTCTCTGGCCAGTATATACCATGGTGGCATTGTTTTCGTTACAGGCCTCAATGACCTCATAATCATTCATGGAGCCACCGGGCTGAATCACCGATTTAATCCCTTGATTTAATCCCACGTCAATGCCGTCCCTGAAGGGGAAAAAGGCATCACTGACCATGGTTGACCCAATGAGTCCACCCTTCTGAGATTCCACATCCGCTGTGATTTCTGCCCTTTTATCCGGGTCAACCAATAGATTAAACGGCGTGTCATATCTTTCAAAGGAGAGTCGGTCCATTAGTTTTCGATGGGCCTTATCAACGGCAATTTCAGCCACCCCCACCCGGTCCTGTTCCCCGGTACCTATCCCCACGGTTACATTATCCTTCACGTAAATAACAGAATTGGAGGTGATTCCGGACTCCACCAGCCATCCAAAGAGCATATCATTGTACTCCTGGTCCGAAGGCTCCCGGTCCACTTTATAGGTTTTACCCTTGTACTGGGTCTCGGCCACCTTAAGATCATCCCTGGAAAGGGCTGTGGGGGCAAAGGACCACTGGGCCACAATGCCGCCATCCATGAGACTTTTAAAATCCAACACCCGTTCCCCAATATAATTTTCCAGGCGATGGATATTGTTAATGCGAATCACCCGCAGATTTTTCCGCCGGGCAAGGATATCCACGGCACCCTCTTCAAAATCCGGGGCCACCACCACCTCGGCATACTGATTGGCAATGGCTTCGGCTGTGGCTTTATCCACGGATCGGTTTAAAGCGATGCACCCGCCAAAGGCCGCCACCCGGTCTGCCATGTAGGCCTTTGTATAGGCACTTTCAAGGGTGGCTGAAATAGCCGCCCCACAGGGGTTGTTATGCTTTACAATCACCACTCCCGTAGAATGAGGGTTCTCATCCACTAAATCTCGAGCCAACCCATAGGCAGAACTCAAATCTAAAATATTATTATACGAAAGTGCCTGACCGGTAAGGCTCTTTCCATCCTGGGGCCATTCAAGAACAGAAAGAAATAACGAATTTCCTTGAGTTGTTAAATCGCCCCAAGGTAATGCATGCCCCCAGGGAGATGCTCCGGCACCATAAATTACCTGTGGATATTTCTTTATCCATGCACCTGTTTCTTCCAAAAATTTAGCTCCTA
>CAKZLA010000138.1 GCA_937124525.1 uncultured Desulfobacterium sp.
CCCAGTTTTCTGGCAAAAGCGGCCAGCCGGAGGTTGAAGTCCGGGAAGTCTATAAGGATCAGCAGATCCGGGCGAAGCCTTGCCAGCCGCTCTTTGGCTGCGGACAGACCTTTGAGAATCGTCCCGATCTTTGACAGAACCTCGGTGATCCCCACCACAGAGAGGTCGGCCATATCCACAAAGATATCGACCCCGGCGGCCCTCAGCGCCCGCCCGCCGATCCCGCAGAATTCAACCGATCGGGTCCGCCGCCCCATGGCACGGACCAGGTTCGCACCGTGCAGATCGCCGGAGGCCTCGCCGGCCACAATCATTACATTTCTATGTATCATATCTCTCAGATGCCGCATTCCTGATGACAGAATCAGAATTTGATAATTTCAAATATTTAGGAGGTAATAGACTATAAAGAGAGGTTGAACCATATTCATAGGGGTATTGATCGAAGCCAATATCTAAATTACTTTTCTTTGCTTCATCAATCATATTTAACATATTATCTACGTACTTTTGATTTTCAACACCATGTCAGCGTCCACCGTTTTTTTGTCGCAAAACATGGCATAGGTTAAAGCTTCTTCACAGATATTGCCGATCAATCGTGGAAACCCATAAGAATATTCATGTATGGCAGCCAAAGCATCCTCGCCAAAAATGGGTGATGTGCATCCAGCCCACTTGAGACGAGAATCAATATAATAGACAGTATCTTTCTCCGATAACCCTGTCATATGATAGCGCATTCTTATCCTCTGGCTGAAGGGTTCCATGACGGCGTAGCCCATCATGCGTTTTAAATCGGACTGCCCTGACAAAATAAGCAGAAACGGATCAAAGGAATCCATTTTAAAATTCGTCAGCAATCTGAGCTCTTCAAGCGGCCCCTGTTTCAGCAGATGAGCTTCATCAATAATGAACGCTATGGTGCGTCCCCGCTGCTCTTTGGCATCCAGAAATTCTTTTTGAATCTGCTGATAATTGGCGCTTTTAGTGAACTTGTTGCTCAACCCCAGCAAGGCGTTGATATGACGAAGAATATCACTGCGGTTTAGCGTACTCAAAGGCGTATAAACCACCTTGAAAATGTTTTCATTAAGAGAATCGGCAAAGCGCCGGATGGTAATGGTTTTTCCCACACCTGGATCACCGGTCAGCAGCATGATACCGCCCCTGCGTTTCATGTATTCCAGCCGTGCAAGCGCTTCCTTGATGACCGGTGTATCAACCATATCTGCGGTGCTGATCTCCTTGTCAAAGGGATATCGTTTAAAGCCGAACCAGGCCGGCAGGTCTTTCATTTTTTCACCTTTGCGTCGGCATAAGATATAACCGGCTCAGATTGACAGGGTTTAAACGTCCTTGCATTTTGTCTTTTATCAACGAACTTGATACGCCCGACCCTGATATCCTTGTCATAGATATAAAGTTCCCTGTCATTATCCACCGGATGGCGGATATCCACACGCTGCCGGATGTATGCGGTGGGGACTTCATAAATATGCCCTTTGAAGCTGATGGTGGCATCATTGTTTACGACCCGCTCATGGCGGACAAGAAAAATGTCGTTCAGTTCATCCTTTGTGGGGCGGGTAATTTCCGTGTGGTTGCATGATCGGTGATAGCGGTCAATGGGCCGTTCGTCAATACCGGAATGCACCCTGTGATGGTAGTCGTCATTGAGCCAGGCGGAAAAAGAGGCATTAAGTTCTTCCAATGTAGGTTTTTCAGTAAAATCGGATAAAAATCTATCCCTCACGCTTCTAAAAAATCTTTCTATTTTTCCGCGGGACGAGGAATCATAAGCTTTAGAATGGATCAGCGATATGCCGGACAAGGCACAACATTTGGCCAGGAAATCTGAGTTGAACGATGGGCCATTATCAACGTAGATGCGTTTGGGAAACCCAAATGCCAGAAAGGCTTCCTTTAACACCAGGGTCAATGACAAAACCGTTTCCGAAGGGGCAAACGCATGCCCGACGATCATGCGGCTGTGGTCATCAATAATTGCGCATAAGATGGCCTTGTATGTTTTTCGATTCAAGGTCACCGGAGGGCCATGCATGAAATCACACATCCAAAGACTGTTTACGTGATCGGTTTCAAAAGCGGTTCTTGCATCCCGACGTTTATTCCCGAATCTGAGTAACTTTTCCTCCTTAACGATCCTCAACAACGTATTGTAATGAATGAACGACGTGTCGGTCAAATGCTCCTGCATGAGCTTTTCATGAAGCCGTTTGACGGTGATATGGGGATAGGCCCTGCATGTCACCCGAATGGCGTCCATCACCTGTGGATCGGCTTTCCTGGGTCTGCCTTTATCTTTTCTGACTTTGGGTTTTAATCCGTCAAAGCCGTTTTTCCGGTATGCCTTGAGCCAGGATTTGAGTGTAGACACTTTGACCTGCCGGTTGCCATAGCGTGGAAAGGCATGGCGTTCGGCGGCCTGGGTGCGAAAATACTCATTTTGCACTCTTCCAGGCTCCGCCAACACCGGGCTGATCAGCTTGTAGCGGACCAAAGCAATCTGTTCACGGGTTTCGTTGTCCATAATACCTCCGATTGTTGTAATTTATACCAAAAATCGTTGTGATTATGACCAGCATAACTCATTGAAATAAAAGATGTTATCAATCCTGTGTCTCGGCGCCACATAAATCGGTATCTGTGTTGATGGTCCATGGGGTGGTCAACAAAGCAATGAACATTTTTCGTCCGAGGGAGGCGATACTTTACGGTGACCGCATGCGCTCACAGGATGTTCTTCCAAACAACCATTTCCCGGTTTGAATGAAATGATATCGTATGATGGGGACTACACTGTGGCGAGTCGGGCAATCGCCGTCAGCGCCACTTTGAAGATAAAGAAAAATCGTTGTGATCATATCCTTTGGGCCGACCCGGCGGAATGTCGGCAGGGGAAATTCTTCATGAAGAACATGATGTCCTCGGAGAAAGCCGGACAGCAATAATACGGCCCAGGTCTGAACCAGATAGGGGGTGACCCAGCAATCCGGATCGAGTTTGAGCGTTGCACCATGGTAACCGACCTGTCCCATTTTCTGGAAATCATATACCATGAGCAAGGCTCCGACTACGGCATCGGTCGTGTATTGATGGTAAGGAATTAACTGGCGGGGCAATAGGGAAAGGGTTCTGCCGGTCTTGACGCATAGAAACCTGGCAACCGGCACTTTCTCCTTTTTATAAGGGAAAAGCTCAACGGCATAACGATAATACTCTTTGATTGGCTTGCAGCAGTCTTCACCCTCGCAAATCAGACATTTCCTGCCAATATACTCCTGAAAACAGATGTTAAAAAAATCAGCTTTATATTCCCAGATGCTTGGATATGTGTTATCGAAAAGGTATTGGATATCTAATATCCTGTCAGGGGGTTGGGAAGGAGGTGTCTATTGGCGTAGAATGTTTCTCCTTTCCAACCTTTCCCTTTTTCAATGGTGTTGGTCAAAAATTCATTGTGACTTCCCTACATTAAAAAAATGACTATACACATATCAGCGGTTGAATTAATTTGCAATTTTGCTTTGAAAAGACGTAGAAATAATGTTGTAATCAACAACACCTCCTATTGGTCTCTATCATTTACCCGTACCTATCGGTCCGGGCACCGTTCAGGCCTTCACCGGGGTGAGTCCTTCCGTGTGCTGTTTCAACACGGCTCGTTTCCTCCGGCTACTATGCCCTCTGCTGACTTCTTCCATGCGGTCAAAGCAGGTTGCCCTGCCTTCAGCCAATTTCTGCTGCAAGCAGCATCCCGGGGCACATGGAAGACCTCCCGGGGTAAGTCACACGTCTTTCAGCACGTGAGCGCCGCGTATACGGTCATTGCTTATAATGGATAGAGGACTTTACCTTGTGTTGCAGGCTCGTCCCACAATGCACGCCTGACGCGATTCCTGTACGTCGCCCCGTACTTTTGTGCTACTCCGCCTCGGCGGAGCCACTGCCTTCCGAAGCACCGTCACCGGTACCCCGTTGTGATAACACTATACCCTTCGCCTCCATCAGGCTGGGTTTGGGACTTGCCTTGACCTTCATGATTCTAAGGTGTAGGCTCACCCTTAAGACGTGTGCCGTGCCCGGCACACAATAATCAAATTCAGGGGGCGCAAAATAAGCCATGAAAATATCTAACCTACAATCCCGTTTCATACTTTCTTCTCATACGATGGCGCTGACAGCTGCGTGTGGTGCAGGGGTAATGTG